>CAVGXP010000023.1:0-8124 GCA_963633165.1 bacterium
TGACCATTAGTGACACCTGTTTCAATTCATTGCGCCTATCGAAATCAAAGGTGGTACAATCTTCCATCGAAAAGGAGACAAAATTACATGGAATTTGTCAAAAAATCATTGACCAATTGGGTCAAAGCCGTGTTGATTCTTGTCATCGGCATTTTGGTTATCGTTGCCGGTGCTCAAATGGGCAACACGAGCATGGACGCCTTGGTGAACGGAGATGGCTCTGCCGCTACTATCCAGAGCATTTCCTTAGTCTTGGGCTGGTCCTTCATCGTCATCGGATCCTTGGGGATCATCGGTGGGCTCTTGGGGTCCGCTCTTTCTAAGGCCGGCTTCGCGACAGCCGCGATTTCCGCGGGGATTACGCTTGCCGTCGGCATCTGGCTTGTCGTTAGGCAAGAAGCTGGGAAACTTATGTTCGTTTTGATCGGGTTCGTCCCCTTCGTTATGATCGTCGTTGGCGCCATATTGGCCGCTGATGCAGCGTTCTTAATCGTCAACGGCATCCGTGAAAAATCCATAAAGAAAGCCATTCCGGCCATCGCTTTTGGTTTCATCATTGCCGTCGCTTCGATTGTCCTCGGTGCTCTTTGCATTGCCACTAAAGAGGGCGGAGATACCATCATCGCTTCCAACGTTCAATTAATCATCTTTGGCTGCATCCTTCTCATCTATGCCTGCTTCTTGGTGCTTGCCACCTTCGTCTCCATTCCTCTTGTGACTGTCGTTTCCGTCAATAAGAGGGAAGACGTCATTGATTCCACTGCCGATAAGGATCACCAAGCTTAAGTTTTAGTAGACGTTTGCTTAGGGCCGCGGTTAATCGCCGTGGCCTTTTTGCATAAAAAAAGCCCCATTAGGGGCTGTAATTTGATTTGTCTCCTCAGTTTCCTTTTTCTAGGAGCAAGGCGAACTTGAAATTGGTTTTGGCTTTTACTCCATGGAGTCCGCCTTTGGCGAAGGAGAAGGAGTCGCCTTCTTTGACGTTGTGGCTTTTTCCTTCATAATCGATGATCCCCTCTCCGTCTAAGATGAGAAGCAAAGCTTCGCCGGGGGCTTTGTGGGGGCTGAGTTCACAACCTTTCGCCATCGCGATGACGGCCATCTGAGCGGAGGGGGCCTCCATAACGGTGAGATTGACGATTTTGCCTTCTTGATAGGGGAGGATCTCTTTTAGGGCAAAGACTTCGCCTTTTTTGATTAATGGATTCATTTTGTTTTCCTTTGGCAATTGCCATTCCAGATAAAGAAAGCCCGATTTGCGTGCTTTTTTGCCCAACAATTCATTTTCATCGGAAATATAAGCGTTTCCGTATGAACACTGTTCGTCGTTCTCTTTCTCGAAAAAGCCTTCTTGAGATAGGCAAATATAGAGTGTCTCCCCGGGGTAGGCTTCTTTCGAGATTTCCGTATTTGCACCCAGTGAGAATAGGGTTAGATCTTTCGAGATTTTCTCCGAAATCGTCAAATAGGGCAGGGCGGGATTGGTCGAAGCGAAGCGAAACGGGATTCCTTTTATCATGGTTTCCTTTCTGGCTTGATTTTAGCTTTTATTGGCGTGGGCGTATATCCTTTATAAAATTTGTCGGAAGGATAGAATAGAGTCATTAAGGAGAATTAACAATTATGCCGTGCACAACAATACTTGTCGGGAAAAACGCCAGCAATGACGGATCGACGATGATCGCTAGGAATGACGATGGTCATTTCGATGTCAAAAAGCTCGTTGTGGTTGAACCCAAACAGCAACAAAGGAAATACGTTTCCAAAATCGGGAAGCTCACTATCGAGCTTCCGGACAATCCCCTTCGTTATACGATGATTCCCAACGTCGATCCCAAAATCGGCGTTTGGCCGGCTTCAGGCGTGAACTCCTGTGGCGTCGGGATGACGGCAACGGAAACCATTACCAGCAATCCACGTGTTTTGGGCGCCGATCCCTTCGTTGATAAAACCCCGAAAAAAGGAGGCGGATGGAATCCCGGCGGGATTGGGGAAGAAGACATCGTCTTACTTGTTCTGCCTTATATCCATAGCGCCCGTGAAGGCGTGGAAAGGCTTGGTGCTTTGCTTGAAAAATATGGGACTTATGAGCCCAACGGCATCGCCTTCAATGATCCGGATGAGATTTGGTGGCTAGAGACCATCGGCGGCCATCATTGGATTGCCAGAAGAGTCCCAGACGACCGCTATGTCGTCATGCCCAATCAATTTGGGCTGGATAACTTTTCCTTCGAAGACGCTTATGGCGAGAAAAAAGAGAATATGTGTTCCTCGGATTTGAAGGAATTCGTGGAGAAGAATCATCTGGCATTAGACCAAAAGGGCGACTTCAATCCAAGGCTGGCCTTTGGTTCGAATGCGGATTCCGATCATATCTATAACACTCCGAGAGCATGGTACATGCTCCGTTATTTCAATTCGAGGACATATGATTTCGATGGGCCTAATGCGGATTTCACCCCGATGTCTGACGATTTGCCATGGTCAATGGTTCCGGAGAGAAAGGTGACGGTCGAGGATGTTAAATACATACTCTCTTCCTACTATCAAGGCACCCCTTATGATCCTTATACCAAGTCTGGGGACCCTTCTCTCCACGGTATCTATCGTCCTATTGGCATCAGTAGAACCTCCTTTATGACCTGCTTGCAGGCTAGACCGAATCTGCCGAGGGAGATTTCCACGATCGAATGGATTTGCATGGGCCCCAATCCTTTCAACGCTTTCGTGGCCATTTATCCTAACGTTCCAAAGATCCCGGGTTATTTCTCTCAAACGAAGCTAGACGTTGATACATCTTCTTTCTATTGGCAAAACCGTCTCATCGCCGCCTTAGCTGATGCTCATTTCCATTCTTCTGCTATCTACATTGAACGTTATCAAAATAAGATGCAGGAGAACAACCGCGCTCACATCATCAAGACGGACGCGGCCTATCTTGCTAACCCAAGCGAGGAAACGCTTCTAAAGGCCAACGCCGATATGGCTTCCTCCTCTAAAAAACTGACTGACAAGGTTTTAAAGGAAACCCTTCAAGTCGCTTCGGGGGCGATGAAATGCGGTTATTATCGTTCAGATAACTAAGACATTATCAAAAGGGGATTTGACCGCCTAAAAAGGCGGCCTTTCATTTATAATGTCGGGGTTATGTCATACGCGGATAAAATCTTTAAACAAAACGTCGAGGATATCCTCGAAAATGGGGTCTGGGACACGGATTATCCTGTTCGCCCCCATTGGGATGACGGCACGCCTGCCCATACCATCAAGAAATTCGGGATTGTAAATACTTACGATCTGTCCAAAGAACTTCCCATCCTTACTTTGAGGAAAACAAATTTCGAAGCCTGTTTGGACGAATTGCTTTGGATTTGGCAGAAAAAATCCAATAACGTCCATGACCTTCATTCTCATATTTGGGATTCCTGGGCCGATGAAAATGGCTCCATCGGAAAGGCCTATGGGTATCAGCTAGGCAAAAAGTCGGTTTATCCTGAAGGGGAATTCGACCAAGTCGATCGCGTGCTTTTCGATTTGAAGAACAACCCTCATTCAAGGAGAATCCTCACCAACATCTATAACTTCGATGACCTTCATGAGATGAACCTCTATCCTTGTGCCTATTCCATGACCTTTAATGTTTCCAAAGACGAGTTGAACGGCATACTTAATCAACGTTCTAACGACATGTTGACGGCGAACAACTGGAACGTCCTCCAATATTCGCTTTTGATCATGATGTTTGCTCAGGTTTCTGGGCTTAAGCCCGGAAAACTGATTCACGTTATTGCCGATGCCCATCTCTATGACCGCCATATACCTCTTGTCAAAGAGGTGATTGCTAAGCCAGAGCACCCTGCCCCCAAGCTTAAGATGAACCCGGATATTAAGAATTTCTACGATTTCAAAGTCAGCGATTTCGAACTCGAGGATTATGAATTCGAGAAACTCGGAAAGAAGATTCCCGTTGCCATATGAACAAACTTATCGAGATTCTAAATTGCGATGCCAAATGGGGCATAGGAAGAAAAAATGGGCTTCTTTTCAAACTGCCTAAGGATATGGCTTTCTTCAAAGAGAAGACAATGGGCCACGTTGTGGCGATGGGGGAGAACACCCTCCTTTCGTTCCCAAAGAGCCAGCCTTTGAAAGGCAGAACCAATATCGTTTTGTCCAAAGACAATGATTACGCCTTCGAAAACGTCGTAAACGTTCATTCTTTTGAGGATTTTCTGAAAGAAATCCATAAAAACCTGCAAAACGGCGATGTTTTCGTTGTCGGTGGCGCTTCTATTTACCGTCAAATGCTTCCTTATTGCGACGAGGTTTGGCTAACGAAAGTGAACGAAGACGGGAACGCCGAGGTTTTCTTTGAGAATCTTGATGAGAAAAAGGAGTGGGAATTATCCGCTGCCTCCCCTTCAGAAGAAGATAACGGACACCTCATCTCCTTTTGCACATACATCAACAAAGCCAAGAAGAATCTTCAATAACCGTAACGCTTTTTCAATCCGATAAGGAAAGTGATCATAACGATCGAAGAAACAATCTCGGCGAAGCAAGATGATGCCCAGATGCCGTTTACCCCTAACCATAGAGGGATAATGAATACCGCGGCGGCTTCGGCTGCGGAACGGCAAAAAGAGACGACCGCAGAGGCCGTGCCGTTATTTAAGGAAGTAAAATAAGAAGAAGTGAAGATGCTGAAACCCGCGCTGAGATAGACGAAGCTGTAGATGCGGTTCGCGTTTACTGCGATTTCTTTCAAATGAGTTGATCCTCCGGACAAAAATGAGGCGAGAGGATCGGCGAGAAGCTGGCACAAACCAAACATTACCAAACCCGTAATGGCGATGAGGATGAAACTTTTCTTCAGGATGTTGGAAAGCTCTTTTTTATTGCCCGCGCCATATTGATAACCGATGAATGGCGCCATCGCCGCGGAATAGCCCATGAACACTGCCATGAAAATGTAGGAGATGTACATGACGATGCCATAGGCGGCTACGCCATCCTGTCCGATCATGACCAATAGTTGGGCATTGAAGCAGGCTCCGACGATGGAAGAGGAGATATTTGAAACGAATTCGCTTGAGCCATTCCATGCCGAATGCCCCAAAGCCTTCATATCCCAAATTGGCTTTCCCAATTTGAGCATGTTGTCTTTGCTAACGGAGAAATAGACAATTGGGAAAATCGCACCGAAACTTTGGCCAATCAAGGTCGCCGCCGCCGCACCGGCGATTCCCCAATGGAAGCCCGCGATGAATACAGCGTCAAGAGCCATGTTGATTAAGCCTGATCCAGCGATAACGGCAAAGCCGAGTTTGGGTTTTTCACAAATCAAGAACAGGGATTGGAATACGTATTGAAGCATCATCAAGACAATCCCGCCGGTGAGGATACGGCCGTAAAGAATGCCTTGGGTGATGGTTTCGGGGTCAACGTCACCCGCCTGATTCAAGGAAGCCATCCATTTTACGAAAGGCTCGACGGAAAAGAACCCGATGACACCTCCGATGAGCCCGATTCCAATAATGAAATAGACGATCATGGAGCAATATTGATTGGCTAGCTCCGGTTTCTTTTCGCCTAATGTTTTGGAAATAAGGGCGCTTCCTCCAGACCCGAACATGTATCCGACGGCCCCTAAAATCATGATGAAAGGAAAGACGAGATTTAGTCCGGCGAAAGCGTTGTTACCCGCGAAGTTGGAAATGAAAATGCCATCTACAATGGAATAAATAGATGTGAAAACCATCATTAGGATTGAAGCATAGGACGCGAAGAAAATCCTTTTGAACGTTAGGTGGTCATTAAGATGAATTGTCATAAAGCTCCTCCCAAAATGCCTAAATTGCCCGTAGAAAAAATGCGAAGCATCGTCTCCAAAGGGCAGCAATGGTTATTCTATGGGAATTAAATTATCTTTCAAGTTCTGAATGTTTTATTTATGTACTTTTAACCAAGCGTTTAAAGTGTGTAGATATTCCTCGTTCGATTCGAAATAAGTCATGTGGCGACTTCCTTGAAAACAGTGCAAATCCTTATCTTTTGCGCCCAAAAGAGAGAACATTGTCTCATTTTGAATTTGATTCGATTCGTCTTTGCTTCCATAAAGAACGAGCGCGGGGCAAGCGACACGGGGCAAGAAAGAAGTGGTGTCGTAATCCTTCAGCAAACCAAGTGGGGTGAATTCGCTAGGCCCCCAACAACGCACATAAGATTCATCGCCTCTCCTCTTCTTTCGGCTGAGACATTCTGGGATTTCCGCATCGTCATAGTCGATATCGCTGACGGTGAGCTTGAGATAACGCTCACTCGCTGAAAGGAATTCGCGAGAAGAATAATCCCCTGTGCTTTCGGCGTACTCTATCGCTTCCTGGTCTTTTTGGCTCAAAAGTTTAGTGAGTTTATGGGTTTCTGAAGACCATTGTTTGGCGCTGCAAAGCGTGGATGAGAGGACAATCCCAGCAATGCCTTCTTGGCCTTTGTTTTGCAAATAAAGCTGAACGAGCATGCCTCCCCAACTGTGACCAAGCAAAAATAGGCGCCCAAGATGGAAATAGTGTCTAATGTAATCCAATTCTTCAATCCAATCTTCGGGGGAATATGCATTTGGATCTTTTTCGATGGTGGAAAGCCCACACCCGAATTGATCGTAATAATAGATGGGCCTATCGGTCGAAATGGCGATTGGATCAAGCAATTCGAGGGAATTGTGGGTTGAACCCGGCCCGCCATGGCAGACAAGCAAAGGGGTTTGACTTCCTTCGGGATTAGCAATTCGAATATACGCTCCGCGCCCTTTTGCTATGGGGATGAATTTTTCGATGATTTTCATTTTGTTCTTAAATGTTCTGGTATCTTCGGATCGGGTATGTCTTTTAGCTTGTCGTTGAGATAATGAATGATTGTTTGACGGGTTATGATACCCAGGAACACGCTTCTATCGTCGATGACGGGGATGAAGTTTTGATTCCCCGCCATCAAGACCAGATCCTTCATCTGGGCGTCGAATCGGATGGGCAGCACTTCCCTTTCGTGGGGCAAAATGGAGATCGGGGTGGTTTCTGCCTCCTTGTAATTAAGGTTTGCCTGCAATTTGATATAGCGGAACAAGTCCCCTTCGGAAATGGTGAAAAGATATTGGCCTTCTTTGTTCAACACCGGAATGGCCGTTAAATCCTTGGCGACCATTTTCTCCGCAACCTGCCTTAAAGACCAGCTAACGTCCGCGTAGCAGACCTCTTCTTTCGGTATCAAGAAAAACAAGATGTTCATCGCCTTGATTTTATCTTATGGAAGCCTTTTAACAACCCACCTTAGGGAGATTGTATAATGTCTTCATGAACTTCAGCGGATGGGAAAAGCTCTCTTTGGTTGATTATGACGACAACATCACCACGACTCTTTTTACCTCTGGCTGTAACTTTCGCTGCCCGTTTTGCCATAATGGCCCTTTGGTGCTGAATCCGAAAAAGCAGCCATCGATCCCCTGGGATGAGATCCTGGATTATTTGCGCAGGAGAAAAGGCGCGTTGGACGCAGTTTGCATCTCTGGCGGGGAGCCGACTTTGATGGATGATTTGGAAGAGAAGCTACGACAAATCAAGGCGTTGGGGTACAAAGTGAAGCTCGATACCAACGGAACTCGCCCAGACTTGATTAAGCGTTTCAGCGAGCTGGGCTTGGTGGATCATTTCGCTATCGACATCAAAAACAGCAAGGCCAACTACGCCAAGACGATAGGGCTCAAGACGATGGATTTGAAGCCCATCGAAGAGACCGTTCGTTTCCTTCTCTCTTCACAGCTTTCTTACGAATTCCGCACAACCTTGATGGAGGAATTCCATGATGAGCAATCTATAATGGAAATAGGAGATTGGATCGCCGGAGCCAAAAGATATTATCTTCAACGCTACATTGATTCCGATAATTGCATTGCCCATGGGTTCCACATGGTGAGTAAGGGGCAAGCTGAAAACTATGCAAAAAGCCTTTCAAATAAGATAAAAAGCGTCGAATTGCGCGGTTACGATTAATCGAGCGATTGCAAATATGCATTTGCGGAAACCGCGGCAATGGCCCCATCGTTAGTCGCGGTGACAACTTGACGGACCG
>CAVGXP010000023.1:8387-44559 GCA_963633165.1 bacterium
AAATTGATTAGCCTTTGCTGAAGAACCTCATCGGCGAAGAAATGGTCAAATAAGGTCGCAATGGTGACTTTAGAACAGATTCCGGCAAGTGATATTGCGTATTGAAGAGCAGTGTTGGCGTCCCCAATGAGCAAGACCTCCTTGCCGGCGTAGAAAGGGCCATCGCATACCGCGCAATAAGAAACCCCGTGCCCAATGAGCTCTGCTTCCCCGGGTATGCCAAGCTTCCTATGGCTGCATCCTGTCGCGAGGATAACACTTCGCCCTTGATGCATGCCGTAATTTGTATTGACGTGGAAGACGTCACCTTGCTTTTCGACGGACGTGGCTTCTTCGAGTTCGAATTCAACGCCCATATTCGTTATCTGGGTAAAGAGGTTGTCCGCGAACTCTTCGCCGGTAATCGAGGGGATGGAGGGGTAATTTTCCAACCTTGGGCTTAATGAAATCTGCCCGCCAATGGTTTCTTTTTCCAAAAGCAAAACGCTTCTTCCTGCCCGAAGCAGGTAAAGGGCCGCAGTCATTCCCGAAGGCCCTCCGCCAATGATTATCGAATCGTGGATCATAATGACTCCTTTAATGCATAAGGCCCCCGAAAAGGGGGCCATACTTGCTTTTTATTGCTAAATTACTGGCTTTTCTTAGTGGATTCCAAATAGCCCTTGATCAAAGAAGCGTTTTCGTAAACAGCATAAGAATCGCCGTCAGGGACAAGCAGCGTTGGCGCTTGCTTGATGCCATAGGCAAGAGTGAGGTCTTTGTTGGCGGCGGCATCGACGTTGTGATAATGGTAGCCGGCTTTGTCGAGGATCATCTTCGCCATTTTGCAGTTGGGGCAAGTGGGGGAGGTGAACAGCAAAGGTTCGCTTAGTTTTGGCATTTCCTCCGCTGGGGTTGCGGATACGGCGACTTGGATTTGAGGCTTTTCTTCGGTTTCATCCTCACATTCTTTGGTAACGTCGTAGGTTTTCCTCATCTTGAATTCCTGTGATTTTCCGGCGTTCCAGTTCTTGACGGGACGGTAATAGCCGGTGATACGAGAATAGACTTCGGTTTCTTTGCCGCAAATCGGGCATTTCCATTGTTCACCGGAAATGTAGCCGTGATCTGCGCAAACAGAATAGGTCGGAGAGATCGTGTAGTAGGGAAGTTTGTAGTTTTCGGCGATTTTGCGCACAAGCCTCATGCAGGATTGCCAGTTTGGCAGCCTTTGTCCAAGGAAGGCGTGGAAGACGGTCCCGGAGGTGTATAGGGTCTGGAAACGGTCTTCGATGTCTAAAGCTTCGAAGATGTCGGAAGTATAGCCTACGGGCAAGTGGCTGGAATTGGTGTAATAAGGCGTTTCTTCGTCTTTGGAGGCGGCGATGATGTCGGGGTAGCGGGCCTTGTCGTGTTTGGCCAAACGATAAGAGGTCGATTCCGCCGGGGTGGCTTCAAGGTTGAAGAGATCCCCGTATTGCTCTTGGTAATCAGAGAGGCGGTTCCTCATGTGGTTAAGAACTTCTTCGGTGAATTGCTGAGCGTTGGCGTGGGTGAGGTCTTCTTTGATCCAACGGGCATTGAGACAAGTTTCGTTCATGCCGACCAAGCCGATCGTGGAGAAGTGATTCTTGAAGGAGCCAAGATAATGTTTGGTATAGGGATAAAGCCCAACTTCAAGGAGTTTGGTGATGGTTTTCCTCTTGATGCTAAGAGAGCGGGCCGAGAGATCCATCAAACGATCTAATTTAGTGTAGAAATCGGCTTTGTCAGTAGCCAAATAGGCAATGCGGGGCATGTTGATGGTGACGACCCCGATGGAGCCTGTAGATTCGCCTGATCCGAAGTAACCGCCGCTTTTCTTGCGAAGTTCGCGCAAATCCAAACGGAGGCGGCAACACATCGAACGCACGTCGCTAGGCTTCATGTCGGAATTGATGTAATTGGAGAAATAAGGGGTGCCGTATTTCGCGGTCATCTGGAATAAGAGTTTGTTGTTTTCCGTCGGTTCCCAGTTGAAATCTTTGGTGATTGAGTAGGTGGGAATCGGATATTGGAAGCCGCGGCCATTGGCGTCGCCTTCGATCATCGTTTCGATGAAGGCGCGGTTGATCATATCCATTTCCTCTTTGCACTCCCCGTAGGTGAAAGGCATTTCCTTTCCTCCTACGATGGCGGGCAAATTCGCGAGGTCGTCAGGGCAAGTCCAATCCAACGTGACGTTGGTGAAAGGAGCCTGGGTGCCCCAACGGGATGGGGTGTTCACACCGTAAATGAAGGATTGAATGCATTGCTTTACCTCTTTGTAGGAGAGGTGGTCAACTTTAGCAAAGGGCGCGAGGTAGGTATCAAAAGAAGAGAAGGCTTGCGCGCCGGCCCATTCGTTCTGCATGATGCCAAGGAAATTGACCATTTGGTTGCAAAGGGTCATCAGATGCTTTGCAGGGGATGATGTGATTTTGCCAGGAACTCCGCCTAAGCCTTGCTGAATGAGCTGCTTAAGGCTCCAACCGGCGCAATAGCCGGTTAACATGGAGAGGTCATGGATATGGATTTCAGCATTGCGGTGAGCGTCGGCGATTTCCTTGTCATAAACTTCAGAGAGCCAATAGTTAGCAGTGACAGCACCGGAATTAGAGAGAATCAAGCCGCCGACGGAATAGGTGACGGTGGAGTTCTCCTTAACACGCCAATCGTTGACGCGGAGGTAGTTATCGACGACCTTTTTGAAGTCGAGTTCCGTTGTTTTGACCTGGCGGATATCAGCTCTTTTCTTGCGGTAGTCCATGTAGGATTTGGCGACATCCACATAGCCGGCTTGAATCAAAACAATTTCAACGGAATCCTGGATGTCTTCAACCGCGATGATGTCATTAGCAATTTTGGAGTTGAAATCCGCGGTCACGCGAAGGGCCAAAAGCTCCACGACATCGTCAGTGACGTTTTTGTGTTCGGCGTTGAAAGCGCGAGAAATGGCGTTCTCGATGCGCTTTAGATCGAATGGGACGATTGATTCATCGCGTTTACGGACTTGCAGCATGGTTTCTTCTCCTTGTTATCGTTTTGGCGTATAGAAAAAACATCGGTAGGATCTTGCTTCCTATAGCGAATCTGCCTTTCGGTTTCGCGCAATGAATAATAAAAAAAGCCAAGAAAAATGCAATTGCCCCATTTTCATGTTTTCTATTGCCCCGGTTCTTTTTGCTGACAAATTCATTCTATAAGAATGATTCGTCACCATCGCTGAAATTCCTCATTGATTAGTAGATAATTGGGGAATCGAAACGTCATTATTGTGGAAAAACGAATTTGAAAAAACTATACACTGTCAAATAAATAAATACTTCTCCACAAATAATCGTGAAAATAAATTTTAAGAATGGCGATAGAGTATTCAAAAATCTTCGATGGAATGTTGAACGTATCTTTGAAAATATTTTCACTCATTTGACAGAAAGCCTTTTTACCCCTTGGCCAAGAGGAAGATTTAGGTTGTTGATTTTTTGCTTTCCCCTTTAGGGGAATTAATGGCGTTGCAGTTGGGAGAGAGTGGTCCTATAGTATCCCCGACGATTTTTGGAGGTCATTAGAAAGGATTATTTATTATGGCTAATCAAGAAAAGAAAGCGGCCCGTAAAGCGAAGAAAAAGGCTCTTTGGGCTGAATTCAAGGCGTTCATCAATCGTGGGAACGCCTTCAACCTCGCGGTTGGCGTTGTCATCGGCGGCGCCTTCAATGCAATCGTGACTGCGTTCACCAACATCCTCATCAGCGTCTGCACTTGGGGCGTTCCTGGTGGTATCAAAGGCTTGGTCACGGTTCTTCCCGCGGTCAATGAGGCTCAGGAAGGTTTGACGGGCATTGGGCAAAAATTCGATGCCAGCCAGCTTCAAGAACTCGCTACCAAGATGGCCGTCGACCAATATGGAGAAGAAACCGTCACAGCTATCGAGGCGGCCAAAACCAGGATTACGAGTAACTACACGCTTCACGGCACGACCTATACCTACAATCTATCCGCCGTCATTGACTGGGGTTCCTTCATCAATGCTGTCATTTCCTTCCTCATCATTGCTTTGACTTTGTTCGTCATCATCAAAGTTGTGAACGCTCTCAACAAAAAGAAGCTCGAGTTTGAGCTCGCTGCTAGGGAAAACTACTACAAGAAGCATCCGGAAGAACGTCCGGCTCCAGTGGAACCCGACGCACCAAAGCCGACCCAAGAAGAATTGCTCACCGCCATTCTTACGGAGCTTAAAAAGCAAAACGGATCCGCTCCTGTTGAAGAAGCGAAGTAAATCGATTCGACCTCCAAAGAAAGCAAGCCCCAGCGCTTGCTTTTTTATTAACTTTAATTGGGATAAACTACACCCCGTTATGGCAAGGAATTACACGTTTGAAGGAATCGAGAACTTCCGCGATCTCGGAGGCTATGAGTGCGCCTATGGGGAAACGCAATTCGGAGTCGTCTATCGTTCGGCAACATTATTGGGAGCCACGGAGGCGGATTTAGCCAAAATTAAGCGCATTGGCATCAAAACTATCGTAGATTTGCGGGGAAATCAAATTGTCCCTGAACTTGATGGATTGGTGGAAAACGATCCAGGATTCACCGTTTTTAGGTTTGAGGTCAACGGGAAAGGCAGAATTCCAAAAGATTGGAACGACGGTATCGAGAGTTATATGGAAATGCTTGAAGACGCCTCAACTTCAAGAAGAATCCTTCAAACCATTTTGCACGCGGAGAAGCCTTTGCTTATCCATTGCAACGCTGGAAAAGATAGGACAGGCGTTTACGCTGCGCTTCTTTTGGATTTGGCGGGCGTTGATTTCCCTTCGATTAACGCCGATTTCATGGCCTCCTTCCCTTTGCTTGAAAAAAGCACAATCAAAGTCAAAACGGAGCGGCCAGGCTTTCTTCCCGAAGTTTGCTTAAATCCTGATATTTCTTATCTAAGGGATGTTCAGGATCGCTTTTATGAGCGTTATGGGTCCGCTGAGGGTTATTGCGAGGCTATCGGGCTGAGCGATGATGAGATCTTTTCGCTGAAGAGCGTCTTAGGGCGACAAGAAAAAAGCTGTGGAGCCGTTTTGTTCCATGAGGGAAAGGTCCTTGTCGAGCATATGAGGCAGGGCCACTATTCTATCCCCAAGGGTCATGTTGAGAAGATTGACGGAGGGGATGAACAAAAAACAGCGGCGAGGGAAGTTAAAGAAGAACTCTCTCTTGATGTTGAATTTATCCCAGGTTTCAAGATGGCGACGGATTACTCCCCGGCCCCCGGCGTTTTCAAACGCGTCGTCTGGTTCGCGGCCTACGTCAAGAATACGGATATCGTTACCCAAAAAGAAGAAGTGACCGACGCCTATTGGCTTTCGCCTGCGGATGCCGTCAGGGTATTGTCCCATCAAGATGATAGGGACGTCGTTACGAAAGCCTCGTATTTTGAAGCGGGCTTAGAAAAACGCGATTAATCAATCCACATCTTCTTTGAAACGGTTTCTCACATCAATCAGGAAGCGCTCCGGCTCCTCGAATAAAGGCTCATGCCCGGAAGTTTCATAACTCACCAGCCCTTTTTTAGGGGCGCGAATTTGGTCCATATATTCTTTCGCCATTCCATAAGGAGTGGTGATGTCTTCTTGGCCATGAATGATGTAGTAGGGTGTTTTGAAAACGTAACCATAATTGGCTAATACCATTGAGGAGCGTTGTGGCGAGACAGCCTCCGCGGTGAAAGAGAGACCTTTCATCAAGTTGCGCTTTTCTTTGAACGTGTATTCGACGCTTCTATATATTGGATAGATCTCTCTTCTTTTATAGGAAGGATAGCCATAAGGTTCCATCGTTTTGTAATAAATTTCATGGAAATACTCATCATCTTCCTTCGTTTTAAAATGCCCGGCGACGGGTTCTTCCATCGCTTCAAGTCTTTCTTCTAAAGTTTGAATTCGCAATTCCCTGGCTTTCGCGCAAAGCATCTTATATCTTTCGACGAGCATCCTATCCATATCCAAGGCTTGAGCCACTCCGATGACTGCGGCGTATAAGGACGGTTGTTCTATAGCGGCTCTTGCGACCAAAAAGCTTCCAAAGGAATGACCGATCAAATAGACCTTTTTGTGATTAAATCGCGTGCAAAGATATTTAGCCCATCCGTTAATATCTTCCGCGAAATGGTCTATGGTCAAATCTTCTTTCTTAAGAGTGGGGCTGTAGCTTCCTCCGGCACCGCGCTCGTCGATGACACATAACACGTAATCGTTCGCCAAATCGAGGAGGTGCTTCTTTACTTTGTGACGGAAGGGCAAACCAGGCCCCCCGTGTACGAATAAGATGACGGGCGCGGTCTTGTTTTTGCCCCAAATGTGGGCTCTTAAAGGAAGACCATTGATGTTAACCGTTACTTTCTCATTGAGTTGCATGTACAAACCCTCTTTGTTGCATCTGGCCGTATTTTATCATTAGAAATACAGCCTGTTTCATTCCCACCGAAATCTTTTATAAGCGGGTTAAGCATTTGAGTTTAAACGATTGAATGTTTGGTAATTACTTTTTTCTATCGAAGGCTAAAATATCCTAGAAAAGAGGAGAATTATGGCAGATAAGGTTTATCACATCTCTAAGCGTGACGACGGCCAGTGGACTATCAAATTCGCTGGAGGAAGCAAGGTCATCAAAGTCTTCAAGACCAAGAAAGAAGCGATGGAATACGGCGATAAGGTGGCCGGGAATCAAAATGGCATCGTTTTGGTACACGCCTCCAAAGGGAAACACGCTGGGAAAATCCAAAAGCAAAACGTCGGCGGAAACATCAAATAATTATGCCTTCTCTAAATAAGGAAAGCCGTGATAAGAACATCTGGCTGGAGCTGATTCGTTTCGTGATTATCGGCGGTTATGCGACAATCTTAGACACGGCCGTTGAGGGGTGGGTTACCTCGGCTTTATCGAAAACTACGGCTAATGCTGGCCATATCGGCGCTTTTTTCTGGATGTTTTTGATCAGTCTTGTCGGGTTTGTCTTTGCAACGCCCGCTAACTGGTCACTGTCCTCTATCTGGGGCTTTAAAAATGTCAGTAATGAATCCGAAAAAACGGCGAAGTCTTTCAAAGGACTCCTCCAATTCGTGTTTTGGAGTTTCGTTGCTTTGCTACTAGGTGCAATCATTCAATTCTTCGGCTATATGATCTGTTTGGAATGGTCCGGCTGGGGAATCAACATCCTAAGCGGATTCTCTTTCGACAAGATGTTTGGCGAAGGCGGATCCATTTACGTCTTCTGGGCTTGGCTTTCAGTCTTGGTTATTCGCACGATTGTAACGCTGACGTTCAATTACGTTTCCAGGAAGCTTTTCATCTACAAAGCCCCTAAAGAAAAAGAGTGAAAACAACGCAAAACTAGGCTTTATTGCCGCTAAACAAAAATTATTTTGTTGAACGCTGCACGGGTTTAAGGCTTGTGCAGCGTTTTGAAACTTTGAGGTTATGTCCTTCGACGAGCGCTTTCAATCGACGTAGATTTCCAAAACTTCATTGAAGTGGCTTCGACAGTCTTTAGAAGGGTCGTTATAGTGAGAGGCCATGTCCAAGATGACTTTTTCGGGTACCCATTTTTCCTTCGGCCTCTTCTTGTTTCTGATAAGGCAGGTGTTGTAATCGTGAAGTTTCAGCAAAACGAGGGTGTAGTTATCAAAACCCGGTAAGTTCCTAACAAAGAAGAGTCTGCGTTCATCGTAAAGCATTGTCGTATCCAAAATAACGGAGACGTTTTCGTTCTCTTGCTGCAATTTTTTCACTCTTTCGACCAATTCGACATAGACGTGCATCATGTTTCCGTCTTCGGGGAATTTATCATAGCCGCCATAGAGATCTTTTCTGACCTCGTCTGCCGCCATAACAACGACATATTCGTCGGGGTGTTCGTTAGCGTAACTCTTTGACCAAGTCGACTTTCCAATGCCAGCGGGGCCGCATACTAAAATTAGCTTTTTCATAGGCGCTGGAATTATATACGAATGAGGATTTGAATATGAAAAAGCGGGGGAAATTTTGCAAAAAAGCCAATTTTTCTTTTTTGTTTTGCCAAGATTGCTAGAATGAAGGCATGAAAATTAACAAGAAACCATCTAAAGCCATGGAGGATTTTCTCGAAGCGCTTCTAATGCTCGAGGAAAAAGGGGAACCTTTGGAGACGACCCTTGTGGCCGAAATGCTTAACATCTCCAAGCCCGCCGTCCATCAAATGGGCCATGAGCTTATTGATAGGGGCTATATCACGAGAAAAGATTATGGAGATATGACGCTTCTCCCTGCGGGAAGAGAAATCGCCAAAGCGACCTTGAAACGCCATCGTACCCTGAAAGCCTATTTGCTCTCAATCGGCGTGTCCGAAGAAACCGCAGAGCACGATTGCTGCTTGATGGAACACGTCGTTTCCGATGAAACCCTGCACGCCATGGTCAAAACCATGGAGGACAAAAAAGACTGAGTCAGTCTTGAAGATAAGCCGCTAACTGAGAATTCGATTTCAAAATTGGGAGAACAACCGATTCCTTGACCTTATTAAGGCATTGGTTGAGCTCCCTTTCTTTATTTTCAAAATCGATGATCAAGAACAAATCGGATAGGCGGAGTATTTGATCCTCGATGCGGATGAATTCTTTGCAATCCAATTTTGTGTTGGGGAGGGCGAGAGCGTCACTATTTCCTAACGTGTTTTCGAATAGGGCATTCATGAAAAGTTCTTGATGAGCCCTCACCGAAGGGGTGCTGGACAAACAACTTTCGAAGATGCTTTTAATGCGCCCGAAAATGGCGTTGAGCGTGGTTCCATCTCCGTTTGGGAGAATTTGTTCGATGTCTTTTTCTAGAGTGCTTTTGATTTCTTTCGCTTGGACGATGCTGCTATCTAGGGAATACATAATTTGACCGAGGAAATATACCATTGCGAATTTAAAAGTGGGTTATAAAGTTGAGCGGAAGTAAAAAATATTTTCTGCTCCCTAAAAAGTATCGACTATATCGGAATTACTAAAATATAAAAGAGTAATAACTTGTTTTTTACTCCCATAAGAGCATAATGGTTTTCCGTATTGAAGCCATAAAAGGAGGCTTTATGAGGAAATATAGCAAAGACGACATTCTGCGGATGGCGAAAGAAGAGGGCGTTTCTTACGTCCGTCTTCAATTCACGGACATTCTTGGGACGATAAAAGCGGTGGAAATCTCCGCGGTTCAGCTAGAAGACGCTTTGGACAACAAAGTTATTTTTGATGGTTCTTCCATCGAGGGCTTTGTCCGCATCAAAGAAGCCGACATGGTGTTGCATCCGGATTACGACACTTGGATGATCCTTAGCTTCGAAGATAGCGCCCACGGCAAAGTTGCTCGCCTTATCTGCGATGTCTATACCTCCTATGGCAAACCCTTCGTTGGCGATCCCCGTTACATCCTCAAACGCCAGGTCAAACGCATGAACGACCTTGGTTTTTCGAATTTGGATGTTGGCTTTGAACCGGAATTCTTCCTTTTCAAACTAGGGCCAGATGGACGCCCCACCGTGGATCCTGTTGATAGAGGCTCCTACTTTGACCTCTCACCTATGGATGGTGCTGAATACGTTAGAAGAGACATCGCCTTAGAACTCGAGAAACTTGGTTTTGAAATCCAGACAGCCCATCATGAGGTAGCTCCTGGGCAGGAAGAGATCAATTTCAGATTTGACCATGTCGTTGAAGCCTGCGACCACGTCCAGACTTTCAAACAGGTCGTTAAATTCATCGCTAGAAAAAACGGTTATTTGGCTACGTTTATGCCTAAGCCCATATTTGGAATCAATGGCTCTGGCATGCATACCAATTGCTCGCTTTCGGACAAGGATGGTACCAATCTCTTCTATGATTTGAATGACCCTATGAAGCTTTCTTTGCTTTGCAGAAAGTGGATTAGCGGCATCATCAAACACGCTCGCGGCTTTGCCGCTATCACCAATCCGACCGTCAATTCCTACAAGCGTTTGGTCCCTGGCTACGAAGCCCCGTGCTATGTTTGCTGGAGCGACGCTAACCGCTCTGCGATGATTCGCATCCCTGCAAGTCGTGGCAAGGGGACGCGCACTGAACTTCGCAATGTCGACGGTACGGCGAATCCGTATTTAGCCTTGGCCGTTATCTTGGCAGCCGGGCTTGATGGAATTGCGAACACGAAAGACGAAGATCTGATTAAACCCGTTTACGACAATATTTTCGCCCTTACTCGCGAACAGCGTGAAGCGCAGGGCATTCCCAATTTGCCGGAAAACCTCAAGGACGCTTTGAAGGCGATGGAGGCCGATCCTTTGATGAAAGAGACCCTTGGAGATCACACTTTCGATAAATACATCGAAGCCAAGAATATCGAATGGGACCGTTTCCGCACCCTGATCACCTCTTGGGAACTTGATACCTACCTCGACAAATAATGTATAAAAAGGCCGACTTCGACTATAGAATACTTTCGTTATGAGAGTAGGAATTGTTGGTTGCTCAGGTTCGGGATTGCCGCTATCCGTGTTTTTGAAGCGGAGGCATCCGGCTTGGGACATCAGCCTTATCGACCATAACGCCAAAGTGGGCAAAAAGTTGGCCGCCACCGGAAACGGTCATTGCAATCTTTTAAATCGCTCTGCTAAGCCTAGCGATTATAACAACCCTGAGTTCCTAGAGCCTTTCTTCAAAGATTATCCTTTCGATGTTCTTTTAAGGCGCCTTAAAGAAATTGGAATCTCCACCTTATCGATTGATAATTTGATTTATCCCAAAGGCTATTCTGCCCCAGGCTATGTGAACGCCCTTGAAAGCATGAGCAAAAAACTTGGGAACTCATTTCTTTTGGAGACATCGGTTCTTAACTATAAAAAAAGCCGCAATAAGTGGGTTTTAATTACGAATTGCGGAGAAAAAGAGTTTGATAAGATTATTTTCTGCTGTGGCGGATTGAGCGGTTTAAATCTCGGGAGCGATGGATCGTTATTCCCTATTTTCAAACAGCATGGATATCGAATTGTCGAGCCTTCGCCCGCGTTAGGGCCTGTAAGAATTAAGGAAAATGTAGCTTCTTTAAGCGGGCTGCGGCACAAAGCCGAAGCATCCTTAATTAGGGGCGATGTTGCTTTGAAAAAAGAAGGCGGCGAAGTGCTGTTTAGAAAAAACGGGCTTTCCGGCATCGTTATCTTCAATTTAGAACGCCTTATCGCCCCTAGGTTTAAAGAGGGTCTTTATCGTTTATCTTTGGATTTGTTTCCCGACCAAAGCGTTCAAGAATTGGCTAACGAAGTTTTTGATCTATGCCGCGCCAATTCAGAATTCGCGAGCGCTTTCCTTCCTTTGCCTTTGTTCAATTATGTTTTGAATAGATGCCGATTAAACAAACTTACCGATTTGGTTTCGTGCCAGCGCTTTGCAACAGAGGCTAAATCGCTGTTGTTTGAGGTAACTGGGCTGCCTTCTTTTGAGGAATCACAGGTTACTAGCGGTGGAGTCGGTGTCTGTTTCGTTGATGAGAAACTGGAATCCAACATTGAACCGGGTGTTCATTTCCTGGGCGAAATTCTAGATGTCGATGGGCCGTGTGGCGGGTATAATCTACAATGGTGCTTGATTAGCGCCTTGGCTTTAGCGGATAGGGTATGAAATACGTAGTGGATTCGGTTACCGTTCATATTGATGATTCCGAAAGGGAAATTCGGTCGAAGATTTCGAAGCGCCTTTCTATTCCGGTTGAAAGCTTCCGCTATGAGATAGTGAGGAAGAAATTGGACTTCGTTGATGGCGAATGCTCGTATTCGATTAAGGCCATTGTCGATACCAATGCTTTTATTCGTGATACGAGAATTGGCTTCTTCGGTCCAAAGGATTTTTTGATTATTCAGCCAACGAAATTCAAGAGCCGTCCTATCGTCATAGGGGCGGGGATTTCTGGTTTGTTTTGCGCATATGTCCTTGCTAAAGCCGGAGGGAAGCCATTGATTCTTGAACAGGGTGGCGACATTCAACAAAGGATATCTTCCGCTGAGGGCTTGCCGTTTAAAAACGACGATCGCCTTTCCCCTTATACTAGTGGATTGGGCGGATTTTATGGGTTTTGTGGCGCGCCGGTTTATAACGACAGACACAAGACGCCTTATGAACGTTTTGCTGTAGATACATTGCTTGAGTTCGGTGCCCCAAGCCAGTTATCCGTCAACGGTACTTCCTATCTTTCCTCAGACGAAATGAGGAAAATTGTGGATGCCCTTTACAAAGAAATCTGCGCATTGGGCGGCGAGTTCCTCTTTAGGAAAAAGGTCACCGGCTTCCTGTCTTCTTTTGGAAAAATTAAAGGCGTCCGCTATGTTGATAAAACGGGCAAAAAAGATGTTTTAAAGGGGAAATGCGTGGTTTTAGCCACGGGCAATCCGACTCCAAATTTCCTGTCGGTGCTTTCTGAATCCAAAATAAAAATTCAGCCTCGCGATTTCTATTTCGGGGTTCTCGCTGAAATTAGAAACAAAGACGTTTGCCAAGATGTCTACGGCTCTGACTCCATCCCTTCGGATTTGCCCCCGTTTAGATACGCCAAAAACTTGTCTCTTTCTTCGGGGAGAAAAGGAATTATTTGCCACCTCGTGCCAAATGGGCGCGTCATCAACTATTCAGCGAAAAAAGACGAGGTTTTGGTCGATGGTGCTTATCCGAATTCCGATAGTGGAAATATGCTTGCCTCCATTTTGGTCGAAGTCAAAAAAGCGGATTTCGAACAATTTGGAACTGCCGGCCCTTTGTCTTTCCTAGGGAGTGTCTACGGCTCTTTATACCGCCCGAGCGAGCCTTATTGCGCCCCTTTGGAAACGGTTAAAGACTTTGTCTCTGGCACTGATCCCCTAAGAATTGGCAAAACGAAACCTTCTTATAAACCAGGGGTTTATTTGTCCGATCTCGCATCCACGTGTCCCTTGTTTTTGAAAAATGACCTTCAAGAAGCCGTTGCTTATTTCGCTAAAAATTTCCCTGGATGCAAGCCTGCCGATAGTCTTTTAACTGGTTTTACCTGCGCTAGGACTTCGCCCTTAGACGTGTATGTTGAAGAAGATTGCAAAACTTCTATGAAGGGCCTCCATAGCACCAGACCGGCCTCTTGCAATGACGACAGCCTCCTAGAGGAAGCGAGCCGCGGCATCGAATGCGCATTCAGTATACTGAATCAAGACTGAAACATTCGTTGACTATCGACCCGATATAGATTTAAATTATGTGGCTTCCTGCCCTAAAGGGCATGGTTCATTGTGCTTAAAGAGGTCGAAAAATGAAGTATTCATCAACAGTTCGCATCATCAATTTGGTCATCTTCTTGGCTTTGTTCGCCGGATTCGTTGCCTTGGGAATTTGGGCTGGCATACTCGTCACCCCGTTTATGATTCAAGAGTATGGTCCAATCGACTTGCCTGATATGAGCGTTGCTCTCCCTTGGGAACTTGGCGCCTTCGGCTTGGCCGGCGCCCTCGTTAGCTTGGTTGGCTTTGGACTTTCCCTCAAAAGCGTGATCCGCGGAAACGATGATAAATCCGTTGTCGATTCCTTCTCTTGCTACATCGGCCTTGGCTTCATCGTCGCCCTCTTCTTGTTCTTAAACGGCGCTTGGTTGTATCGCTTGACCACCACGAATTTCGGTTATTCCGAACTCGGCTTCGCCATCGCCTTCTTCCTTGTCTTGGCTGTCATTATCACCATTGGCGTGAACGTGCCCTTCGTTAAGATGCACGGGGACGACGTCAATCAGAATTCTCAGATGAGCTTGCTCTCTCTTATCCTTCTTTCCGTCAACTTCGGAATCGCCGTTCCTGGCCTTATCGCCTGCGTCGTTACCAATGGCGTTCCTACGGGAAATTATGTTATGCCGAAACTCCTTACGGTTTCCCTCGCCGCTCTTGTCGCTTGCTTGCTCTCTCTTGTTGCCTTGCTTGGCTATAGGAAAGGCGAAAAGACGGGCGCCGTTAAGAAGCTCAATGGCTTGCTCTTCGAAGGTGGTTTGCTCCTCGATGGAGCTGGAATGATTGGCGCCGGCGTTTTCTCCTATGTCTTTGCTCAAGAGACTGCCTCTGCTAAAACCTCCTTCATCTCTTCCGCGGTCGGCAAGCCTGATGTGAATTACCTCGACTTCTCCATTATGTCTTGGATTCTTGGCGGGTTGCTTGTTCTCGTCGTCCTTGTCTTGGTTTCTTCTACTCTTCGTCCTGGAAAAGGCCGCAAGATTGCTGAATAAATTCAATAAGCACAAACAATAAAAAGGCACCTTTGCGTGCCTTTTTATTTTGTTTTAGACGATGAGGAGTGCAAATTCTCAAAGCGTTTTGAATTATGTTCGCCTTGTTTGCGTTCGATGAAAACGCGCCAATAGAGATCTATTCAAGCCTACGTATTGATAGGATTTTAATTTGATTGATGCACTAGAGGGCGTTGAAACAATTTAGCCGGAAGTTTGTTGTGAGACCTACACGAAAAGGGCGGCAAACTCTAAATTGTCGAAACACATAGGGCCTATTTCGTCTTACCCTTTTCGTCGATTGTGATTATTTCGTCATACAACTGAATTGCTTCCTCACTCAACGGTTCGAATTCTTTAAACATTCTTTCCATTGCCGTATCGGGAACGACGTGGTCGGGCGTTCTTTTCTTGTTCCTTTCTTGACAGACTGCATAAGGAACATCGAACATTACAAGGATTAATTTGTGATAGTGGGGCCGCGCTTGTTCGGCGTAATAGGTTCTGTATTTGTTGCTGAGGTTCGTCGAATCGGCAATTAAAGTTATGTCGTCCCCCATTTTAGGCTTGAGCACCTGACGGAGAAATTCGGGCCATACCTTATTTTCGTTGCTCATGTTCGAAGCTCTGCCGCCTAATTGTTCTCTTATGGCATCGCTAGAAACGATTACGGTATTGGGATGAAGCTCTTTATAGGCCTTGGCCCATGTCGATTTCCCCGAACCGGGCATCGCTGAGAGAAGAATGAAAGTGGACATAGGCTAATCTTAAGGGCGTGGGCTATCTTTTTCCATACGCTCAATGCTTTCTTCGGGCATAATTAGGACATGAAATCGCTCCGTGCATTATACCGTGTTGGCCCAGGGCCAAGCTCTAGCCACACCATTGGACCTCACCTTGCCGCGAAAAGCTTCAGACGTTTCAGTGAAGAACTTCACCCTGATCGTTTTCAGGTAACTTTTTACGGTTCATTGGCCCATACCTCTGTTGGCCATGGATCTGAAAGGGCCGTAAAGGACGCTTTCGCCCCATTTGAATGCGAAATTGTCCTCGACAAATTAACTCCGGTCTCTCATCCTCTGACGATGTCTTTTTCGGCTTTTAAAGGGGAAGAGATTGTTAAGCGAGCCACCTATCGTTCTTTGGGTGGCGGAGAGGTCGCTTCGGATGATGACGTTTCTATCAACGAGAAAGAAACCTATCCCTTCAAAGATTTTGAAGAAATCAAGGCCTACTTAAAGAAAAATAATATCGCAAATCTCAAGGATTTTTGCCTGGAATTCGAAGGAAACGATATTGAAGAATACCTGCAATATTGCGTTAAAACGATGTTTTCCTGCGTGGAAAAAGGATTGCAAAGCAAAGGCAGGATTCCTGCTAATAATAACCCGAGATTACGTCTTGATAGGGTTGCTGGAGATATCTTCTCTTCCTGTTCATCGTTAAATCATGAAGACGGTAGAAATACGCTTCTTATGACCTCTTATGCTTACGCTGTCGCCGAGAGCAACGCTTGCGGAGAGACGATTGTTACCGCGCCGACTTGTGGTGCCAGCGGCGTTTTGCCCTCCGTTCTTTATTTTGAACACAAGCAGAGAAAAGTCCCATTATCGAGGATAAGGGACGCGCTTTATGTCGCTGGGATATTTGGGAACCTCACCAAGCAAAACTCTTCGATTGCCGGATCCGTGGGCGGTTGCCAGGCCGAGATTGGAACGGCATCTTCAATGGCTGCGGCCGCCCTTTGCTATCTCCATGGATTGAGCTTGTATCAGATTGAATATGCCGCCGAATGCGCGATGGAGCATTTCCTTGGTCTTAGCTGCGATCCGGTCGATGGATACGTCATCATTCCTTGCATTGAACGAAATGGAATGGGCGCCTCAAGGGCTTATTCTTCTTATCTCTACGCTCGCTCAATTGCGCCAATAAGACAGAACCAAGTTCATTTCGATGACGTCATTAAAGCGATGAAGCTGACGGGAGACTCTCTTTCCGATAAATATAAAGAAACGGCTTTGGGCGGGCTTGCGGAGATTTTGTCCGAAAAACATTGTTAACGTTAACGTTTAACGTTGTATAGCAGTCACTCTTAACGTAAAGGGCGCGTTTTGCTAAAATATGTTCGTTATGGAAGAACGCGTCCTCATTATCAAAGGCAAGAAATTCACCGTTCAGAGCGTTAGAGCTTCTCATCACGATCACGAATCCCTCGTCGCCACTTGGAGTGGGAGAACTTATTTGGTGAGAGTTTTCTTTGTCCCCGAAGAATTTGAAAAGGCGTTAGCCGACTACAAGGCGCTTAAACACGCGGGAATCAACATGGCCAAAATCTGCTTTCATGATGATCCGGTCCATATCATCGCTTTTGATTATTTCCCCGAGGAAGATTGCTTGACCTCTCTTTCGAAGGGCCCACTTCCGGATAAATATTTTGAAGCCTTGTTCTCTTTATACCGCTTTGCTCGCTTTTCCAAAGTCGCTTTGGATTGGGAGCCTCAGAATTTCATGCTCCGCGGGAATCAGATGTTCTATTTGCCAACGAAATGGGAAAAGCTTACCGACGCCAATCCCTTGGAAAAGAAAGGCCTTAGGACTTGGTTCCTTGGAGAAGAAGGCAGGGCTTTACTGAAACGCAAAGGATTTGATGTTTCCACCTTGCCCTCCTTGTCCGAACTCGAAGTCAATAAAACCCTTGTCACCACGACGGTCCGTTATTGGTGATCTCCCGCTGGTTAACCAGCGGTTTTTTATTACAGGCTAATTTCAACTTTTTGCGGCTATTTTGCGGCTTTTTACCTGCAAATCCGCCATTATTTTTCTTTTACTTGCTTTAGAATGGCCTCCCTCCTATCATTACACCCGCAAAAGCTGTTACCTCGGCACCCAGCTTTAAAAAATCAGGAGGTCTTATTCATGACCGATACATCACGCCTAATCCGTTCGATTGTCGAGAACGGTCTCATCGCAGCACTCTACTTTGTGATGACCATTTTCGTCCCCGCGATTTCTTACCAGATGTTCAATTTCCGCATTGGTGAGATCCTTGTCTTGCTGTGTTTCTGGAGGCCTGATTTCGGTATTGGACTTACCATCGGCTGCTTACTCTCCAACTTTTATGGAGCCGCGACTGGGCAAACCGCGTTCATCGATATGCTGATGGGAACCTCTGGAACCGTGCTTTCCGTTCTCTGCGTTTCTTATTTGTCCCCCCGTTTCCTCATCGCTTGCATTTACCCCCCGATATTCAATGGCATCCTCGTTGGCTCAATGCTTTATTGCTTCTACGACATGGGCGCCATCGCCCTTTGGGTCGAGATGGGGTGGGTCGCTCTTGGCGAGCTTACCATCATCATGATCGGCTATGTCTTGTGGATGATCCTCAAACGCGGCAAGTGGTTCTTCAAGACGCTTCGCCCGACCCGCCACGAGAACGTGGCTTGGTGAGAATTGCCCTTTAATCTAATTGCGACTAGAATTTCCCTGCTATGCAGGGATTTTTCTTAGAAATTAAACACATTGACGCCAAAACGGGCGCAAGATACGGCGTTTTGCACACATGGCATGGAGATGTCGAAGTGCCGATGTTCATGCCTGTCGGTACGAACGCCACCGTAAAAACGCTTTCTCCAGAACAAGTGAAAGCCTGTGGTTCAGGCGTTATTTTGGCCAACACCTATCACCTTCATCTTCGGCCCGGAGAAGAGATTGTAAAAAAAGCCGGTGGACTTCATAAGTTCATGAATTATGATGGCCCGATTCTTACGGACTCCGGAGGCTTTCAGGTCTTTTCCTTGTCTTCTAGAAGAAAAATCACCGAAGAGGGAGTGACTTTTCACAATGAAATCGATGGCGGCAAGGAGTTCTTCTCGCCTGAAGAAGCCATCCGCATCGAAGAGGCATTGGGAGCGGACATCATTATGTCGTTCGACGAGTGCATTCCTTATCCTGCCAGCAAGGAATATGTTGCTAGGTCCACTGAACGCACCCTGCGTTGGGCCGCTAGGGGTTTGAAAGCTCATACCCGGCCTGATCAAGCGCTATTTGGAATCGTTCAAGGCGGCGCATATCAAGATCTTCGCTACCATGCCGCCCAGGAACTCGCGAAAATGGATTTCCCGGGTTACTCGATAGGCGGGACTTCAATCGGAGAGCCGAAGGAAGTCTGCTACTCCATGATCAAAGACGCCGTGAAATTCCTTCCTCAGGACAAACCGCGTTACCTCATGGGCGTTGGCTCCATCGACTACATCCTTGAGGGCATTCAAAACGGAATTGACATGTTCGATTGCGTTTTGCCTACCCGCTTGGCTCGCCATGGCGCGCTTATGACAAGCCACGGGAGGGTCAATATCCAAAGAGCCCAATACAAAGAGGATTTCACTCCGTTAGATCCCGAATGCGATTGCTATACCTGCACTCATTACACGAAAGCCTATCTCCATCACCTTTACAAAGCCGGCGAGGATTTTGGAAAGACCTTGAACTCAATTCACAACATTCGTTTCCTCATCCGCCTTGTCGAAGGGGCGAGGAAAGCGATTCAAGAAGACCGCTTCCTTGAATACAAAGAAGCAATTTACGCCGCCTATGGCGATTCGAGAGGTTTCTGATATGGATATCAATCTATTCAATTATGATTTGCCCAAAGAATTGATCGCCCAAAGCCCTCTTCCTGACCGTGATCAATGCCGTTTGATGGTTGTTGACCGCGAAAATAAGACCATTGAGCACAAGCATTTTTTCGATATCCTCGATTACATTAAGCCCGGAGACGTCTTGGTTAGAAACAACACGAAAGTCCTTCCGGCCAGGCTCATCGGGGTGAAAAAAGAGACCAAAGGCAAAGTCGAGGTTTTATTGCTCCATCCCGTTGAGGGCGAAGGGGATGACGTGTGGGAATGCCTCGTGGGCAACGCCCATTCGGTCAAGGTCGGTTCCCATTGTCAGTTCGGCGAGGGGATGCTCGAATGCACCTGCGTCAAGGTCCTTCCCGAAGGGCTTAGGCACATGCAATTTCATTATGAAGGAATCTTCCTTGAAGTGTTGGACAAGCTTGGCTTGATGCCTTTGCCCCCTTACATCAAGAAACAATGCGAGAACAACTCCGATTATCAGACTGTCTACGCCAAAGTGCCAGGATCTGCCGCCGCCCCGACTGCAGGGTTCCATTTTACCAATGAGCTTTTCGACAAAATCAAAGCCCTGGGCGCGGAAGTGGTGGATGTGACCTTGAACATCGGCTTAGGCACTTTCCGCCCCGTCGAGGTTTCCGATACGACTCAGCATCATATGCACGTCGAAAGCTATCATATGAGCGAAGAGGCCGCCGAAAAACTCAACAAAGCGAAAGAAGAGGGAAGGCGGATCATCGCCATTGGAACCACTTCGGTAAGGACTTTGGAATCCGTTTATGCCAAGTTCGGCTGTTTCAAAGCCGACGATTCGGCTACGGGAATCTTTATTTCCCCGGGTTATGAATACAAAGCCGTCGATGCTTTGATCACCAATTTCCATCTCCCTAAATCAACTTTGGTAATGCTTGTTTCCGCCTTCATGGGCAGGAAATGGACGCTTCATTGCTACGAAGAGGCCGTAAAGGAGAAATACCGTTTCTTCAGCTTCGGGGACGCCATGTTCATCCATGGCAACTTCGACTACTCCAAGAATACCGATGAGTGATATGGATGATAAGAAGACGGATTATTACTCCCTTTCGCTTAGGGAGATCGCTTGCTTACCCCAAGATAAGAAGCCGACGTTTCTGCTTCATGTCTGCTGCGGTCCTTGCGCGAGCTTTCCGCTTCTTTTCCTTTGTCCCCATTTCGATTTGACCCTCTATTACGACAATTCCAACATCTATCCGCAGGAGGAGTTCTACCGTCGAAGAGGCGAACTTGAGAAACTCCTCGCCTATTACAAAAGCGATTATGGCTTCGACATCAAGCTCATTGAGCCCGAATACGACCATGAAGCCTTTATGAAGGATTTACGCGTGTATGCGCGAGAGAAAGAAGGCGGGTTGAGATGCCAACTTTGTTACACCAAACGCATGGCGGAGGCCTATGACTACGCCGAAGAGCATGGCTTTGATTATTTTGCGACCGTCATGACTATCTCCCGGCAAAAGAATTCCGCCACGCTTAATGAGATTGGCCGCAAACTGGAAGCAACGCACCCGAGAACGAAGTATTTCTACAGCGACTTCAAGAAGGCCAATGGCCAGCTTTACAGCCAATCTCTGCGCAAGCACTACGCCCTTTATAACCAGCTTTACTGCGGCTGCGAATATTCCTTCGCCGAAGGCAAAAGGCGCTTATTAGAAAAAGGAATGGACCCTTCTTTGATCCTTCCTAAAGATTAAAAATTGGCATCCAAAAATAAATAAAGTTTGTGCATCGTGCACAAAAATTAGACCCTGTTGGAAAAAGTTTCGATGGGGTCTTTTCTTTTTTTAGCCTCAAAATTGCAAAAATCGAAAAGTCTAGTAATTGTGCGGAAAAAATCGAAAAAAGTGCTTGCCTACTCGTGCCCATGCGCGTAATGTAACTCACGCTGGCGCTTGCGATGAAACGCGAGGTTGCTGACACACCCACAGGCGTTGTCATGATGGGGTGGTCAGGTAATTCGTGCGGAACGAACGCCAGAAGCCTGAAAACGATTAAGGAGGAACATTCATGGCGAAAGAAAAAGCGATCCGGGTTCGCTTAATGGCCTACGATCACAAGATCCTCGACGATTCCGTTGAGAAGATCCTTGAAGTTGCCAAAAAAACCGGCGCAGTTGTGAAGGGACCTATTCCCCTTCCCACCGAGAAGCAGGTCTACACCGTTCTCCGCGCGACCTTCAAGTACAAGGACGCTCGTGAGCAATTCGAGATCCGCACCCACAAGAGGTTGATCTATGTCAGCAACCCCACGAAAGAAACCATCGACCAACTCAGGAGAATGAATCTCCCCAGCGGCGTCGACATTGACATCAAGTTATAAGGAGGACCGCATTCATGAAATCCATCATCGGAAGAAAAATGGGCATGACTCAGGTCTTCGCCCCGGACGGAACCATGTATCCGGTCACCGTCATCGAGGTGTTGCCGAACGTCGTCGTTGGCAAGCGCACCATGGAGAAAAACGGCTACGAAGCCATCCAGGTCGGCTATGAAGACAAAGCCGCCCGCCGCTTGACCAAGCCCCTCAAGACCATCTACGAGAAGGCCGGCGTCCCCACCAAAGAGCACATCTATGAGCTCAAGGGCGACGAAGTCTACGGCAAAGAAATCGGTGAATCGATCGACGCCTCCATCTTCGCCACTGGCGAGGTCTGCGACGTTATCGGTCACAACAAAGGCCACGGGTATTCCGGCACCATCAAGAAGTACCATCACCACATCGGCCCCAAAGGCCATGGTTCTGGCTATCACCGTCAGATCGGCTCCCTTGCCAACAACGGTCGTGACAACAACCGTGTCATCCCCGGCAAGAAGATGTCTGGCCACTGGGGACCTGAACAGGTCACCGTCCAAAACGTGACCATCATCGAGAGCAACGCCGAAAAAGGCTACATCCTCGTCAAGGGCGGCGTGCCCGGACCGAAGAAGTCCATCGTCATGCTTCGCTCTCCCGTCAAAGTTCAGTTCCGCAAGCCGGAAGTCAAGGAACTCGTCGTCATCAATCAGGAAGCTCCGAAAGCCGATGCGGCTGAGGAGAAGAAAGGAGAATAACAATGGCCGAGAATAACATCAGCCTTCCCGTCATCTCTCTCGACGGCGAAAGCAAAGGGACCATTGAGGTCTCCGGCGCTGTCTTCGGAATCAAAGAGGAGAACCCCCAGGTCGTCCACGACGCCGTCGTGACCTACCTCGCCAATCTCCGCCAAGCCACCGCTAAGACCAAAAAGCGCCACGAAGTCCACGGCACCAACAAGAAGCCTTGGAGGCAAAAAGGAACCGGACGCGCCCGCGCTGGCGACGTCAAATCCCCCATCTGGGTCGGCGGCGGAACCGTCTTCGGACCCGATGGCAATCAGAACTACAAGCGTTCTCAGAACAAGAAAGCCCACAAGCTCGCCCTTCGCACCGTTTGGAGCGAAAAGGCCGCCAAAGGCTTGATCGTCGTCGAGAACAACGAGGTCAGCAAAGTTTCCACCAAGGAATTCACCAAGACCTTGAGCGCCATCAAAGCGGTGGGGAAGATCCTCATCGTCGTCGACGGGGAAAATGAGAACCTCATCCTCTCCGCCCGCAACATCGAGAACGTCGGCCTCACCGAAGTCAACAACGTCTCCGTTTACGACTTGCTCAACTTCGACACCGTCGTCATCTCCAAAGACAACATCAAAAAGATCGAGGAGGCTTTGAAGTAATATGGCCGAAGAAAATAAAGTCGAGAAGGTCTCCTTCGCGAAACCGACCGCTCACGATTACAGCGTCATCATCGAGCCGCTCATCACCGAAAAGACCATGGCCCTCATGCAGAATGAGAACAAGGTCACGATGAAAGTCGCCAAAGACGCCAACAAGATCGAGATCAAAGATGCCTTCCAGCGCATCTTCCAGGTCAAGGTCACCAGCGTCAACGTCGCCACTCAGCGCGCCAAACTCACGACTCGCGGCGGACGTTATCAAGGCAAGATCCAAGGCTTCAAGAAAGCCGTGATCGCCGTGGCCGAAGGCAATGCCGTCGACCTCTTCAAAGAGTAAGGAAACACCGTCTTATATCCTTATATATAAGTAAAGAATCCAATATAGGAGAAATAGGAAATGGCAATTAGAACCTATCGTCCTACGACCAAGTCCCGTCGGTCCATGACCAACTCGACGTTCGAGGACATCACCAAATCGACTCCTGAAAAATCGTTGCTCGCCCCGAAGAAGAACACCGGTGGCCGCAACAATCAAGGGAAGATCACCTGCCGTCACATCGGCGGCGGCAACAAAGTCCGCTATCGTATCATCGATTTCCGCAGAAGGAAGGACAACATCCCGGCGACCGTCAAGGCCATCGAGTATGACCCCAACCGCAACGCCAACATCGCCCTCGTCTTCTACGCTGATGGCGAGAAGGCCTACATCATCGAGCCTCAAAACCTCCATGTCGGCGATAAGATCGTCTCTGGCGAAGCCACCGATATCAAAATCGGCAACTGCTGCGATTTGAAGAACATCCCCGAAGGTACCTTCGTCCACAACGTCGAGCTTCAGCCCGGCAAAGGCGGACAGATGTGCCGCGCCGCCGGAACCAGCGCCCAGGTGCTCGGTGCCGAAGGCAAATACGTCACCCTCCGCTTGGCCTCTGGCGAAGTCAGGAAGGTCCTTGCCAACTGCCGTGCTACCATCGGCATCGTCGGCAACGAAGATTACAACCTCATCAACCTCGGCAAAGCCGGCAAAAAACGTTGGATGAACGTTCGCCCGACCGTCCGTGGTTCCGCGATGAACCCCTGTGACCACCCCCACGGCGGCGGCGAGGGCAAATGCCCCGTTGGCCGCGATGCTCCTCGTACCCCTTGGGGCAAGAGAGCTCAAGGCGTCAAGACCCGCCGCGTCAAGAAGAATTCCACTCGCCTGATCGTCAGGAGAGCTGGTAAGTAAACGAAAGGAGAAGTAGAACAACATGTCTCGTTCCAGCAAAAAAGGACCGTTCGTTGATGCCTACCTTATGAAAAAGGTCGAGGCTCTTCAGAAGTCCGGCAAAAAAGAGATCATCAAAACTTGGTCTCGCCGCTCGACGATCTACCCCGCCTTCGTCGAACAAACCTTCGCCGTCTATAACGGCCATGAGCACATCACCGTCTATGTGACGGAAGATATGGTCGGCCACAAACTCGGTGAGTTCGCCCCGACCCGCACCTTCGCTGGTCACCACGGCAACAACGTGGGCGATCAAGCCGCCAAGAAATAAGGAGAAAGATCATGGCAGAAGAAAAGAAAACCGTGAAGAAGGCTCCCGCCAAGAAAGAGACCACCAAGAAGGCCTCTGCCAAAAAGGAAGCCGCTCCGAAGAAAGCAAAAGCAAAAGTCGAAGAAGTCGAAGTCAAGGAAGAAGTCAAGCCCGTCAAGGCCAAGAAAGCTTCCAAGAAAGAAGAAGTCAAACCCGTCGAGGAGAAACCGGCCGTCACCGAAGCTCGCTGCTTCGTCCGCGACATCCGCATCACCCCGCGCAAGGTTCGCCTTGTCATCGACCTCGTTCGTGGCAAGTCCGTCTCTGAGGCCCTTGGAATTCTCTCCATGACCAACAGAGTCGCCGCCCAGCCCGTCGCCAAAGCGATCAAATCCGCCGCCGCCAACGCTGTCAACAACTTCCACATGGATGCCAACAGCCTCTACGTCGCGGAAATCCAGGTCTCCGATGGCCTCCGCATCAAGAGGTTCATCCCCAGAGCCAAGGGCAGCGCTTCCCCGATCATCAAGCGCAACGCGAATCTCCGCGTCGTCGTGAAAGCTCGCTAAGGTAGGAGGACCAAATCAAACATGGGACAAAAAGTTAACGCCGTCGGTCTCCGCGTTGGGATCAACCGCGATTGGAATTCGAAATGGTTCGCTCCGAAGAAGGAATACGGATCCAACCTCGTTGAGGACATCGCGATCCGTCGCTACCTCGAGAAAGAACTCGCCAAATCGATGCTCTCCCGCATCGAAATCAGCCGTGTCAAAACCGACAACGGCCACAACGTCGTCGTTTCCGTCTTCGTTGCCCGCCCGGGCGATGTCCTCGGACAGGATGGCGAAAACGTCAAACGCCTCCGCGCTGGGCTTGCGAAAATCGTGACCTCCGGCACCCTCAGGCTTGACGTCGTCGAAATCAAGAACCCGGACCTCGATGCCACCCTCATGGCCAAATGGATCGTGAGCGAACTCGAGAACCGCGCTGCCTTCCGCTCCACCATGAAGAAAGCTCTTCAGAGGATGAGAAAAGCCGGCGCCAAGGGTTGCAAGATCATCTGCTCTGGACGTCTTGGCGGTGCTGAAATCGCCAGACGCGAAGGCTACAAAGAGGGCGTCATCCCCTTGACCACCCTCCGCGCCGACATCGACTTCGCCTCCGTCAGTGCTCACACCACCTATGGTTGCATCGGTGTCAAAGTCTGGGTCTGCCGTTCCTTGAACAAAGTCGGCACCGAGACCGTCAATGAACCGGCTCCCGAATCTGCCCGCAGGTTCGATCGCCGTCCTGGCAGCCGTCCCGCTTTCCGCGGTGGCCGCCAGCAATCCAACAACGCTTCTAGCGAAAAAGGAGGAGAAGGCAATGTTGCAGCCAAAGCGCGTTAAATATCGCCGTCCCCATCGCTTGAGCTACGAAGGCAAAGCCAAAGCCGGCACCCATGTCGACTTCGGCGAATTCGGCCTTGTCGCTCTCGAAGGGAATTACATCACCGATCATCAAATCGAGTCGGCCCGTATCGTCTTAGCACGTTACACCGACCGCGCCGGCAAAGTCTGGATCCGCGTCTTCCCACACCTCGCCCGCACCAAGAAACCCGCCGAAGTTCGTATGGGTTCCGGTAAAGGATCCCCCGAAGGATGGGCGGCTGTCGTCGAAAAAGGCCGCGTGATCTTCGAGATCGGCGGCATTGACCCCGTTCGCGCCCAAGAGGCTCTCCGCCTCGCCGGGTACAAACTTCCGGTCAAAACCAAAGTCATCAAGAGGACGAAAGCCCTCTCCCAAGCCGAACTCGTTCAGATGGAGGCCGCTCACGAATCTTCTCTTGAGGAAATCGAGAAGGAAGATGCGATCGAGAAAGTCACTATCTCCGACACCGGCAACGATACCGCCACTGAAGAGGCGGACAAGAAGGAGGCCAAGTGATGGATATCAAAGAGATCCGCGCCCTCTCGGGCGACGAGCTCAACGAGAAAATCTATGAGCTTAAGAGCCAACTGTTCGAACTCCGCCGCAAGAAAGCGGTCGGCAATCTCGAGCATGGCGAACAAATCCACGTCCTCAGGAAGGACCTGGCAAAAGCTGAGACCGTGAAGCGTGAAAGAGAGCTTCACATCGAGAAGTAAGGAGGAAAGACAACATGGAAAGAAACCATCGCGCCACCGTGCAAGGCGTCGTCACATCCGTCAAGATGAACAAGACGATCGTCATCACCGTCTCCACTGCGAAGAACGATCCGGTCTACAACAAAAGGGTCAGCTATTCCAAGAAATACGCCGCCCACGATGAAAACGGCATTGCCAAGCTTGGCGACGTCGTGACCATCATGGCTTGCCGCCCGATTTCCAAGACGAAGCATTTCCGCCTCGTCTCCGTCGATCAGCACGCCGTCACCGCCGAGACCATCGAGGAGGCTGAAGCCAAACTCGAGGCCAGCGAAGGAAGCGCCGAAACCCTCGGCGCAGAGGAGGCGAAATAATGGTTCAACAGGAAACCAACCTCGTGGTCGCCGACAACTCCGGTGCCCGCAGCGTCCGCGTCTTCCGTCAGTACGGCGGAAGCCACAAGAAGACTTCCACTTTGGGCGACATCGTCCTCTGTGCCGTCAAGGATGCCATCCCCAACGGCAAAGTTAAGAAGTCCGACGTCGTCAAAGGCGTGATCGTCAGGGTCAAGCACCCCGTCCTCCGCGCCGATGGCTCGACCATCAGCTTCGACGACAACGCCGTTGTCATCGTCGATAACGACGGCAATCCCGTCGGCACCCGCGTCTTCGGACCGGTCGCCAGGGAACTCCGCGACAAGGGCTACATGAAGATCATCTCGCTCGCCGTCGAGGTGCTATAAGGAGAAAGATATGAAGATCAAAAAAGGTGATACCGTGATCGTCATCTCCGGCGCCGACAAAGGGAAGCAAGGGACCGTTCAAAGGGTTTATCCCAAGCTCAACAAAGTCGTCGTCGAAGGCGTCAACGTCCATAAGAAGCATCGTAAGCCGACCCAGCAGACCCCCGAGGGAAGCGTCGTCGACATCTACGTGCCCTTCGATGCGAGCAACGTCGCTCTCATCGACCCCAAAACCAAAAAGCCTACCCGCGTTCACTATGGCGTGGATAAGAAAGGCAACAAAGTCCGCCTCGCCAAGTCCGGCGAGAGCCTCGACAAATAATGGAGGAAGCTAAAATGGCAGAAACTAAAAAGAAAGCCGTGAAAGCGGCCCCCGTTAAAGAAGCTGCTCCCAAGGCTGAAGCCGAAGGGAAGTACGTCAACCGTCTTCAGAAGAAGTACAAAGAGGAAATCGTTCCCGCCCTCGTCAAAGAGTTCGGCTACACCTCCGTCATGCAGGCTCCGAAGATGGAGAAGATCGTCATCAACATGGGCGTTGGTGACGCGACTCAGAATTCCAAGGTCCTCGATGACGCCGTCGCCGATTTGGCGACCATCACCGGCCAGAAGCCCGTCGTGACCAAAGCCAAGAAGTCCATCGCGACCTTCAAGGTCCGCGAAGGCCAGGCCATCGGCTGCAAAGTCACGCTCCGCGGAGTTCGCATGTACGAATTCCTCGACAAACTCGTCTCGATCGCCCTTCCTCGCGTCCGCGACTTCCGCGGCATCAGCAGGAACTCCTTCGACGGCCACGGTAATTACACCCTCGGCGTCAAGGAACAGCTCATCTTCCCGGAGATCGACTACGATAAAGTCGCTAAGGTCCGCGGCATGGACATCGTCATGGTGACCACCGCCCACAGCGACAAAGAGGCTTGCGCGCTTCTTGAGAAGCTCGGCATGCCCTTCAGGAAGTAAGGAGGAAATGATCAATGGCTAAAAAGAGCTTGGTCGCAAAATCCGAAAAGACCCCGAAATTCGCTGTCCGCGAATACACCCGCTGCAAGCGCTGCGGACGCCCTCACGGCGTCATCCGCCGCTTCGGCCTCTGCCGCATCTGCTTGAGGGAAATGGCCCACAAGGGCGAAATCCCCGGCATGAAGAAGGCCTCTTGGTAAGGAAGAAAGGAGAAACAAGAACATGAACGCAGATCCAATCGCCGATATGCTCACCCGCATCCGCAACGCCAACGCGCTTCGGTACGAGGAAGTCTCCATGCCTTCCTCCAAACAAAAAGAAGGCATCGCTTCGATTCTCAAGAATCAGGGCTTCATCAATGAATATTCCGTCACGGAAGAGGATGGCAAGAAGACTCTTACCATCTCCCTCAAATACTCTTCTTCTGGAGAGCGCGTCATCACTGGTTTGACCCGCATCTCCAAACCCGGCCTCCGCGTCTACGCCGAAGCCGACAAGATCCCGAGCGTCATGAGGGGCCTCGGAATCGCCATCGTGAGCACCGACAAAGGCTTGCTCACCGATGCTCAAGCTAGGAAGGCCCACGTCGGCGGAGAAGTTCTCTGCTACGTGTGGTAACCCACTGGAAAGGAAGAAAAAATGTCACGTATCGGATTTAAACCCGTAGTTCTTCCCGAAGGCGTTTCCATCGAAACCGGTGCTAACGTCATCACCGTCAAAGGTCCCAAAGGCGAATTAAGTGTTGCTTGCCCAAGCACCATCAGCGTCGAGGTCAAAGACGGAAAAGAACTCCTCGTCCATCGCGCCAATGACGCGATCCGCACCAAAGAGATGCACGGCACCGTCCGCGCCAACATCGCCAACGCCGTCAAAGGCGTTCACGATGGCTTCGTCAAGGAGCTCGAAATCTCTGGTATCGGCTACCGTTGCGAGATGAGGGGCACCTCCCTCGTTCTCCACGTCGGCTTCTCCCACGAAGTCGTCGTCGCCCCGCTTGATGGGGTGAAAATCACCGCCAAAGACGACACCCATATCGTCGTCGAAGGCATCGACAAGCAAAAAGTCGGGCAAACCGCTGCCCTCATCCATGACACGAAGCGTCCTGAACCCTATGGTGGCAAAGGCATCAAGTACAAGGGTGAGGTCATCATCCGCAAGGAAGGCAAGCGCGCCGCCGCGACCTCCAAGAAGTAAGGAGACTGATTACCATGATCGAAAAAGAATCCAGAACCAAGGTCCGCATCCGCAAACATGCCCGTGTCCGCGCCAAGATCAAAGGGACCGCCGAACAGCCTCGTCTCTGCGTCTTCCGCTCCAATAAGCACATCGAAGCCCAGATCATCGACGACACCAAGGGAGTCACCCTCGTGGCTTCCTCCTCCGTCGCCTTGAAGCTGGCCAACGGCTCCAACATGGACGCCGCCGCCAAAGTTGGCGAAGACCTCGCCGCTAAAGCTGTGGCCAAGGGCATCAAGAAGGTCGCCTTCGACCGCGCCGGCTATCTCTATCATGGCCGTGTCGCCGCCCTCGCCGATGCCGCCCGCAAAGGCGGGCTCGACTTCTAAGGAGAAAAGCAATGGCTGAAGAAGTAAAACAAGAAAACGTGGCTGCTGAGGAAGAATCCTCTGAGAACAAGTCCGTTCGCCAACCCCGCGGCTATGAGCCGCATGGCTCCGCTAGCGCCCCGCGCCCTGGCGATCGCAAATTCGGCGATCACAAAGGACGCCCCACCGAAAGGCGCGGCGGACGCGGAGGATTCCGCGGTGCCCGTCGCCCCGAGGATGAATACCTCGAGCGCGTCGTCGCCATCAACCGTATTTCCAAAACGGTCCAAGGCGGCAAACACACCCGTTTCTCCGCTCTCGTCGTCATCGGTGACGGCAAAGGAAAATATTCCTTCGCCACCGCCAAATCCGGCGAAGTCCCCGATGCGATCAAAAAGGCTTTGACCAAAGCCCGCAAACAGCTCTTCACCCTCGACCTTAAGAAGGGCACCATCGCCCATGACACCGTCGGTGTCTATGGCGCGACCAAAGTCGTCATCAAACCCGCCCCCGCTGGCACCGGTATCGTCGCCGGCGGCCCGGTCAGGGCCATCCTCGAACTCGCCGGCGCCAAAAACGTCGTTTCCAAGGTCTATGGCTCCCGCACCTCGGTCAACGTCATCCGCGCTACCCACGACGCTCTTTGCAAGCTTAAGAGCTACGATCGCGTCATGGTCCTCCGCGGCATCAAGACCGAAGAGCAGATCAAAGCCATGCACGCCAGCGAAAAGGGTTCCAAGCAACCCGTGAAAGGAGATAAGTAATCATGTCTTCTCTATCCTCTCTCAGAAACGTTGACGGCGCCGTCACCAAAGGCTTCCGCAAGGGCCGCGGTGTTGGTTCCGGCAACGGCAAGACCGCCGGCAAAGGCACCAAGGGCCAAGGGGCTCACTCCCACACCAAGAAGAACGGCTTCGAGGGTGGTCAGACCCCCATCGCCCGCCGTCTTCCGAAATTCGGCGCCCGCAAAACCCATCGCGGTGTCAAGACGGTCTACGTCACCGTCAGCCTCTCCAAACTTGACACCTATTTCAACGAAGGCGACACCGTCAACGTGTCCGTCCTTCTTGAAAGGGGCTTGATCAAGAAAGAATACGATGGCCTCAAAGTCCTTGGAAATGGTAAACTTTCCAAGAAACTCATCGTTGAAGCCAAGGCTTTCTCCGCCTCCGCTAAGGAAGCGATCGAAGCCCTCGGCGGCGAAGCTAAGGTGATCAAGTAATGAAAAAGTTCGTCTCGATCTTCAAAAACAAAGAAATTGTCGGCCGTATTTTCTTCACGGTGATGATTCTCTTCGTCATCCGGATCGGGGCGGCTATCACTGTTCCTGGCGTGGCGGTAGGGGAAGCCCTCAGCAACGCCATGAACTCGGGCAATGCCATCGCCATGATGGACTTGCTCGGGGGCGGGGCATTATCGAATTTCTCGGTATTCGCCCTAGGGGTATCGCCCTACATCACCGCCCAGATCATCGTTGAATTGCTCTCCAAAGACGTCCTTCCCGCGTTGACCGACCTTTCCAAGCAAGGCCAATACGGCAGGAAGAAGATTGAGATGGCCACGCGCTACCTCTCTCTTCTCCTGGGGGCCGTCCAAGGGTATGGCATCATCATGACGATGAAGAACAATTCCTATTTGACACTGACGATGGACGATTCCTTCTGGACTTACGCCTACATCGTCACCGTGCTGCTCGCGGGCTCCTTGCTCGAGATGTGGCTAGGCGACCAAATCACCGAAAAGGGCTTAGGAAACGGAATCTCCGTCATCATCTTCGCCGGATGCGTCCGATCCTTGCCGACTCAGCTCACCACCGCGTGGAGCAAATGGGTCACGGCAAACCTCGGACACGCCAGCAGCGACATCATTCAGGGTGCCTTCCAGTTCGCCTTGTATGTCTTGGCGCTCATTCTCATCACCGCCGGAGTCGTCTTCTTCGAACTCGCCCGGCGCAAAATCCCGGTACAGTCGGCTGGGAAAGGTGGTGCCACGCCTTCGATGGCGAGGGCTTCCTTCCTTCCCATCAAGGTCAACTCCGCCGGCGTCATCCCCATCATCTTCGCCTCTTCCATCATGATGGCCCCATCGGTCATCGCAAGCTTCATCTCCAGCGATGCGGCCAATGCGAACTGGCTCCAGATCTTCAATTATTCCGCCATGTACGAAATGCCTGGCGTGGATGGGAACACCTGGAAGATGCCTTGGGGGTTAATCATCTATTTGGTTCTCGTCATCGCGTTCACCTTCTTCTACGCCCAGATGCAGATCGATCCGGAAACGCTTGCGGATAACTTCCAAAAGAACGGTTCCTACATCCCTGGCATCCGCCCTGGAAAAGAGACCGAACGCTATGTCTCGAAGGTCCTCAACCGAGTCACCTTCATCGGCGCCTTCGCCCTCGCGGCCATCGCGGCCATTCCTCTTGCCCTCACTTTGTCGGGGGTCTTCGGGAATGACACCTCCCTAGCAATAGGCGGTACCGGGATGATCATCGTGGTCGGCGTCGCCATCGAAATCAACGCTCAAATCGACGGCTTGCTCGCCGGTAAGAGCTTCGAAGAAGTCCAAGGAGGTATGTGATCATGCTCAATATCATTCTTATGGGCCCGCCGGGGGCCGGCAAAGGCACCCAGGCCACCCAAATCGAAGATACGTTCCATCTTCCCCATATCTCCACGGGCGACATGTTCCGTGAGGCCATCTCCAAAGGGACCGAGCTCGGCAAGAAGGCGAAAGCCATCATCGAGCAAGGCGGCCTCGTCCCCGATGAGATCACCATCGGCTTGGTCAGGGAACGCTTGTCCATGGACGATTGCGCAAACGGCTATCTCCTCGATGGCTTCCCGCGCACCATCCCCCAAGCGGAGGCCCTCACCAAGATGGGTCCTGAAATCGGCAGAGCACCGAGCCTCGTCGTCGACATCAACGTCCCCGACGAAGAACTCACCAAGCGCATCGCCGGCAGAAGGGTTTGCCCCAATTGCGGGGCTTCCTATAACGTCCATTTCCTTCCCCCGAAGGATGAAGGCGTCTGCGATCGCTGCTCTTCCTCATTGATTCAAAGGAAAGACGACAACGAAGCAAGCTTCGCCGTCCGCCTCTCCAACTACCATCAGCAGACCGCCCCCCTCATCCAATATTATGAGGGTGAAGGCATCTACCATGGCTTCAATGGGACCACCTCCCCCGAGGAATTGTTCGAAAAGATCAAATCTCTTCTGGAGGAGAACAAGTGATCATCATCAAATCCCCCCGCGAAATCGACCTCATGAGAGAGGCCGGCAAAGTGGTGGGCTATGTCTGGGAGAAAATTCCTGAAATCATCGTTCCGGGCGTCTCGACCTCAGAGATCAACTCCGAAGTCGAACGCTTGCTGAGCGAGTGCGGCGCGACGGCGGCGGAGAAAGGCTATTATGGCTACCCCGCTTCCGTCTGCGTCTCCATCAACGAGCAGATCCTCCACGGGATCCCCTCGAAGAAGGTTATCCTTCGCGATGGAGACATCGTTACCCTTGACCTCGTCGCTGCCAAAAACGGCTACATGGCCGATTCTGCGCGAACCTATTGCGTCGGAATTTGTGGCGAAAGGCAAAAACGAATCATTGCAATTGCCGAGCAATGCTTTCATAATGCTATGTCCCTGGTGAAACCGGGGGCGCATTTGGGCGACATCTGCCACATGATCGGAGAGACCGCGAAAGCCAATGGCTGCAGCGTTCCTCGCGATTACACGGGGCATGGTATCGGAACCCACATGCACGAAGACCCTTACATTCCTTGTTTCGGCACCGCCGGGACCGGGCCCATATTGCGCGAAGGCATGACCCTCGCCGTTGAGCCGATGATTCTGGAAGGAAAGCCGGAAGTCAGGGTGCTCAAAGATGGTTGGACCGTCGTCTCCAAAGACGGCAAACTCACCAGCCATTATGAGAATACGATCGTCGTCACCAAGGATGGCTATGAAGTCCTCACATATTCTGAGGCAGAGAAGCTAGCACTGAAGGAGGCAAGCATTTGAGCAAGTCAGACTGCATTGAGGTCGAGGCTACCGTATTGGAATGCCTCCCCAACACTAACTTCAAGGTGAAATTGGCCAACAACGGAGCCGTGGTCTTAGCCTGCGTTTCGGGAAAAATCCGGATGAACTACATCCGCATTTCCCCCGGCGATAAAGTCACGGTCCAATTCTCGCCTTACGATTTAACACGCGGGCGCATTACGTTCAGGTATCGCAACTGATACCCATTCATTGACTGGAAGGAGCAAAACAATGAAAGTCAGGCCGTCTGTCAAGCCGATCTGTGACAAGTGCAAAGTCATTCGGCGCCATGGCAAAGTCATGGTCATCTGCTCCAACCCGAAGCACAAACAGCGTCAGGGTTGAGCTAAGAAAGGAAATCGAAAGCAAATATGGCACGTATTGCTGGGGTTGATATCCCGAATCAGAAAAGGATCGTCATTTCCCTTACCTACATCTATGGTATCGGAAACACGACCGCAGAGAAAATCTGCGAGGATGCTGGCATCAATGTCGACATCCGCACCAAAGACCTCACCGATGAGCAATTGACCGCTCTTCGTAACGAGGTCGCCAAATACCGCACCGAAGGCGACCTTCGCCGTGAAGTTGCGCTTAACATCAAGCGCCTCACCGAAATCGGCTGCTATCGCGGCATCCGCCACAAACGCGGCCTTCCTTGCCGTGGACAGCGTACTCGCACCAATGCCCGTACGCGCAAAGGCAAGAGGAAGACCATCGCCAACAAGAAGGAAGCTACTCGCTAAGGAGGTTAAGGAATCATGGCTACCGCAAAATCCAAATCCACGACCGCCCGCAAGAAGAAGATCAAACGCTCCTTCGTCAAAGGCGTCGCGCACATCCATTCCACTTTCAACAACACCATCGTCACCATCACCGATCCTCAGGGGAACGTCATCTCCTGGTCCTCGGCTGGCGCCCTTGGCTACAAAGGTGCTAAGAAAGGCACCCCGTTCGCGGCTCAAGTCGCCGCCGAAGCTGCTGGCAAAACCGCCTATGACCAAGGTCTTCGTCAGCTCGACGTCGAGGTCAAAGGCCCCGGCGCCGGACGTGAGTCCGCGGTTCGCGCCCTTGCCACCCTCGGTTTCCAAGTGCTCTCGATCGAAGACAACACCCCGATCCCGCACAATGGCTGCCGCCCCCCGAAGCGTCCCCGCGGCTAGTCCGCTTGAATGCACATCGCTACAAAATTGAACCATTCAGGAGGAAAACTAAGCAATGGCCAATGCCAAAAACAACGAAGAATACCGTCTTCCCAACCCGTTCGAACCCTGTGACGTGAGAGTCGAGATCGATGACGAGAAAGAGCATTATTGCAAAATCGTCAGCGAGCCTCTCGAGCGTGGGTTCGGCGTGACTCTTGGAAACGCCCTCCGTCGCGTCCTTCTCTCCGCTTTGCCCGGCGCCAGCGTTTGCGCCGTCGAAATCGAAGACAACGACGTCAAAGTGCGTCACGAATTCACCGCCCTCGAAGGCGTTGAAGAGGACGTGACCGCCATCATCCTCAGCCTCAAAGACCTCGTCTTGGACATCGATGACGATTCCACCGAGATGAAGCGCATCACCGTCGACATGAAAGGCCCTGGCGTTCTTACCGCCGGCGACCTCGAATTGCCCGAGCTCGTCTCCGTCGTCAATCCTGAACTTGAAATCGCCCACCTCAATGAGAAGGGCCACCTCCGCATGACCATCTATTGCGCCAAAGGCCGTGGATACGTCACCTCGGAACAAAACAAGATCGAGCGCAAGATCGACAGCATCGGTCTCATCGCCACCGATTCCAACTATTCGCCTGTCGTCAAAGTCGCCTACTCCGTCGAACCGACCCGCGTCGGCCACGACTCCAAGTTCGAGACCTTGACCCTCGAAGTCACCACCAACGGCTCCATGAAGCCGACCGATGCCGTGGCTTTGTCCGCCCAGTTCCTCATCGCCCACTTCGGCAACTTCACCTCTTTGGATAAAGGTGTCGGAGCCGTCAAGTTGGTCAAAGAGGAATCCCGTCCCGAGGACAACAAATACCAGAGCATGCTCATCGAAGAACTCGATCTGAGCGTCAGAAGCAACAATTGCCTCAAGCGCGCTGGCATCACCACCGTCATGGAACTCACCCAAAAGAGCGAGGATGAGATGATGAAGGTTCGCAACCTCGGCAAGAAATCGCTCAAAGAAGTCAAGGATAAGCTCGCCGCCATCGGCTTGCACTTCCGCGACTACGTAGGAGAATAACAATGGCAGCACAAGGAAGAAAGAACGTCCACGGCAAAGCCGGCGTCCGCTTCAAGGCTGGATACACCGCCTCGAAGAACAAGATGATGCTTCGCAACGTCGTCACCAGCCTCGTCCTCAATGAGGAAGTCAAAGTGACCTCGGGCGTCGTCAAAGAACTCAAGAGCCTCGCCGATCACCTCGTGACCTTGGCGAAGAGGAACACCCTCCACACCCGCCGTCAGGCCGCTAGCGTCCTCATGGACGAAGAAGCCGTCAAGAAGCTCTTCAACGAACTCGGACCCCGTTTCGCCTCCCGCAAGGGCGGCTACACCAAGGCCCTCAAGCTCGGTTTCCGCAAAGGCGACAGCGCGGAAGTCTGCTTGGTCCGTTGGTCCGATAAGTAATTCGAACCGCAAAACGACGTTATGCCCCTCTT
>CAVGXP010000024.1:0-4565 GCA_963633165.1 bacterium
TCCTACGTTATCTTCGTCTTTCCTTTCAACGGCAAAAAAGGAACCCTGGGCATAGAGAAGGAGAAGATGCCCGATGGCCTACTGGAATTTCTATTGAAACAAAAGAAGTGACCCTTGAAAGTCGCGACATAAGAAAAAGGCAACCCTACTGGGTCGCCTAATTTTTTATCCGGATTACTTCGCGAGGGCTTTTTTGCTGGTCTCGACCAAACCGGTGAAGGCCTTGGGATCGTTGATGGCGATCTCGGCGAGCATCTTGCGGTTGATCTCGATGTTGCTCTTCTTCAAGCCGTCCATGAAGCGGGAATAGGAGATGTCGTTGACGCGGCAAGCGGCATTGATCCTCTTGATCCAGAGCTTACGATAGTCGCGCTTGATGAGGCGGCGAGAATTGTAAGCGTAACGGAGGGAGTGGCAAACCTGCTCCTTCGCGGTTTTGAACAAAAGGTGCTTCGAACCGAAATAACCTTCGGCGCGCTTTAAGACCTTTTTCCTGCGGGCACGGGTAACGGTGCCACCTTTGACTCTAGCCATGGTTTCTTAATCCTCCTATTACTTCACGATCATGAACTTGATCCGCTTGTAGTCGGTGCGGCCAAGGATGCCAGCGCCGCGGAGTTGACGCGACTGCTTGGCGGTTTTGTAAGGGGCGTGGTGCCCTTTGTACGGGTGAACGTATTTGATCTTCCCGGTTCCGGTGACTTTGATGCGCTTCATCAAGGCACGGTTGGATTTCATCTTCGGCATTTGAGGTTTCCTCCTATTTCTTCTTCTTTGCAGCGACGATGGCGGAGTAGCATTTGCCTTCCCAGAACGCGGGCTTGGCGAATTGAAGCTCTCCGGCTTCTTGAAGGATTGCGACGAATTTGTTAAGCAGCGCTTCCCCGAGATCTTTGTGGGCCATTTCGCGGCCTTTCAGGATGACGCGGATATTGACTTTGTCGCCGTCTTCAAGGAATTCTTTGGCTTTCTTGGCTTTGGTTTGGATGTCGTGCTCCCCAATGGAGATGTGGAGCTGGACTTCCTTGAGCTCGGCCTGTTTGGAATTCTTCTTGAGTTCGCGATCCTTCTTCTGCTGCTCGAAACGGTATTTTCCGTAATTGAGAATCTTGCAGACGGGCGGGTTGGCATCAGGGGCGACGCAGAAGAGGTCGAGATTGTAGCTGGCCGCCAAAGCATTGGCTTCGCGGGAGCTCATTCTTCCAAGATTCTGTCCTTCTGGCCCGATGACCATCACGACCGGATAGCGGACGTGCTCGTTGATCGGATCGAAACGCTTTTGCGGACGACGGTCTGGTTTGCTGAAATAGCGAATGGTTGCTTTCCTCCTTCTTGCCGCAAAAAACGGGGCCGCAGATGCCCCGTTCCATAATACTGTGTTGATTCAGTAGTTTAGGGCCAATTCCCTTAGGGAATCTGGCGAGCGCGGGTGCGACTGCTTTCTACGTCTTGCGACAGGGGTTATTCTATTTCCCTAGCCTCCATCGGTCAAGGGTTAATTCTTATCCTCTTTATATAAATAGGCAGGTGCAAATCTCTTTCATTTTTAGCCACTTATATGTAAATTAATGCAGGTTTAATAACTATTAACTATGGCCAAGATATCCCAGAAGAAATACGAATCCGATTCCGACGTCGTCGAGCTGATGATCGCCTTGTATTGCAAGAAGAAGCACAAAAGCAAAAAAGGCGAGCTGTGCCCTGAATGCCAAGAGCTCAAAGATTATTGCCGTTACCGCTTATCCCTTTGCCCTTGGGGCGACAAGAAACCTTTCTGCTCCAATTGCCCCATCCATTGTTACAACAAGGAGCACCGGGAAAAGATAAGGGAAGTTATGCGCTTCTCTGGCCCTAGGATGCTCTTCCATCACCCCGTTTTGGCCATAAGGCACGTCAAAGAAACGATTAGGCAGAAAAAGAAATTAAGGAAAAAAGAGAATGAAGGAAAAGAAAAAGGAAAGCAAACTGAGCCGAAGCAGGATCGTTAGGATCATTTTCCTTATCGTCGGCTTCATCTCTTTGGTCCTGGGCACGATCGGCATCATTATCCCCGTTTTGCCCACGGTTCCATTCTATTTGCTGACCGCCTTTTGCTTCGTCAGGGGGTCTGAACGCTTCGCCAACTGGTTCTTGAATTCGAAGCTATACAAAAACCACGTCGGCAACTTCGCCAAGCATCGCGTCATGACCGTTTATGGGGAAATGATCCTTCTGATCTTCGTCAGCGCATTGCTGATGACCTCCTTGTGGTTCATCAATAAACTTCCGATGACAATCGTCTTCTGCATTCTCATCGCCTGCAAATACGGCTATTTCGTTTTCCGGGTCACCCCCGTGTCGAAAAAGGAATACCTGGCCATAAAAGAGGCCGACGCCAAAGAAGAAGAGGAGAAGGACAATGATTGATAAGGATTTGCTCAATTACATCAAAGGGAAGAAGCACCTCCTTGTTTTCATCACCCTTCTTTCCTTTTTGGGGCTCGCCGGCTCGGTTGGCTCGACTTATCTTCTGTGCAGAAGCGTTGAGCGCTTCATCGCTTCCGATTTCAAAGCTGGAACCATCTTCCTTTGCTCTAGTTTGGCTTCTATCGCTTTTTTCATCGGCGCTTACATCGGGAAAGGAAAACTCGCGGATAAACTTTCCGAATACGTCGCTTCCAAAATAAGAAGGGATATTTACGAGAAATACGTTGCCTTAAATGGGGATTCCAATCTCAAGATTCAGGAGATCGCCCAACTTTCAAGCGAAGGCATCGAGCAGCTTAAGCTCTATTATTCCTCCTACCTTCCCTCTTTCTTTTACAGCATGAGCGCCCCCATCGCCTTGTTCGCTTTGTTTTGCTTTTTCTCCTGGAAGGTCGCTTTGCTTTATTTGGCCTGCGTACCCCTAATCCCGATTTCAATCATCTTGGTCTCGAAATGGGCGAAGAAGATCTTCTCGACCTATTGGGATAAATATCTTAGTTTAGGCGGGGCATATCTAGATTCCATCAAAGGCATGAAAGAACTTCTCATCTTCCATTATGACGGGAAGATGGAGGAGGAGATGAAAAGTAACTCTGAGGAATTTAGAAGCATCACCATGAAGGTTTTGGTGATGCAATTATGCTCGACGACCATCATGGACCTCGTCGCCTATGGCGGGGCCGCCGTCGGGATCGTTCTTTCTTTGTTTTGCCTGCAAAACGGGGAGATTTCCTATTTGGAGGCGATGTTCCTCATCCTTGTCGGCGCGGAATTCTTCCTTCCTTTAAGAGCGCTGGGCTCGGCCTTCCACATTGCCATGAACGGGGCCACCGCCGGGAAAAAGGTCATGGCTTTGTTGAAAGAAGAAGAACATCCTGACGGAAACGAGGTTCTTCCTTCAATCTCTTCCGTCGTCATCGAAAACGTTTCTTTCAAATACCCCGATGGGGAGGGCTATGTTTTCAAGGGGCTCAACATGGCTTTCTCCAAAGGCTTCACCTCGATCTTAGGGGATTCTGGATGTGGCAAATCCACTCTTTCGAAAATTCTGAGCAAGCAATTGTCTGGTTATGAAGGCTCGATAAAAATCGAGGGCAAGGAACTCTCCTCCCTAAAAACCTATGATTACCGGAAATTGGTCTGCTACCTTTGCCTTGATACTTACCTTCTGCATCTATCCATTAAGGAAGCCTTCCGTTTCTATAATCCGAGATTATCAGAAGAGGAAATGATTCAATTGCTGGAGAAAGTCTCCTTGAAGGAGAGGCTTCTTTCCCAAGGCAGTTTGGATTTCATCCCCAAAGAAGACGCTTTGGACCTCTCCGGTGGGGAAAGGCAACGTTTGATCCTCGCCTATTATTTAGGCAGCGAAAAGGATTTCTACATCTTCGACGAAGCCACCAGCAACATCGACAAGGATTCGGAGAAGATCATCGTCTCGACGATCTCTAGCTTAAGCAAAGACCACGTCGTCTTGTTTATCTCTCACCGCGTCAAAAACGCCTTGTCCGCCGATAAGGTTTATCTCTTCAACAAAGGCGGATCCATCGAAGAAGAGGGCAATCCCGGCGACCTTTTGCGTGGAGATACCCACTTCAAGGCCCTTGTTGACAACGAAAGCAAATGGGGGGCGATATTATGAAAAAGCAATCTTTCTTCCATCTTCTTAAAGGCATGCTTTCTTTGGTTAAAGGAAAACGCTACCTCATCGTTCTGGCCGTTTTGGTCGGAACTTTGGGCTTTCTTTCCGCAATGGGCATCACCTTCTTCGGAGGCTTAGGCGTGGCCAAGCTTTGCGGGGAGGACGTCCCGCTTTCCTTTCCTTGGCTCCTCGCCTGCATTCTTATCTGCGGATTTGCCAGGGGTTTCCTCCGCTACGCTGAGCAATATCTTAACCACTATATGGCCTTCACTTTGCTTGCCCTCGTTAGGAACAACGTCTTCTCTAGCTTAAGGAAGCAAGGTAGCAAGGTGCTTGATGACCGCAGCAAAGGGGAGCTCCTATCGATTTTGCAATCGGACACGGAGTCGCTTGAGGTCTTCTACGCCCATACCATCACCCCTTTCTTCATCGCCATCTGCACCGAAGCGGTGGTGCT
>CAVGXP010000024.1:4823-7808 GCA_963633165.1 bacterium
CTCCAAGCTCAATGACAAAGCTTTGGCCTCCTCTAGCGTCGTCAACCTCCTCATCATCCTAGGCGACCTTGCGATCATCGGATTAGGGGCCTATCTATTCAAAATAGGCGCTATCTCCTCTTTCCGCATCATCTTAGCCTACATGACCCTAGCCACCTCCTTTGGCCCCGTCGTCGCCTTGGCTAACCTCCCTGCCAACTTGACGATGTCTTTTGCCTCCGCCAAAAGGATCCTGCCCCTAATCGAGGAAGAACCCAAAATCAAAGAAGGGCAAGAGGATTTCGATTTCTCTAGCTTGGAAGTCAAAAACCTCTCCTTTGCTTATGAAAAGGAGAAACCGGTCCTAAAAGACGTTTCCTTTAGCCTCAAGAAAGGCCAAATCGTCGGAATCGAAGGCAAAAGCGGGGGAGGCAAGTCGACCTTGTTCAAACTCCTGCTCCATTTCGAAGAAGCCTCCTCGGGGCAAGTGCTTTATAACGGGAAAGACATCTCCGCCTATTCTAGAGAAGCTCTTTCGAAGAACGTCACCCTCTTCTCCCAGTCGACGTATCTGTTCAATGAGAGCATCCGTTATAACCTCTGCATCGCTAAGCCCGGCGCTAGCGACGAGGAACTCTACGCTTGCCTTAAAAAGGCGGGATTGGAGGAGAAAGTCAAATCGTTGAAAGATGGCTTGGATACCCAAATCAACGAAGTCTCCGACAACCTCTCCAGTGGAGAAAGGCAGCGGCTTGGCCTAGCTAGGGTCTTTCTCGCCTCAACCCCAGTTATCCTTTTAGACGAAGCCACCAGCAACGTCGATGCCTATAACGAGGCTTATATCCTCTCCCAACTAAAAAAAGAGAAGTCGGATAAGGCGATTCTGCTCATTTCCCACAGAAGCTCCTCTTTGTCGATATGCGATGAGATCCATCACTTGAAGGAGGGAACGCTATGCTAGACCATCGAATCATTGGCCTCATCGTTTGTGTCTCCATCGCAGTTGCTTCTTTGACCGCGATAGCGATCCGCTATTTCGTTCGTGAGAAAAAGAACAAAGGCAAAGATGAGTGAACGTCCATTAAAATTAGCGGATTTCAATACACATTGTCATCCAGCCTTATTCTTGGAGCCTAGCGAATCATCCGCTCTAATTCGAGTTCTGTTGCTCATGTTGTTGAGGCATGAGGTGACTATTAAAAATCTGCTTTTTTGCTTTAAAAAACAAACATATCCCAAAGGCGTGTCAAAGCGTCTTTTTCTAACCCAGCATTTGATAAGCGATGGCGATGGCGTCGATGATGAAGCCTATTCCAGAGAGCAGGAACAGAGCCATGTCCGCGCCGGAGATTTTTTTGTCCATCTTTTTGGCGAATGGATAGAAGAAACAACAAGAGAGGAATACCCCAAGCAATCCTCCGACCAAAACAGCTTCTTTTGGAGCGGTTTCGCCAAAAAGGTTGATGCCCCAAAGAATCAAGAAAGCGTGAGTGGCGGCCCCGAAGGTCAAGAAGGCGCCTAGTAGCGCCGTCTTGGCGTAAGAAGGGATTCCTTTTAATGCGAAATAGAGGATGTAGCAAATCAAAAACAGCAAAAAGAAGGCGATGCTAGCGATGGCGTATAGGCTCATAGTCCCTCCTTTTTGCAATAGCGTTGGTTGCGGTCGGTGGGGCAAAGAGGATTGCTCATTAGGATCTTGTTACGGTCTAAGGCCGGGCGGATGTAGTTCTTCTGCAGTCCGAGCCTGGATTTAAGCCCAAGCAAAGCGCAGAGTTCCTTCGAGGAATAATAACGTCCTCTGGCCATTTTATTGAGCAAACGGTCCACCAAAGGAGAGGAACTTTGCTCTTTCTGGCTCGCTTCCCTAAGCAAGGAATTGACGCTAGAGAGGATGAGCTCAAGCAAGCATTCCACGAAAGGCGCGCTGTCTTGCTTTTTGGCAGCCTCATCGAAGGCGTTGGATAATTTGTCTTTTTGGTAGAAAAGAGCTTTCTCTATATGAAGGGCGTCCATGGAGCGCCCGGCTTTACCTAGCATGGCTTTAAACCAATAACGGGCCAATACGCCGTTTTCCTGCGAATAAGGGGCGAGGGCCAGAACTTCGAAATAAAGCAAGCAAGCTAAGGTCACCGGAGACATGATCTCTTTGTTCTTCTTTTCGAATTCAAAGAGGTTCTCCAATAGTCCACGGACTTTGTTATAAGGGGGCAAGGCGAAGTCAAAGCCATCGACCTTGGAGCTTTTCCTCATGGGCACCCCATCAGGGAAATATTCCTTTTCGAAATCCGCAAGGATAGAGGCGTTATAGGGGTCTTGTTTTCTGAGCTTGCTATATAGTCGAAGAAGGGCGCTTGCTTTTTGGTGGGAGGGGGCTTCCTCTCCGGAATTGAGGGCCCTCATCTGAGATGGGGTGACGGAGATTCCCTCATAGGCCAGGGTGTATTTGATCTCCTCGGCGTGGAGGGCGTTATTCGCTTCCACCGTGCCTAGGCAAGACAAACGACCAAGGCGATAGGCGATGTCGCTTGATAGGCGGAGAATCGAATGGTTGACGCTCATGGAGGAGCGGTAGGGCGGGTTGGTGCTATTGGTGATCATATCCCTCTTATTTTATGTGCGGACGGACTTTTAAAAAAGAGTTTCTAACCTATTTTCTTGCATATAAAAAGCCCCTCCATAAGGAAGGGCGGGTTGACGTAAGTTGGATTACTTGTTGAAAGGGTTAACGTCTTGGTTTTCCGCGTCATCTGGGACGGGTGCAAAGATGTTGAGCTTGGCGAGTTCTTCGAGCTTCTTGTCGTAATCGAGTTCTTCTTGATTCATTTTTCATTCCTCCCTCCAATTGGCTCCGCTTCATTTCCGGAGCGGCCATACTTTAATCGATTGGAAAAAGGAAACAATAGGCTTTTTTTAGAAAGCGCTTGCGTAAGCGTTTACTGAAAACGCTTTCATAAAAAAGTAAGATACTACGCTTGTTTTTAAGCGCTTCCAAATTTGTTTCATTTG
>CAVGXP010000025.1:0-11273 GCA_963633165.1 bacterium
GCCAGAGAGAACCCGTTAGAAACTTGTCTTCGCATGGCCACAAAGGCAAGCGCAATCGCCTGCACTAGGCGCGGAGCGTCATCTTCGATTCCTTTGGATTACGAAGTGAGGGAGTGATCCCACAATACCGTTTCGCTCTTTTTTGCCAGTTATTGAAGCTAAATCTTTTCTTCCGATTTTATTTTTTCTCTTATGGCCCAAGCAATTTTATCCAAGTCGGTTTAATGGCCGTTGCCCTTTAACGTTCATGTTCAACTGCTGAAATCCCAAACCGCCGCACCTTGGAGGCCCAAAGGAATTCGAATAAGGCGACCATAAAAGGGCGTTTTTGATTTTGCTTTGCGTCTATGATGTCGCAAAAAAGGCCTTTTTGCGTACTTAATCAGTTCAATGTTCGTAAATAGCCTGTATTTGTCTTTAACCGGACAAAGCCCTCGGTTTTTGATTTGCCCCCAAGAGGCCGCGTTTTTATTTCCGCTGACTTATGCGTCAATGGATAAATTTCGAATTGCTTCGATTAGTTCGGAATTATTTCTTTCGGTAAAACGGGAAAAGATTATCGGTTTATCGGTCAAAAGCGTTAACATGTATAAAAGTTTTACAAGGACAGAGAAATGAATAACGAAAATCAACCGAAAATCATTGCTGTGTCTGGAAAAGGTGGAGTGGGCAAGACCTCGTTGGCGGCAGTGATCGTCAAGCTGCTCGTTTCCGCATACCCGGACAAGAAAATCTTGGCTATCGACGCCGATCCGGCCGTCGGACTTTCAACGGCATTAGGCATTGAACCCGAAAAGACCGTCGACGACGTCCGCAAAGAGGCTATCGCCGCTGCCGGAGAGGGCAAAAACGCGGTCGTTGAGGTCCTTGGCAACGCTGAATACAGCATTGAGGAAGCCATGGTCAAAGGTAACGGCTTCACCTTCATCGCCATCGGACGACCGGAGGCCGCCGGATGCTATTGCAAAATCAATACTTATCTAAAAGACGTCATCAGCGCTCTTTCCTCCCATTTTGACTATGTCGTCATCGATGGGGAAGCCGGCATTGAGCAGGTCAACCGCAGGGTCATGGAGAAGGTAACCCATTTGCTTTTGGTTTCTGACCAAAGCAAGAAAGGCCGCCAGGTCGTTCAAACCATCAAAACCGTCGCCGACGATCTTGTCATGTACGAGAAGATCGGTGTCATCGCCAATCGTCTTTCTTCTGAAGCCATGGAAGGCGAACTCGATTTCGGGGGCATTGAGGTTTTGGCCAAGATTCCCTTCGACAACAAGCTAAGCGAATACGATCTCAAAGGCGAGAACGTTTTCTATATTCCTGACGACGCCCCAATTGTTGTTGGGGCGAAATCCGCATTAGGCAAAATCGGAATCCTCTGATTCCGTCTATAAAAGGAGATACGCATGCGCGATCTAAAGCACATCTACTATTTCGAAAAGCTCCTTGAGAACTCCTATAACGAGCTTATAGGCGAGGCTCAAGAGCAGGGCAGGAAGGCGATTGGCCATGTCTGCTATCAGGTGCCGGAGCCTCTGCTCAACCTCCCCGGCATCTTCTCTGTCCGCCTCCGCGCTCCGAGAACGACTTCCACAGAAATGGGTAGCTATTATCTATCCCCCATTTTCTGCGAAGCCTGCCGCGCCATCCTTGAGCGCGCCCTCGAAGGTGGGTTTGACTTCCTTGATGGAGTCATCGCCCCGGAAGCCTGCGCCATGATGAACCGCTGCGTTGAGAACATCGAACATCTCAATTGCTGCACTAAGCCACATTTCTTCGCTTCCTACGTCGACGTCCCCATGAAAAGCGACGACACGACTTTGAAGCACTATGTCCTTCAAATGCAGGAACATGTCCTTAAGCCTCTTCATGAGCATCTAGGCATCGATATCTCGGATGAGGCGATACGCCGGGCGGTTAAAGAACAAAACGAAATCTCCGCCGTCCTCACCGAAATCGGGGATTACCGCAAAGAAGAGCAGCCCCGCATCACCGGCTATGAATTCGCCGTCCTTTGCCTCGCCTCCTATTGCTGCCCGAAGGATTTGATCCTTCCTAAGCTAAAGGAAACCGCGGAAGAACTTAAGACCAGGGTTCCTGAACCAAAAGGAACCTATCGCTGCCGCGTCGCCATGGTGGGAAGCGAAATCGATGATCCTCAACTCCTCAAACTGGCCGAGGAATGCGGCCTAATCGTCGTCGCCGATCGTTATTGCTTCGGTTCTCTTCCTGGAAGACAAGTCATCGAACTCAATGACGATGAAGATGCTTTGACCCAGGTTTGCCGTTATTACATGACCTCCGGGCAATGCCCACGCTTCCTCAACACGGAGAAAGTCAATGAACGCCATGCTTACGTCGACAAAATCTGCAAGGAATATCATGCCGATGGCATCATCATCGAACAGATCAAATTCTGCGATTACTGGGGATACGGCCGTGCTTTCATGAACGCCGTCATGCAGCATGAATACGGCTATCACGTCCTTTCCATCGACCGTCCCTATTGCGTGGGTCAGTCCGGTCAGCTGAGAACCCGTATCCAGGCCTTCATCGAAGCCGTCGAAATCAAGAACATCCAGCAGGAGAAAGGAGAATAACATGGGCGCCAAACTCAATTCCGTCGAACTGGGCAAGCTCAATAAGCCCGGCAAGAAGTGCGCCACCCATCGCGAGTGGCGTGGCTTCAAAGACACGATGTACGATTTCTCCCGCTGGCTCCATAACCTCGTGGTCATGTCCAAGTTCATCATGAAGCCCACGACATTGAAGGCTGCCTTCACCTATCGCTGGTTTGGCAACTACATGGCCGCTTTCGATTACATCGACCGTCACGTCGAGGGCGTCAGGGGTCCGCAGCTTCGCATCGCCCACATCGAATACGATTCCATCGTCGAGCATCTTACCCAGACCATGGATACCCTCTTCAAATGCGATAAGCGCATTGGCAATAAGAAAGGCAAATACGATGAGCTTAACAAGAAGCTCGTCATCATGGACGAGAACGGGATGATGGTCATCGCGACCGGTTTCCCCAACCTCAAGTTCCTCTCCAAGGAAGTTCCTGCCATCTATACCGGTAGCACCATTGCCCAAGATGGCGTTCTCCATTACATCGAAGCCGCTGAGGAATTCCAAATCCCTAGCGACGTCTGCCCGATGCCTTGCGCGGAATTAGGCTGCGCCATCGAGGAGGATTATCCCCTTTGCGGCGTCTGCGCCGTTCACTGCAACACCACCTGCGACGGTTCTTTGATGGGCAACCAAATCGAAGACCGCCACGATCATATCCCCTCCTTCACCATGGCCGCTCCGATGCGCCATCAGCAGAAGTCGGTTCTAGCCTACTCCAGAGACCAGATCGTCGAGGCCATCAAATTCATTGAAAAGCACACCGGCGAGAAATGGGACTGGGATGCTTTTGCCAAAAATATGAAGACCTACAATGCCCAGAACGCTTTGTTCGAGCAGTGGATGGAGATGAACAAGACTCCTTATCCTCAGGTCGTCGGCAACAACATCATGCTTTATCGCGACGCCGAGTACATGGTCATCTCCGGACGCGATCCCTCCTTCTTGAAGCTTGACCAACAAATTACCGAACTTGCTAAAGAAGGCTACAAAAACAAGGTTCTTGCGGCGAAAGAGATCCGCCACAGGGCTCTTGTCTGGGGCGTCCACGCCCAATATTACACCGCCTTTAACCAATGGTTGGCTAACTGCTGGGGTATCGTGACACTTTGCGATATGCTTAGCTTCACCCTCACCAAGCCCATCAATTACGAAGACCATGAGCAGGCGATGTTAGATCTAGGCGAATACAACATGAACATGATCATGCGCAACCACTCCAATGGCGGCTACGAGGTCGGCGTTGAGCAACTTTGGCAGTATTGCGAAGAATACCACGCGGACATGGTCATCATGTATGAGCACATCGGCTGCAAATCGATGGCCGGATACCATGGCTTGCTTGAGGAAGAAGGACGCAAGAGAGGCATCCACATCGTTTGGGTCTACCACGCTTTGATGAATCCGACGAAAGCCTCGAGGAAAGACATGAGGAACGACGTGAACCGTTACATGAAGACGGTCCTCCGCGAAGAACCTCTAGACGCCTCTTTAGTCGATTACGACGATACAGCTCGCTGGTAAAGAAAGGAATTGCATAACATGAAATATTATGGCGGTTGCGACGCAGGGTCCACTTACACCAAATGCGTCATCCTCGACGAAAATGGAAAGATGGTTTCTAGCGTCACCATCAAAAGCAAAATCAACACGGTCGAAAGCGCGAAGCTGGCGCTTCAAGAAGCCGTTGCCAAAGTCGATGGCCTAAATAGCGCCGAAGACCTCGCTTATCTTGTCGGTACCGGGTATGGCCGCAACAAAGTCCCCTTCGCCGATGAGAACATCTCTGAAATCTCTTGCCACGCCATGGGCGTCCACCTCGCCGATCCTAGCGTCACCTCCATCATCGACATCGGTGGGCAGGACGTCAAAGGCATCGCGATCGACCCCAAAGACGGCACGGTCATGAATTTCGCCATGAACGACAAATGCTCCGCAGGAACCGGTCGTTTCTTCGAAGCCATGGCCAGAAGCTTCGAAATGGATCTCGATGAATTCTGCGCTCTTCCTTTGAAGGCGAAAAACATCATCCCCATCACTTCCCAGTGCACCGTCTTCGCCGAGAGCGAGGTTATCTCCCTCGTTGGCGAAGGCAAACCGATGGAAGACATCGCCGCCGGGCTTATGACCAGCGTTGCCAAACGCTGCTTCGTCATGGCCAAGAAAGCCGGCGCTACCGATTCCATCGCTTTGACCGGAGGCTGCGCGAAGAACCTTGGGCTTAAGCAAGCCATCGAGAAGGTTCTCCACCTCAAGGTCAAAGACCTCCCCATCGATCCTCAGTTGATGGGCGCCCTCGGCGCAGCCGAATTTGCTAGACAAAAAGGAGGGGCGAAAGCCTAAACGCATATGGCTTGGTGGATTATCCTTTTAATCGTCCTCGGCTCCATCGCCGCGGCCGTGTTGCTCCTGTTCGTCCTTTTGTTCCTTGTTTATTTCTTTAACGTCGATAGCAAATTGCTCGTCCACGTTCAGAAATGGCTTCAACATTTCTACAACAAACGCGAAAGGAACCGTCACCTCGAATAATGAAGGTCTACGACGAATCGATCAAAAAGACTTTGGCCTTGCTTGGGAAATCCCAGGCAAGGCTTTTGCCCTTAACCGAGGGCTATCCTTTGGATGAAGGCAAAGTCTTCCTTTTCCCTGAGGACGCCGCCATCGATTTAGGCGGCAGGGAAAAGCCTTCTCCTTACGAAATCGCCTATACCTCTTCCGTTGACCTCGTTAAGGACGACGCTTGCTACCTTATTGGCAAGGATATTCCAGAACTTGACGGCGAAACTAGCTTCGCCCACGTCAGCTTGCTACGGTTTGAAGAAGAGGAGGGGACGAAAGAGCAAACCCTTTACCGTTACCTCCGCGACATCGAATACACCCGTTATAAGCTTAATCCCTTTTCGGTCATGATCAGGGTCAACACGAATAGAATCAGGGAAGGGGCGTTAATCGGAAAAGAGGCCGTGGACAAAGGGCTTAATTTTTCAAAGCTTGGGGCGCTATTTGCTGATGCCTACAAAAAGGAAACTAGGGTCAAAGCCGTGGTGCAGTATTTCATCACCGATCCCGCATTTCCTTACGCCGAGCTTGAAACCCTAGCCAAGCAAAACGAAGGCATCACGGTCGCTTTAGATCACATCATGAAGAAACTGGCCATGGATTGCTCAACCTGCCAGTTTAAAGGCGTCTGCGATGAGATCGAAGGCATCAGAGACGTCCATAGAAAAGAAGTCAAATTCTAGATATGATTAATTGCCCTTGCCAAAAGGGCTTTAATTTTAAGGTATTCAGCATGATCAAAATCGAAAACGAAAATTTAATCGTCGAAATTACTCTTAAGGGAGGATTTTTGACCAGGATTTACGATAAAAGGAAGAACAAAGAGCTTCTTTACGACGCCAAAGGAGAATGGGAATACTCCGACCACGTCCTTTTCCCGGTCATCGGGGCGAACAACGTCTATGGCCTCTATGGGAAATCTTATGCCTTGCCTCAAAGGCACGGATTTGCCTTTTATTCGGATTTCGAGGTGACGAATCAACAAGGGAGCTCCGTTTCGATTTGCTTGAAAAAGGAAGAAGGCGAAGAAAAAGAATACCCCTTCGCTTTTGAGATGACGTTGACTTATTCATTGAATGGCAACAAGCTGATCAGAGAAGGCGAAGTCCTTAACAAAGGCGAAGACCCCCTTGTGTTCCAGTTCGGCCTCCATCCTGCTTTCAATGTGGATTTCTCCAAAGCGAGTTTGGAAATCGGAGAGGGGACGACTTTATTTGTTTTGGGGAAAGACGGCGATATTTACAAAGAAACCCCGTGGCCGTTTCCCTCCTCTTGGAGCATCGTCCGTGCTGAAGTCGCGGACAAAGATACGCTGGTCCTCGATAACCCCACGAAGAAGATCGTTCTCAATAATGGCTTAGGAGGCAAAATCCAATTGCTGACCAATTGCCCTTATTACGCCTTATGGACGCCACATAAGGTAAACGAGGACGATTTCCTCTGCGTTGAATCGTGGTATGGCATCTCCCCTTATAAAGGGATGCCGCAGGACCTATCTAGAAGAAGAGACGTCAACGTCGCTACTATATCAAAGAACTTTGTCGATACTTACATCTTCGATTAAACAACGATAATAAAAGCCTCCTCGGAGGCTTTTTAAATGGATTTTAAATGGCTTTTGCGCCTTTTATTCTAGATGAGCCCTATTTATTGCATCGGCGATGACCGCAGCGATGAGCTCCGCCCCTTGATTGCTAGGATGGAGGCCGTCATAAGTGGTGCCGATGGCTTCGATTGGGTAGGGGTAGACCCCGTTTTGAGGGTCGAAAGGTATGGGGGTGTAATTGGGGTAAGGCAAATCGACGGTGGTGGCGCCCATGCAGCAGCGTTTGAATTTGACGGCGTTATAGCAGGTGATGCCTGATTTATCGTGGGTGTTGACGTTGATGACCCCGTTTTCCCTAGCGAGTTGATAGATTGCGTTAGCGACCTCTTCCAAGCTTTGCCCATGCTTGGGCTGGTAGCTTCCCGTGGTATTGTTCGTCATGTCATCGATGTTGACCACATCGGTCCTTTCGGTGGGGTTGCAAAGGAATATCTGAGCTTCGGGAGAGATTCTCTTGATTTGGCCGACGATGAACCCAAGGTTCCCTAAGATCGTGCCTTTGGTTCTAGAAAGGTAATTGCTTCTATCACCTAAGGGGATGCCTGCGACCCAATCGTTTGTCCCTAGCAAGATGATATAGATATCCCCTTCAGGGGCCATGAGGATGTTATCGGCCCATTGGGCGGTCGTCCAACCGTTTTTGCCGCAGTTGATGAGTTCTGATTCAAAAGAAAGTTTTCCCATGAGCCTAGACAGAATTCCCTTGGACAAACGGAACCCGGTCTCGCCGAGGTGATCGTTCAAGTAGAAGAAGGAATCACCGATGGCTACAATCTTTTTTGCACTCATGGCGGAATTCTAGTATAAAGGCTGAAAAGAGGGAACATTCAAAGCTTGAATTTAATGCAAAAGCGCATTTATTTGAAACATTTGGATGACTGAAGAGCTCTTTTATCCTGTGCATTGTTCTTTTTTTCCTTCTTTAATGACGTGTTCATCGAGCTTTGTCTGTACCCGATTTTTAATTAAATCCTTTTTTGCGGTTATTTTCCAAATGCCGAAAATCTCTTCCAATCCTATCTAAAATCTGTTCTTGTACCCAATGCTTCCCCCTTCTTTTTTGGGCATTTCGTTTCTCCGTTATTTGCTTTGGCCTTTATAATGGGCAAGCAATGTTAAAAAGGCTTTCCATCACAAATCTAGCGATTCTAGAAAATGTCGACATCTCTTTCCAAAAAGGTTTCACCGTCTTGATGGGTGGGACCGGCGCGGGTAAGAGCCTATTGATCGATTCCCTTTCCCTTCTTTTGGGCGCTAGAGCGTCCAATGAGCTCATCCGAACGGGCGAAAGCAAAGCCGCCATAAAAGGCTGGTTCCTCTGCTCCTCCGTCAAGCTTTCTAGCCTTTTGTCCTCGCTTAACGTTCCTTTTGATGGGGAGAATTTGACTATCGAGAGAATTCTGTCCAAATCAAAGAGCTCGATAAAGGCTAACGATGTCTCAATCAATTTATCCGATTTGCTGAAAATCGCTCCCTTCTTAGCCAATATTTCTTCCCAATTCGACTCGGTTAAACTGCTTAATCCTGAGAATTACCTCTCTATGGTGGATGGCTATAAATTCGATGCGATAGCCCCATATCTAGACAATTACCAAGAAAGCCTATCCGCTTATAAGAGAAAGCAAGCTTCTTACGATGCTTTGCTAGAGAAAAAGAGGAAGCTTGATTCGGAAAGGGATTTCTATGCCTTTCAACTTGATGAGCTTAAACAAGCGGGGCTAAAAGAAGGGGAGCAAGAAGAAATCGAAAACGAGATTTCCTTATTAAGGAACTACGATGCGATTTATAACCTTATCCAAGAATCCTCACAATGCGTGCACGGGGATGTTTTGGAGCAGCTCTATAACTTAAACAAAAACATCAAGAAACTCTCCTCTTACCAAGCCCAATATCAAGAGGAATCCACTCGGTTGGACAATTCTTATTATGAGCTAGAGGATATCTTCTCCTCTTTGAAGAAGGAATTCGTCTCTTTGGATTACGACCCCAATAGGCTTCAGGAACTTGAGGATAGGTCTTCTGAGCTTTCAATGTTAGAAAGAAAATACCGCAAGCCTATCGATGAATTGATCGTTTATCAAAACGAACTTGAATCCCTGATTGGCAAGAATTCGACGTTCGAAGAGGATTTATCCGCTTCAAAATTAGAAGCAGAAGAAGCTTGTAGGGCTGCTTTCCAAAAAGGGAAGGAACTCTCCGCTTCCAGAAAACAGATTGCCAAAATGATTGAGAAACAGCTTAAGAAAAGCTTGCGTGACCTCCTTTTGCTCGATCATTTTGAAATCGCCTTCAACCCCATTCCCGAAAAAGAAGATCCTGCTCTTCTTAAGGAAAACGGCTTAGACGAAATTCAGTTTTTGATGGAAACAAACGTTGGGGAAGGACTTAAGCCAATGGACAAGATAATCTCCGGAGGCGAAAGCAGCCGTATCCTATTGGCGTTCCAAACGATCCTTCTGCAAAGCAACCAAGTCGGCACCGCTATCTTCGATGAAATCGATACGGGGATATCTGGATCGGCTTCTCAAGCGGTTGCGAAAAAGATTTATGAGATATCCTTGTCCACCCAGGTCCTTGCGATTACCCACGCCCCACAGGTTGCTTCCCTTTCCGACCACGCCGTTTTAATCGAAAAGAAAATCGAGGAAGGAAGAACCTTCACCGAGCTTCATGAGCTTAATTTGGAAGAAAAGATCGACGCCGTTGCCGGATTGATTTCCTCTGGTGAGATAACCCAAAAACAAAGGGATTACGCCAAAGAGATGATGATGCAGAAGGGGATTTGAAAATCCATTAGTGCAACAACTGTAATGAAAACCCAAAAGTAGGCGCGGAAGCCACGATACAAACGTATGCCATGCTTTTGATTTTCGCTACATAGGCAACGCCTGTGGGCTCTTTAAAAGCATACTGACTAAAGAAATTCGCAATGAACGTAAAGGAGGTTTTATTCAATGGGGTGCAATTTCTGCTTTGAAGCGTAAAATAAGCCCACATTTTTAAAGGAGTAAATTATGACAAGAAGAAATGCTTCATCTAGCCTTAGCTTCATGTGGATGGCAATAGCCTACATCGTCCTAGGCATTTTATTGGTCGTAGGGGGAATCAATGGGGCTCAAGCCATCGTTGGAACCATTCTGACCATTTATGGTGTCATTTGCATTGTCGAAGGGATTATTTTCATGACCGTCTTCCATTCCCTGCCGGTTTCAATCTTCTGGATTGTGGTGGGCGTTTTGTTGGTGTCGTTTGCCTGGACAATAGCTTGGATCGCCTTCTTGGTTATCGGCATTTACATGCTGGTCAACAGCATTAGGAGTTTGTGCACCAACCACACGATCGTCTCTAGCATCATCGGAATTCTTTGTGGCTTGTTCATCATCTTGATCGGATGCGGCGTGAATTGGGCCTGGGACTTTGGAAATGTCCTTTTCTACGTTGGCGGTGCCTTGATGATCGCAGAAGGCATCGTGATGCTGGTGCGTTTGCCGAAGTAAATATTAATAAAAAGTCCCGCAGAATAATGGAACAATCCATATCTGCGGGTTTTTTATTTGCTTTGTCGTTGAATGAATCTAGATTAGTTTATCTTTTTGTTTCGGGAATTGAGAGATTCAATCGGTATGTATGCGCCTTTGACGTATGCATAGAAGCTCTTACGTTTTGATCCATGCGGTCTTGCTGCCTCTTTTCGCCTTTTTGCCGCAATTCAATGAGGGGGCATGGCGATCGAAGCCCCATGTTATGCGCCTGAGGTGTAATCGTCTTTGCTCCCTGGATTTAGGCTAGATCCGTTTCCCGTAGGCGTGATGACGCATCCGGCGGGATCGATGTAATAGAAAACGACGGAAGTGGAGTTTTTCCTCCAGAAATAGAAGCTTGTCGTCGAGGAAGGCGTGCCCGTGATAGCGAAGACGACGTCGGATTTAACGTAATCGGAATCGCTTAATTTGGCTAAGGTTGTTCCGGAGGTGTAATAGGTGAAGTCGATGTCTGGGGTGCCTCCGGTATCACCATCGCCATTGGCGTTGGCGCCGATGTCTAGGTAAAGGATATAAGGGAAATTAGAAATCAAATTGTCGCGCTTGTAGATCGCCATAAAATAATCCCCGGCGGTCACGGGCAATTCGAAATAATAGGCTTTGTTTGGCTGCAGGAGCGTGTCGCCGTTCTTATACATCATTCTATCGAAATCGATGACGAGTTCGTCGGAATCCGAAGATGCGGTGTTGTAGGAGACTTGCCCCGATGCGCTTTTGTAGATTTGGGTTATCCGAGTCGTTTGGCTTGTTTGGATCGCGTGGCTAGCATCGCGTTGGACCTTGAACAAATCGAAGAAACCGTGGGTGCTAGTTTGATTAGCATAGGTTCCGACAATGACCCTGATATACCCGTCTTTGTTGAGGGTGAAATTCAAGCCGCCTTTGTATAGCTGATAATCCGTTCCTTCGCTGACTTGGTTTTGGATTTTGAGATT
>CAVGXP010000025.1:11553-17556 GCA_963633165.1 bacterium
CAAAAATTGGAACTCGCGAATAGCGTGTCTAGATTGGTCTCGTCTTTGCCGCTTTTTTGCGTCGCGACGGAATCTATAATTCCATTCGAATCCTTTTTGGAGATTTGAAAAGAATGGCGTGGATAGGCACTGGTAGTGGATTTGATCCCCACAAGGTAGCCGGTGTTTGTGTCTTTGACCTTTTCCGGTTTGTCGTTTTTATAGACGCTGGTGGTGCCTTCCTCGTCGTAATTATCAACGTCTGTCAAATCGATGTTTAACGGCAGATAAGTCCCATCTTCCAAAAAGATGGTTTGATTGGTTTTCGTGGAGGAGCTGATGGTCCAATCAAAACCGGATTGGATGTATAACTTAGAGTTAAAAGTCGCGTTGGTGTATTCGTGCCAGCTACTGCTGCCTTTTTTGGGGTCGTTATTAACGATATAGGTTAATCGCTTGCTCAAGCTCGCGAAATCGATGCTTCCGCCCCAATCGTTGTCTTGCCCGCCGCCGGGCTTGCCTTCCCAAGAGAAGTTCTCGGCGTTGTAATCCCCGATGAGGCTATATTTGCTGAGCTTGTCGTTGGTGGTCCCGAAGACATTGTCTTGGATAGGGGAGGCCCCTGAGGCGAAGGAAATGTTCCCCGACCTCACCGCGCAATTGGTCATGGACCCGTTGACGTAGCCCGCTAGTAAACCTCCTAAGGTTTTGCTGGCGGTGCTAGAGATTTGAAGGTTATCGAAATATAGTGCGCTGACCGCGTTGATTTTTTTATCAAAGGTATAGGCGTCCCCATTCGCCCATTCCCCGATGATACCGAAGAATCCGATGATCTCCGCATCATCTAATAAACCATCCCCGTCCTCGTCTTTTGCGTTGGCGGGCTTTTTCGTCAAGGAGGAGAAATCGTTGCTGATCTTGAGGTTTTTGACGACGTGGTTGTTCCCGTTGAAATTCCCGAGGAAGGGGTATTCCTTCGTTCCGGCTGGAGGAAGGATGTAATCGCCCATGTCCAAATCGTTCTCCAAAGAGAAATAGATTTGGTCAATAGTGTCGCTTCCGTCCTCTTTTTTGTTGAAATAACCGAGGTCCTGCAACCAATTGAAATAATAAAGTTGCTTCTGGCTTTCGATGAGATACGGGGATTCCGCGGTGCCTTTGCCTCTGAAATAAGCGCTGGTGGACGAGCCGGAGATGCTATCCCCATCGGCCTGCGTTTTGGCTTTGGCGAACCAAGCGAAAGAAGGCATGGCCAATCCGGAGGCGACGACCAAGCAAGAAATGCCTAAAAGGAGGCAGGCGGTTTTGGGATTATTCCTGAGTTTGCCCATTGATTATTCCTTTTTGATGGAGATGTAATCGATGTCGGGAAAGAGGCGGTAATTGGTCTCCATGGTCATGGAGGAGCCGTTCTTCATCTGCTCGATGTAATATTCGATGAGGGTTTGGTCATAATCGAGAAAAATGTAGAGGGTGCAAAGCTGCGAAGCGCTGCTTCCGGCGTTCTGATATTCTAGACCGGAGATCGAAAGGGTCTCGTTTTTGCTATTAATGGTCGTTGTCGTTCCCTCGGTCGTATATTCGACGAACGTATCCGGAGAAGAGGAGGTGTAGGTCATATCCCCTAGTGTCCCTCCGTTTTTGAAGAAATCGACCATGGTCTGGAAATTGGTGACGCTGCTGAGATCGATGCTGCCGTTATAGACGGCGGCTTTGACGCTTATGACGGAAGAGATGTAACTGGATAAAGGATGATCGGAATCGGTTGAAGTTGTCGTGGAGGTCGTGTATTCGCTGCTATCGCTAGTGAGGGTTTGCTCGTTGATGATGATGCTGTCTTTGCTCTGATCGTGGTGAATCTTCAAAGGCAAGGTCTCACCATCGCTATAGGTGCCATCGCTCAAGGTTAACTTCAGGATGACAGGGGTGTAGACGTTGTCGCTGGTGAAGACTTGGTCGTAGCGGTTCAAAGAGTGGGGCGTGGTGGAGGTTTCAACGCTGCCATCGCTGCTATTTCTGCGGTAAGAAAGGAGACTGATGTTGACGTCATCTTCTTTCTTGACGGTGATGGCCATCCCGTTGGCGTCCACTTTTTTATTCAAACCAAACCAGGCGAAAGTCCCGTTGATGGACAAATAGGCGACCAAAGACAATGAAAGCGCCCCTAAAGAGAGGAAATAGGCTAACGAAGCCAAACGGAATCCTTTTCTTTTGACGTTTTCTGCCATGTTTTTGTTGTGAGGATTTTGCCTTACCGGGGTAAGGGAGAACACGCTGAATATAGCCTGCTCCCGTCCTTTTTCTTGAGGTTGGCAGCTGGCTGTCTATGGAAGACCCTGTAGCTTTGCGTCGCCGAATCGCTCCGACTTTGCTTTTTACGGGATGAATGTTACGCTTTTCGGTCTTTTTGGGCAAGGTGTAAGCGTAAGCTTAAACGCTATTAATGCCGAATTTTATGCTTAAAACGTCAAATCGATGAAAGGTTCAAATAGATGGTGCCCATCAAACTTCATTGAACTACTTCAAAGTAACTTCAATGTCTACTTCAAAGTAACTTCAATGTCTACTTCAAAGTCACTTCAAAGTCACTTTGAAGTTGGTTCAAAGTCGTCCTAGGCGTTGGCTTTGAACGTGTAGGTTCCCGTTTCGGTTATTTCCTGATCGTTGATGAGAATGATGTAATCACTATCAGAAGGCAAAGAGATGACTTTGACGGAGAATTCGGCCTTGCAATGGATGGTTACAACGTAAGTCTTGTTCAATTCGTCATAAACGTATTCCACCGAAGCTGAGGAATCGGAGATGGTCATTTCGAATTCGGAGAACGTGTCTTCGACGATGATGGGCGTAGGCCCTTCCCAATCTTCGGATGCGGTTTTAGATCCCGTGCCTTCGGCTTTGATGGTGACGTCACCATCAGAAGAGAACGTGACTAAGCCATCAGTAGAGATTGTCGCGTTCCCGCTACCTACGCTCCAAGTGACGGTATCGCTGGGGAAATAAAGCTGCATGGTTTCGCCTGCTTTGGCGTTTTCTATCGTCCAGGTGCAGGAATAGGCCATCGATAAGGTCAAATTGGTCAAAGAGAACGTCTGGACGGTTTTTCGTTCCATCGTGGCGATCGTGGGAGTGTCAAACACCCCCGTTATGGCTTTTCCGTCTTCTCCTTTGACTTCGGTGTAGGCGTTTTTGAAGACGACCTGCAAGTCCTCAGAGCTGCTGGAGGTGATTGTGGTGGTGTCTCCAGATGCGCTTATGGCGAATTCGAGCTCTTTCTTTCTGGGGGCTAGAATCGCGATGGAAGCCGAAGCCCCGCCATTAACATCAGAACAGGACGATAGATCGGCGAGGAAATCCACCCCTTTAGGGAATCCTTCGGTATAAGAAGAGGAAACGATTTTTTCATCGATGGTTACCGATTCGTAATCCGCAGCCCCTGTTCCGATGTCTAGATAAAGCAAGTAAGAGCCCTGTTTCCCGGAAACCGACCCCAGGGCGTATTCACCGGGGTTGACGGGGATTTCGAAATAATAAAGGCAATTGGTCACCATCTGCGCACTGGTGGAAATCCAAGAGACGTCGAAAACCAAGTGGTTGGAATCGCTGCCAGAAGGCACGCTTCCGTCATAGGAATAGAGGTAGGGCTTCTCTTTTTGGTCGTCCCCTAAATTCGCATAGATTTTGCTGATGGGCTTTATGGCCGTGATATTTTGATTCTCGTCCCTGACGATTTCTTGGAGGCTAAAGAAGGAATCGTTGGTTCCGTAGCTGCTATTGATGTAATAAGTCGCACCGAAGAAGGTGATGAAACCCGAAGTGGCGAGATTGAAATCGATAGAGTCCTCAGGAACGGGGTAGTTATAATAAACAGATCCCTTCTGCGTGGGTTTCTCCGTTGTTTCCTTGTTGAGGTATTTCTTGAGGTCTTCCTCGTAACGCTCTTCGGCGGCCGTGTCATAGACGACGGCCTTGCCGACGTTGGTGAGGTGGTCGGTGGATATGGCGGCGTTCATGAAGTGGAGACCGTATAATGAGGTCGAAGAACTTGCGGTGGTGTTGCTGTAGCTATTGAATATCGTGTATTGGAGGTTTTTTCTAGCGGCGTCGTAACGGGAGAAAATGGAACTATCCACGCTTTTGGTAAATCCGCTTATCGAGGTGCTAGTTACGCTAGAGGAATTGTACTGATCTTTGATTTTGCTCCAGCCGTTATCGGAATAAGAGCCATCACTTGCTTTGGTGGTTGAACGCGTCAATACCTGCATTTTTGAACTGCTATAAGAATCAGAAGAACTGCTCCCAAATGTTGTATCTAACTGATAAAGCTTATAATATTCGGCTACGCGAATATCACCGGCGTAGTCGGTTCCGTTAACGTAATTGGCCCCACCGACAAGATACCCGGTATTCATATCAGAGACACCGGTTATGCTCGACTTCGTTTTGGGGTCGTCGTAGCTATAGGCCAAGGGGAAATAAGTCGGATTGACCGTCGCGGTCGCGTTTTCAGTTGATGTGGTGGTGGATCCTAACCCCATATCGCCGGTTTTTGCTACGGTCAGCCCCGATTCGTGAGAGCCTCCATCGACTTTGCTGATCACAAACTGATCCCTTTGGTCTGGAAGGTTTGATGTTTTTCCGCTTTGGGTGTTGTAACTAACCTGCCATTGACCGTCGGAATAGACTAAATAAGACGTGCAATCCTTGCCGTCGAAATTCTCTCTGAGCAAATATCCGCTTCCCGTTCCATCGCTAGAAGGATTGGCCATATAAAAGCGTCCGTAGGTTGACCGCCAGTAGTTTCCGTTACGAGAAGTTACCGTCGCCGTTTGGGTATAGCTTGTGCTGATAATGCCTAAATACGAGGAAGTTGAATCCACGGGGTAGTAGGCTTTATTGGAAGAACTATATCCCCAGGCGTAGGTTGAATATGCCGCCTCAGTAGAAGCAATGGGGGAAGTCTCCGATGTTCCAGAATAGCCAACGTACATATTGGCGGTGACGTCTTTGATGGTGAGGTATGAAGTCGTGGTCCCCGAGATTAAAACCCAGGAGGAATCATAGTCGAGATAATAATTCGTAGTGGTGCTATAAGGAACGTAGAGATTGCCTTTTTCCGCATCATAGGTCCATGTCACGTTTCCTGAGGTCGTGGCCAATGAAAGATTGTAGGAAGTGTCGTAGACGAGGTAATAGATGGTCCCATTGATGTTAGTGGAGACTTGCCCACTCTTCCCTGCTTCAGGCATGAACCATGAGGCGGCGTTGTCCACACTTTTTGTCGCGGTTATGGTTTTGCTAGACTTATTGACGGATAGATAGGTCCCGTTCTTGCTGATTTTGGAGGTATAGGCGTATTGGTTTTTGGTGACCGTTTTGGTGTATCTGGTACTAGAACCCGTATAGGAACCGTAGATGTAGATGTATTGGTCGGAATTTAGACTTTGATACGGCAAGCCATATGAAGCGATGACGTTCTCCTCATCATCAGTTCTTTCGCCGTTCCTGTAATAATAAGGGTTAGAGCCACCCCAAGAGCTTTGGCTTCTGCTGAATTTGTTATTTCCGTACACCTGATTATAAGGTTCTCCCGATACGCCCTCGGGGGAAACATCGACGGTTTCTGAGGTTACATAGGTGACGTCTTTGGAGATGCTGCTGTTTTTGATTTCGCTTTTGAGGTCGGTATACATCTGCTTCATGTTCACCGAACCGCCCCAATTGGTGGAGCCATGCTCCGTATTGGGGTTATCGATCTGAGGCATTGAGATATTCTGGTCGGAGATATCTAAACTGGAGCGGTACTCCTCAGTAGCATAGCCCACTAGAGAATATTCGGAGATATGTTTGACTCCGACGACGTCGGTAATGGCAGTGGCATCTTCCTTAGTGGCGATGGAAGCCCCTTTGATGCCAACGCCTTTGATCTGTCCGTTGACATAACCCGCGGCCAATCCAACCAATGTAGTGGAGCTAGAGGAAACGATATCCAGCCCATCAAAGCCCATGTTCAAGACCTGGTTG
>CAVGXP010000026.1:0-45792 GCA_963633165.1 bacterium
GGAAAATCGACTGTGATCGAACATGTTTTTAGCGATAATTATTCATATGTTACTCTCGATGATGCCAATGAGTTGGAACTGGCGATAAATAAACCAAAATTGTTCTTAGAAAAACATACTTGGCCTCTAATAATCGACGAAGTTCAAAAAGCTCCAAACATCTTAAGCGAAATAAAAATCAAAATAGATAATGAGCGCAAAAGAAAAACAAAAGAAAACCTTCCTAGAGAACTTATGTATATTTTGACCGGTTCAAACCGTTTTCAGCTTCAACAAGGAATTTCAGAATCTCTTGCCGGAAGAGTGGCTGTCGTAGAAATGAGTTCTTTTACGCAAATGGAAACGATCAAAAGAAAAGGGAAAATATTCAATCCAAACATTAATACATTATTAGAAACAGAGAAAACAGCAAACATCCCTTACGCAAATCAAACCGAGATATTCAAAAGAATATTCAATGGAGGCATGCCTGATGTTGTTGTAAACAACGTTCCTAAAGAAATGTATTTTAAATCCTATTTTGACACCTACATTGAAAAGGACGTACGTAATTTAATTGAAGCCTCTTCTGAAATGACATTTAGAAGATTTGTTTCTTATTTAGCCTTACGTACCGCTCAACAAGTTAATTACGAAGTATTTTCAAGAGAAATTGGAATTGATTCAGCGACTTGCAAAAGATGGTTATCTATATTGCAAACTTCTGGTTTAGTAATTCTTCTTGAACCATACATGGCTTCAATTTCAAACCGCATCATCAAAGCGCCAAAACTTTATTTTATGGATACAGGCCTTTGCGCATATCTTTGCAAATGGCCCAACGCCGAAATGCTAAGAGATTGTGCTATGAATGGCGCCTTTTTCGAAACGTTTGTAGTAAGTGAAATAGTTAAAAGTTTTTATAACAATGGAAAAGAATATCAAAGTAATATCTACTATTACAGAGATATTGACCAAAAAGAAGTTGATATACTTTATGTCGACTCCGATTCAATCTATCCAATCGAAATAAAGAAAGGTATCCTTCCAACGAAGCCTAACAAAAATTTTAAAGTGCTAAGCAAATACGGAAAGAACATTAAGCCCGGTCTGGTAATCAATTGTTCAGATAAAATATTGCCAATAAACGAAAACGCTTATTATTTTCCAGTTTATTTATTAGGCGTATAAAGTCGTTATGAAGAGATTTATTTTGAAACTTAACTAAACGTTTTCGATTAAAGTGATCCACATTTGACATACAAAAAACTTTAAAACTCTTAAGTGCACGTGAGGGATAAATCAGCATCGGAATTGGTGCAATGTTGCCGCCGCATTGAACTGTGGCACATTTTTATAGAAAGAGTCTTTTGGCGAGCGTTGTCCTTCTTGAGACTTGACGGTTTCGGGAGAACGCTCGCCAACGGCGAACCACCAAACATGAACAAAAAAGGCTTGATAATGGGTATCAAGCCATTGCTTTCTAAATGGTGCCGCCTGCCGGGATCGAACCAGCAACCTACTGATTACAAATCAGTTGCTCTACCATTGAGCCAAGGCGGCATAAGAGAATCTTACTCCTCCTTTCTTTGTTAGGAAATGGAGGAAAAGAAAACCGGCGTTACGGCCGGGGAGTTTTCTGGTGGGTGTTACTGGGATCGAACCAGTGGCCTCTTCCGTGTGAAGGAAGCGCTCTCCCCCTGAGCTAAACACCCATCGCCTAAAAGGCTTTGCTATTATCATTGTTTCGACGCCGTTATTCAAGGCGTTTAAAACATAAAAATAGTCGATTTTTGCATAGTGTGATTAAAAACAAACGCAAAAACCGGCTATTTGAATCCTTATTTAAAAGAAATATCCCCGCCCGAAACTACGAAATCTAACGAATAGAACTCTTTAACGAGTTGCCCCATATCTTCAACGTCAAAGGCGCCAATCAACTCATTGCAGGAATGCATCGCTAGCTGAGGCAAACCAACGTCGGCAGAAAGGAAAGAAATCTCGCCGTTAGATAGATTGCCCAAGGTGCTTCCGCCGCGAAGGTCCGAACGATTGGTGAATTCTTGGATCTTCAAGCCGGACTTCGCCGCCAAACAATGGATCAAAGAAGAAGATAGCCCATCGGTCGTATAGGATTGGTTGGCGTTATATTTGATCATAACACCTTCATTGAGTTTGACCATCTGTCCCGCGGGGGAATAGGAAGGATAATTGGGGTGGTTCGCGTGTCCGTTATCGATGGACAAAAGGAAAGAACGGGCAGCGACTTCTTCGATGGGCGTCTCATAGAAAGCGCAGATGCGAGTAAAGACGTCCTTTAGGAAGGTAGAACGGGCCCCTTGACGCGTCAAAGAGCCGACTTCTTCATTATCGAAGCAGCAATATAAGGGAAGCGTGGTGTTGTTTTCAGAATCGATAAACCCGCAGAAGGAAGAGAAAGCGGAAGATAGGTCATCCTCTCTGGGGCATAAAAGTAATTCGTGTTGGCAGCCAACAAATCTCGGTTTTTCCCTGACGTAGAGGAAAAGGTCATAAGAGAGGATGGTCTCTTCCTCTTTAAGTCCGGCTTTATCCGCAAGATAAGCTTCAAAATCAAAGTCTTCTTTGGCTTTGCCGAAAACCGGAATCATATCCACCGCGGGATTGAAGTTCTTCCCTTCGTTCACGCTTCTATCAAAATGGATGCATAGAGAAGGAATATCGAGCAAATCTTCATCCACGTCGACAAGCAAAGAATGGATTCCGGTTCCGTCGGCATAAACAATTCTCCCAGCAAAGGAAAGGGCTCTATCCATCCACGTATGGTAGATTCCACCGCCATAAGGCTCGGTTTGAAGCATCATAAGGTTCCCATAAGTCGTAACGGGATTCGGCTTGATTTTAAAGGTTGGGGAATCGCTGTGACTGGCGGTGATGTGGAAGGCAAGAGAGGAGGTTTTCTCAGGAAGACGGAAAGCAAGCAAAGAAGAGTCGTTTCTCTTAACGTAGTAACTCCCGCCGACTTTAAGATTCCACGCCTCGCCTTCTTTTAGTTCAGTATAACCTTTATCTAAAAGTTCCTTCTCAAGCAGGGCGATGACGTGAAATTGAGAATGGGCTTTGGCCAAAGACTCAACGGTAAATTTCAAACATTCCATAAAAATTCAATCGGCTTGGCCGATGCTCCTTAAATAACGATTCAAGATAACGACGGCGGCCGTGGAATCAATATGGCCGCGTTGTTTTTTGGATTTTTCCCCATTGGCATGGAGGATCGCTGCCGCTTCCACGGTGGAATTTCTTTCATCCACTTTATGGATAGCCACCCCTGGGAATAAAGGCGCAATCTTTGTAATGAAATCCTCAACTATAGGCGTCATTTCGCAGGGATCTCCAGAGGGGAAAGTCGGCCAACCAATGGCGATTGAAGAAACTTTCTCGCCTTCTAGTTCGGCCTTCATCAATCTGACAGCCTCATCGTATTCGCCTGCTTTAAAACGCAGGTTTTTAAGCGGGGTTATGAACATGCCGCTGTGGGATATGGCCATCCCCAGTGACCCCTTTCCTAAATCCAAAGCTAAAATATCTTTTTCCATCGGGGTAATTATGGTGAGGAAGCACAAAAAAAGAAACCGACAGCAATGAAAAAACCTCCCGAAGGAGGCTAAGTTCATTTTGGTGGGCCTTAATGGGTTTGAACCATCGACCTTGCGCTTATCAAGCGCACGCTCTAACCAGCTGAGCTAAAGGCCCAATCGCGCTTTCGCGCTTGCATAATATAAACCTCTTGCCGGGCCTAAGCAAGAACAATTGCAAAAATCGTCCTAACGAATCCATGAGATAGAACGACAGGCAGGTTTTCAGTAGAAAACGGGCAAATAAAGTTATCCGCAAGTATGGAAAAACAATTACATTTCCGTTAATTAAACCAGGTTTTGCGGGTTTTTAGTCTTTAGTTAGATAAAACGTTAGTTTAAAGAAACCTTCATCATTCTCGTTTCATTATAGACGGCGCTTCCCTGAACTTATCACCATTCGTAAAGCAGATAGGAGTGTATGGGATGAATATTAATTTTTGATCACGCAAGCCTGCACTTACATGCGCGAGATACAAAAAACCCGGAAGTTTTGGACTTCCGGGGTTGGTTGATGCTTTGTGAGCGAATCAGCGCTTGGAGAACTGAGGAGCGCGGCGAGCGGCTTTAAGACCGTATTTCTTACGCTCTTTGCAGCGGGCATTGCGGGTGAGCATGCCAGCGACTTTGAGGGTCTTGCGCTCTTCGCCAGCTTCGAGGAGGGCGCGGGCGAGGCCCAAACGGATCGCTTCGGCCTGGCCGGTGAATCCACCACCAGAGACCATGCAGACCACGTCATATTTGTCTTCGGCGCCAAGCAAGGCCAAGGGCTGCTTGAGGTCGAGGATCAAGGTCGAGAAGGGGAAATATTCCTTGACGTCTTTGTCGTTAACGACGATGTTCCCTTTGCCAGCGGTGATGTAAACGCGGGCAACGGAGCTTTTACGACGGCCAGTGCCGTAGTATTTGGTTTTTTCAGCCATGTCTTTTCTCCTTACTTGCTGAGGTCAAGCACCTTGGGTTGCTGACTCTGCTGTTTGTGCTCGGCACCTTCATAGACGAAGAGTTTCTTCGCCATTTGACGGCCAAGGCGTCCCTTGGGGAGCATGCCCCAAACGGAACGTTCGATGAGTTCAACGGGGAACTCGCGGAGCATGACGCCGGCGCTGCGGGTGCGGAGGCCGCCGTTGTACTCGGAAACGTTGTAATAATTCTTCTTGTGCTCGCCGCCGTTTTTGCCGGTGAGTTTGACTTTGGAAGCATTGATGACGATGACGTAGTCACCGGTATCGATGTTCGGGGTGTAGGTGGGCTTGTTCTTGCCCATCAAGATGACAGCGATCTTGGAAGCCAAACGGCCAAGAGGGATGTCCGTGGCATCGACGACGTACCAATTCTTATTAGCATTGGCAGAAGCGGTCGTGGCCAACGTGGTTTGACGTTGCATTCTTCTTTTCTCCTAACTAAGTGTTGCCCTTTGTGGGCCTGGGAAATTATCCTTGGTTTCATCATCTTTAACAACACACAATTTCAAAGAAATTACAAAACGCCGATGCCGTCGTTATTATTTGCTTTTTTATTGAATAATTTACTACGCATTTTTAATGCTCTAAGTGCGCTTTTTTGTGTATTTTGTAACTTTTTTTGCGTACTATTTAACCATGAATCTCAAGCAACTTCGTAAAAACAAAAAGCTCACGCAGGCCCAAGCGGCCGAACTCTGTGGATTATCCAGGAAAGGGTATCAGAACATCGAAGAAGGGAAAACGAAGAAAAAGAACTCCCCTACTTTGCTTTATTGTTTGACCCGCCTAGAAGAATACGGAAGGAACAGGGCGCCAACGATTCGAGAGGTCGAACGTTATCTAAAGCCTATTTTGCCTAGCCTTAATGCCAAATTCGCTTATCTAATCGGCGGCGTGCAGTCTCTCCCGGAAGAAGATGGCCCCATTACTTTGCTCATTGATGGAGATCCAACTGAAGATGAAAAAATCAGGCTTGAAGATGAGCTCGCCAATTTCTTTTCAAAGGAAACGGAAGTTCTTCTGTATTCGCAATCCGAGGAAAATGAAAAAAGAAAAGCCCTTGCTTGGGGCGTTCGTCTTTTCAGCAAATGGAGTCTTAATTAAAATAACGCCAGGAGGTCACAATCATGTCCTATAACGTTCCAGGAAACATCAACGTCCCTTACGAGGAAAGAACGGGCGGGGAATCCATCGTCTATTTCACTCGCGATTTATCCGCGGAAGGCCTAAAGAAAGCCTATGCGAAAATCCAACATGTCTTAGAAGGCAAAATCGCCGTCAAGCTCCATACCGGCGAGCAGCACGGACCAAACATCATCCCTAGACCATGGGTAGAAGAACTCTTCCATTCCATGGACAACCCCACGATCGTCGAGACCAATACCTATTACGAAGGAGATCGTGATACGACGGAAAAACACAGGAAAACCATCGAAGTCAACGGATGGACCTTCGCCCCCGTGGATATCATGGACGAAGAAGGAACCGTCAATCTTCCTATCCCAAACGGCAAATGGTTCTCCTCGATGTCAATGGGCTCCCATATCGAGAATTATGACTCCATGCTCGTGCTGACCCATTTCAAAGGCCATACGATGGGCGGGTTCGGCGGATCGGACAAAAACATCGGCATCGGTTGCGCGGATGGCAAAATCGGAAAAGGAATGATTCATACTCGCGCCGGAAGCGACGATCCTTGGAGCATCGCAGCGGAAGAATTCATGGAGAGAATCACCGAATCCAGCCAGGCCACGGTTTCTCACTTCGGGAAGAAAATCGCCTTCATTAACGTCATGAGAAACATGTCCGTCGACTGCGATTGCGCTGGAATTCACGCCGAAAAAGTCGTTACGCCGAACGTCGGTATCCTAGCTTCTTTGGATATCCTTGCCATTGACCAAGCTTGCGTCGATATCGTCTTCGCCATGAAAGAAGAGGAAAACCACGCCTTGGTTGAGAGGATGACTTCCAGGCACGGCTTGCGCCAACTCACCTACATGAAAGAGCTTGGGATGGGCAACGACCGCTACATCCTCATCGATCTAGATAATGGGGAAAAGCGCATCACCCCCTCCGATTGCGTCGCAAATCTCAAACCTTTTGAAGAAGACGTTTCTTCCATCCACGACGAAACGCCCATGGACTTCAAGAAAGGAAGTTAAGTTCAAAACAGATTACCGCCTGAAAAGGCGGTTTTTAATAATCTTCATAAACATAAGAAAAGCCCCTCCTAGGAGGGGCGAGTTTCTCAAATGAAGATTAGAGATTCTCAACGTTGGTGTAGACGTTCTGGACGTCTTCGGCTTCGTTGAGTTCTTCCATCATGGCCTTAAGTTTGGTCAGGTCGTCGTTCTCGACGGTTACCCACTCGTTAGGATACATGGTGGTTTCGGCGCGGTCGAATTCGCTGACACCGATTTCCTTGAGGGCGTTCTGGGCTTTTTCCAAATCTCCAGGAGCGACAAGGACTTCGACTTCTTCGTCATCGACGCTGACGTTGCGGACGTCGACATCACCCAAGATGAGGTTCTCTTCGACTTCCTCTTCGGTCTTTCCCTTGAAATTGAGGATGCCGAGCAACTCGAAGTTGTAAGCGACAGCGGCCATCTTGCCGCCTTTCCTGGTGACGATGGTACGAACGGTGACCAAGGCACGGTTGACGTTATCGGTCAAGGTATCGACGATGATGTTGCTTCCACCCGGTCCCATGAATTCATAGCGGCCTTCGATGTAGGCGGTGGCGTCTCCACCCTTAGCACGCTCGATGGCGCGCTCGATGACGTCCTTAGGAACGTCGCGACGATACTTCGCGATCGCGGAACGAAGAGCGAGGTTGGATTCCGGATTCGGATCACCGGATTTGGCGGCAGCATAAATTTCTTTGCTGGCGCGCATGTAAGCAGCGGATTTGGCTTTGGCGGTGGCTGCCATGGCGGCAGCGCGTACTTCAAAATGTCTTCCCATAATTTACTCCTATAATGAGCGCGTTAAATATACCACTCGCCCCAATGAGGAAAAACCCCAATATTATAGAATCTTCTTAAAATCAACCCTCTTTAAAGGTTCAAAACCAAGTTTTTTAGCGAAGTTGATAGCCCATGAATAGTCCGAGGTCAGATATTCGTTCGGCACATGGGCATCCACGCCTATCACCACATCATTGCCGACAATCTTGGCGATCTTGAAGAATTCAGGATAAGGATAAACGTAGATCGAAGGATCTTCAGGGTCGGATTTGCTCGCCCAACGAGAGGGGCCCATGTTGATTTCTAGAGGAGTATTGGTTTCCTTCGCTTTGCGGCAAATCCTCCAGGCGGCTTTCTCCGTCACTTCGTCCCAATCTCTGTACCATAACATGAAATGATCGGGGTGGGCGACATAGCTGAACAGCCCGCTCTCTAAGGCGGAAACGACATCATCGGTGTACATTTTCACGCCTAATTCTCTATCGGCAATTTGGCTATAGTAGACGAAGCGTCCGTCAATGCGGCAAAGATGTTGCCCGAGTATAAGATAATCAAATCCACGCTGAGTCAGCAAACTCTTGTAATAAGAAGCGTACTCTTCCCAGAACCATTCGCACTCAAAGGCAAGAAAAACATCTATTTTTGACGCGTATTTTCTCTTCAGTTCATTGACAGAGGAGATATAGCCATCCAAAAGGGAATAATCTCCCCTCATGCCTGGCTGGCTGGCGTTAGGGAGAATGACGTGATCGGAGAAACCAATCACTTTGAAACCGGCTTCGATAGCCTTCTGGACATACTCTTCGTCCGTGCCGACGGCATGGCCGCACCTAAAGGTATGAGAATGGTAGTTCGCATCGATTTTGAGTTTATTGTCCATAACGTACCTCTACTAGATATAGCCCGTCAGCAGGCGCTTTGTATGATAGTATCTTTCGCGGTTTTATAGACATAAGAAAAGGTACGTCCTCCGCTTTTTTCTGATGATAGGCACATTGGAAAGCAAGGCCCATCATCAGACGCACCTGATAGGTCATGAAATGAAGCCCGACGAATCTAACGACGCCCGCTTTGTTTTCTTCATCGATGGAAACAACGATGTCGCTGATATCCCGCACGAAATTATCCTTGTCTTCTTTTTTCGTCGTGAGATTGGAGAAATCGTGTTTGCCCTTAAAACAGGCAAGGCAGGCTTTGAAGGAGGCAACATCGAAATCAGGCCTCTGCAGTTGAGTTAGCAGGCCAACTTGAAAGGGGTCTTTAGTCCCATAGGAAAAACGGTATTCATACGTTTTCCCCGAGACGGAATGGCGACCATCGAAATCATCGCTTTTCTCTTGCAGGCTTTTTAGCAAAACGTCATCCGGCAACAGGCGATTCACCGCATAAACGATCTTTTCCTTAGACAAAGAGGAAGACGTTTTGAAACTGAAGCCTTGGGCAATGGCATGCACTCCTGCGTCGGTTCTCCCTGCGGCGTGTATTTTTATTTTTTCCCCGCAAACCTGGCTTAAAACATCTTCTAAAACGCCTTGAATCGTTCTTTTGTCCGTTTGTTTCTCGAAGCCATAGAAGCCCGTTCCGCAATAAGATAAAAAGCCCAAATAATTCATAAGGCAACAATCCCTAGCATCGCAAAGAAGTCTAGCCCCATAGCCACGATGGTTATAAACCCGGCGGAGAAGGCAAGACCTAAAACCAAGCAAAGCGTATCGGCCCAGCGCCATTTGTTCTTTCTATACCGCGTGCGCTTACCCCTGGGGTCATAACCGCGGGCCTCCATAGCGTAGGCAAGCTCCTCGCTGCGCATGAAGGAAGAAGCGAAAAGAGGGACGATCAAGGAAGTCAGACCGCGCAGCCTTTTGATGAGGCTCCCGTGAGAAAAATCAACGCCCCTACTCTCTTGGGCCTTCATGACCCTCATCGTGTCTTCAAGCAAAGTCGGAATGAAACGCAAGGCGATGGAAATGATCATCGCGATCTCCGATGCGGGGAAGTGGAGAATTTTCAAAGGGGTCAAATACCATTCTAATGCAAAAGTAAGATCCAAGGGCTTCGTTGAGGAGGTGAGAATCATAGTGAGCTCAAGCATTAGAAGAAGGCGCAGGACTATCTTCCCCGCTTGGGCAAAGGAGTCCCAGTAAACAACCCACCCGTTCCAATTCCACGCAACGCCCAAAGTCGGCGTGATGTTGCTAGGAATAAGGACGTAGACAACCAAAAGGAAGAAAACCATGAACCACATGGATTTAAGGGAAGAGAAGAATGATCCCAGAGTTGTGTGAGTAGCAAAAAGGAAGCAAAGGGAGAGCACGAACAACACCCCACCGCAAAGGAAGGTCATAGACCAAGTGGGAAGAGGCAAAAACACCAGGACCATGAAAAGCAAGGTCAAGAAAAGTTTCAAGCGTGGATCCAAACGGTGCAACCAACTATTGAAGCAAACATATTTCCCCAAGGTGATGCTTTTCATGATTGCTCACCTCGACGTTTCTTAGAAAGAACCTCAGCCAAATCATCCAAAGAATAGATGGTTTTCGGATCAAGGCCAGCGCCTTTCTTGTTGAGATCGAGAACAAGCCGATAAAGCAAAGGGGTCTCAAGGCAATATTGGTCAAGGTCCTCGGCGAATAAAGAAATAGGATCGGAGACTTTAACGATGCGCCCGCCCTCCATAACAATCACGGTCTTACAATAGGAGTAAACGAGGTTCATGTCATGAGTAACCAAAACGATGGTGGTTCCGGCCTCGTGGACTTTCTTGAATAAGTCCATGATTTCTTCAGCACCCTCAGGATCAAGACCCGCAGTAGGCTCATCGAGAATAATAAGCGAAGGCTCAAAAGCCAAAACCCCAGCGATGGCAACGCGGCGTTTTTCGCCTCCAGAAAGCTCAAATGGGGAGCGAGAATAGAACTCTTCCCCCAACCCGACCTTCGCAAGTGCTTCGTGGGCTTTTTGCAACGCTTCCTCATTGGAGCAACCGAAGTTTTTCGGTGCAAAAGCCACGTCTTTTTCGACTGTTTCCTCAAAAAGTTGATTTTCCGGGAATTGGAAAACAAGGCCTACATTACGCCTTAAGTCATTGATTTCCTTGCCTTTGTGCTTCTTTTTCGGCTCGTTGGCAAACCCATTGACGGTCACCTTGCCTTGACTAGGGGAAAGCAAGCCGTTGATATGCTGCACCAAAGTCGATTTGCCCGAACCCGTCCGTCCAACAAGGGCGACAAAATCGCCCTGTTCGATGTTGAGGTTAACGTCATGAAGGGCTTCGAATTCAAGCGGAGTCTTTTTGTTGTAAACGTAAAAAACATTCTCGAAGGTCACCATAAAGCTTCCTCCAAAGAAGAGAGGCTATCTACCCCGTTGGGAATGTTGATTCCTTTTTTGGCAAAAGCGAGTTTGGCCTGCTCAATAAAAGGAGTTCTAAGTTTTGTTTTAGAAAGCAATTCCGCGTCCGCAAAAACCTTTCTCGGATCTCCATCAGCGGCGATTTTGCCATCGTTTAGAACGATAACGCGGTCACAGCCATAGGCCTCCTCGACATCGTGGGTAATCGAAAGCAAAGCGATGCCGGGTTTTTCCTTGCGCACGGCTTCCACAACGGCGTTCACTTCCTTCTTGCCTTTGGGATCGAGCATCGCCGTCGCTTCGTCGAAAATGATGAAATCGGGTTTAATGGCAAGAATACCGGCAATGGCGACCCTTTGCTTTTGGCCTCCGGAGAGTTTCTCAGGTTCGTGGTTTAAGAAATCACCCATGCCGACGTCGTTTGCGACCTTTGCCACCACGTCTTTCATTATTTCAGGGCTGACGGCCCTGTTTTCCAACCCGAAGGCAATATCGTCTTCCACGGTCGAACCGACGAACTGATTGTCGGGATTTTGGAAAACGATGCCCTCCCTAGAACGAATCGCGGCGAGATTGTCACGATTTAATGGGAGCGAAAACAGCGAGACATCCCCTTCGAAATTAGGCAAAAGACCCATGATAATTTTCGCTAAAGTCGATTTGCCAGAACCATTATGACCAAGCAAGCAGACGTATTCGCCCTCTTCGATAGAAAAAGAAACCGAATCTAAAACGGGGGTGTCTTTCTCATAGGAAAAAGAAAGATTTTTGACATCAAGAATCGCGCTCATCTTTTTTCTTCTTTTTCCTTTTAGCCATGATTACTTCAGTAACGACGATGGTCGCCACCAAAGCGACAAGATATACTCCTAACGCGACCCACAGCAGAACATAATCAATGGGCTTGCTTGAGCTAATCGGCACGAAAATAACAACCCCAAGAAGAGCGTAGGCCAACAAAATGGCGATAATTCTATAAACGGGGCTATGCTTATTCAACATCAATGTTGACCTTCCGCCCTTTGTAAGGCTCATAAGGCACCTTGGCCAAATCAAGAAGTCTCCTCGAGGCAACTTCCTCAAGATGATCATGGTATTTGTCATCGAGATAGATAACTTTTTTGATGCCGACTTGAATCAAAGCCTTCGCGCATTCGTTGCAAGGGAACAAAGTAACATAGAGGGTGCAGCCTTTTAATGCAGCACCATCGCGAGTGTTCAAAACCGCATTGAATTCTGCGTGGCAAACATAAAGGTATTTAGAATCAAGGCCTTCTCCATGCCCCCAAGGAATCACTTCATCATCAATCCCGCGCGGCATCCCGTTATAGCCAATGGAGACGACTTTGTGGTTGTCGTCGACAATGCAGGCCCCAACTTGAGAAGAGGGGTCTTTTGACCTTTTTGCGGCCATCATGGCGACGCCCATGAAAAACTCATCCCAATTAAGATAATCCTCGCGGTGTTTTTCCATAAGAATAAAGCCTCCTGCAATCGCTAGGATATTCTACACGCGGAGGGGCGTCCTTGGCATCAATCCAATTGTATGACCAAAGATTCGTAAGGACGAAGTTTGCGGTTGGATGCCTTCCCATCCACGTAGTTGGCCAAAATCACAAAACCGGAAACCCTAGAAAGCGCTTCAGGAACCTTGATGGTCTTCTTGCCCAAATTGATCAGAACCAAAACGCTTTTACTTTTCAACGACCTAGAGAAAGCGAATAAATCGCCGCAGGTTTTATATGGGCGGAAGGTGCCGAGGCAAAGAATTTCATTGCTGTTATGCAGGGAAATTAGCTTTTTGTAGTAATTAAGCAACGAACGCGGATCCTTCGACTCATCTTCGACATTAATGGTTTTGCAATTCTCATTAACCGGAAGCCAAGAAGATGAAGAAGTCGTGAAGCCGGCGTTTTGGCTTGAATTCCACTGCATTGGAGAGCGGGCGTTATCACGGTTAATGCGACTAATAAGCTTCTTACGGGCTGGCTTGGGGATAAGAAGTTTTTTCATAATGCCGTTGACAGTCACGGCCGTCACATCTTTGCTCAAAGCAGGATCGGTTAAAGGCAAATCGGTCATCCCGATTTCTTGCCCTTGGTAGACAAACGGGGTTCCCCTTAGGCAGAAATTGAGGGTCGCAAGCGCGGATGCGGACTCGAAAGGACGCTTTTTCAAATCGCCAAAACGTCCAATGGAGCGAATCTGATCGTGGTTCTCGAAATAGTTGGCATTCCACTCCACGGCTTCTTGCCAGGAGTAAAGGACTTTGCGAAGGTTCTTCGCTTTAAATTTCTTTTTGAAAACGGGGATGGAACGTCTATCGACGGCAGTCCTATCAAATTCAAAGAACATGTCGAGTTCTTTATCTTTGAGGAAGCGGACCCCGTTAACCGTATCGACTTTATAGGTTTCGCCGATAACGACGGTGTCATAATGGGAAAAAACGTCGTTATAAAGGGACTTAAGGATCTTGTGGTTCCCATCCTTCATTAAGTAATGTTCCATGCCTCTTCCGTTGAAAGCATGGCCCTTGCCGTCTTTTAAGGATTCCTTCCAAATCTGGTTGATGACATCGCACCGGAATCCATAGACCCCTTTGTCCAACCAAAAGCGGAGGATTTTCTCCACCTCTTCAAGCACTTTGGGGTTATGCCAGTTCAAATCTGGTTGCTGTTTTGCATAAAGGTGTAAATACCACTGCCCAACGGTCTCATCATAAGTCCACGCAGGCCCGGAAAATTGGCTTGTCCAGTTATTAGGAGGGGTTTTGCGGTCTTTTTTCTTTCCGTCTCGCCAGTAATAGAAATCGTGATAAGGAGAGGACGGATCTTTGCTTTCGATGAACCAACGATGCTGATCGGAGGTGTGATTCACCACTAAATCCATGACGATGCGGATACCTCTTTTCTTGGCCTCGGAAAGCAACAAATCGAAATCTTCCATCGTCCCGTATTCGGGGTTGATCGCATAGTAATCGGAAATGTCGTACCCCATATCGAATTGGGGGGATGCGTAAATGGGGTTGAGCCAAAGAATGCCGATGCCTAATGAAGCTAAGTAGTCAAGCTTGGAAATAATACCTTGAATGTCGCCGATGCCATCCCCATTTGAGTCGCAGAAAGAACGGCAATAAAGTTGATAAACGACGTGGTTCCGCCAATACTTGCATTCCATGGTGCATTTATTCTAGCACCTCAGAGGCCGTTAATCCCAAACCCATCGCTAATTTTCTAGGATTTCCAAAGCTTCTTCGCGAACCTTGTCCAGCCAATCCGCCTCCGTTGGGGCGTCTAAGAAATCTCTCTTTAAGCCTTTGTCTTCAAGCCAAGAGCAGACTTGTTCCCTGCCTATTTTTCTTTGAAGCAGATTCAAAAGACGATAATCGTTAAACGCCTGACACATCGCTTCATGACGGAGGGAATCGTAAACCCCTCCATCTTTTTTGGGATAAACGATAAAGGAATCTCCACTAGGGAAGCTGCCGTCAGCGTCATTGATCAAATAAGGATCGATGCTTCGCTTGCTGAAAGCGGAGTTGTAGAAATTAAAACCCCAATGAAGCAGCCCTTTCGCCCCGGACAAATAAAGCTGGCAGCCGATGATCCGCGTTCTTTGAAGAGGCATAGACAGAAGTCTATTCGACATATGGGAGAAGGTTTGGGCCGAGCAATAATAAACCTCGTAATCTTTAATACCATGAGCTTGGAAATCCTTGACGTGCTCAAGGGCGCAGATGGGGTGTTCCACCGCCCCTTCGCTGGCGAACTCTACATTGCTTAGGGCATCACAGGTCTTATATTCGCCCAAAGCAGGTTTGATTGCCTCTTTAAGTTCCAAATAACGCGCGAGATGGGTCTGATTTGGCTCATCGGATAAATGGAAAAACACGGTCTCTTCATCATAACCTCGCTTCCGCAATGCCTTCGTAAAGCCAGAAAGCATACGCTTAAGGAAATTGAGGTATTCGGAACTATCCGAATCCGTTTCCCAGCCAAAGATTTTCTTTCCGTCCTTAAGGGCAACCTTCGGAGCGTGTTCGGCACCCCATTGGGTGAAAAGATGAGACATCTCAAAACGGCGAATTCCGTGTAGCCTAGCCTCATCCATAAACGCCAGCACTTTGTCGTAATTAAAGGAATAGGAGCCGTTATCTTCCTCAATCTCAAGCAGCTGAGTTGTCAAGCGTTCCCCGCCGATATTCGTGTCTAGAGCCGGAGTTAACAAAGGGACCAGTAAAGTGTCCATTTGATGGAGGACGGCATCATCAACAAAACTCCAAAGGACCTTAAGATAATCCTCGGAGAATGGTTTCAAGCCATAATAAGAGGCAATGCCGTCATAATGCACCCAATTGGAATAATGCACGTTGAAAGTCGGTAACTCTAAATCGGCAATGAGTAGTTCAAGATGCGCTTTCCCAAGCGTTTCGCCTTCCCCCGTCGAAATCGTCACATCCAAGGGGTATGTTCCAGGCTGTGCTCCTCCTAAATAAGTGAAGCAAATGCTTTGATAAACCCCAAATCGAATGCACAAAGGAGCGTCGTCTTTAAGGATGTCGGGAACAAGGGCGGGAGATGGGTTTGAATACCAATCGTCTTTTTCTTTGCGGAAAGGAAGTGTGCAAGGCACCTCTTCCACGGTTCTGACCAATAAGAAATCCTTAATCGGTGAATCGACTTCCAACACGGGGAAATGAAGGAACAACTCCTTTTCCTTGTTGCAATAAGCAAGCTGAAACGAAAAGCGCTCATTTTTGCAGATTTTTAAAGTATTAACCCGCAAAAACGGCTTTTTTCCATCAACAATCTTCTCTGTCCCAGAGATAAAAAAGGTATCAAATTCCATGGTTATTAAAGTAGGCGAGGAAGTTTCCTCCCTCGCCCTAGATTGTAATTTATCGCCTCGTTAGAATGTAGGAGCGGTTTTCGAATAATAGAGGTTTTTGAGGTAGCCCACGCTGCCACCGAGATTAAGGGTATAGTCGGTCCACCCGCCTGCGGTGTGAGGCGTATGGAAGGCGATCGTGTTCCATCCATCCTGCAAATTAGAGACCTGCACGCCATTTTGATAGATCGTGGCGTAGGGACTATTGCTGGATTTATCCAAGTAGGCGTTCCCAGAAGCACTAAACCCATTGCCACCCCAACTCAAATTAAGAGCGGAATTAGCCGCGCTGACATAATAATCCATGACGAAGTATTCGTTGGCATCGTCATCGAAGAATCCGCCAGCGTACTCAACGCCATCTGGAGATTGGGTATGAGTGATTCCGGAGAAAACCAAGGTGTTGTCTCCGCCATTTGTCACGGCTTTGAAAGCACCTTCCATGCCTTCTTCCGTAGCTAAGGTTACGCTGCCAGAAGAGTTGTTTTTGAAATAAGGGGCGACGCTCGGGTTGAGTTCTTTGGCAAGAGTGACATTGCGGACCTTCGTGACGGAAGGGTTAGCCGTAGAGCCGCCATTGGTCCAGAAAGAATTCATGTTCGTCCCCCCGACGAGCTTGATATAAAGGGTATACCAGGTATTGTGGCTGATGGAGATCGCCCTGTTGCCGTCCATATCGAAGAGGTTGACTTCCCTGCCGTTAGGCAAAGTCTGATCAAAGCCAATCTCAGAGACATAATAATCCCTGATTCCAGAGCCATACCTTAAGTTGAAGCTAGACACGGATTCTTCAAAATTGACGTCGAACTTAAGATATTTGTAACCCGCAGCGGTGTAAGAATTGAAGGTCGCGCCGGTATTTTCCATAAAGAACAATCCCGATTCGCCCCAGTTCGGATTGTCGCCAGAAGAGGTCACGCCGACGGTGCCGTTGGTGTAGGTGAATACGCCCTCGGAATCGCATGAAACAGAGACGCCTTTGTCTTTGTAATCATCATGAACATAAGGGGCAAGAGAAGGAAGAACCATATCCCCCACAACCTCATTAATCTGCGTTGAATCAAGGGTCTTGTCTTCCCAAGCGCCAGTTGCAGGCTCGGATAAGAAGACCTCATGGCAGTTGCAGCATACCCAATATTCTTTCGTGCCTTGGGTTAGGCCGGTGGGGGCCACTTCTTTGTAGTGATTCCCACTGTGCTCGGTCTCTGCGGCGTTGATGGCGATGCCGGAATTTTGGCTCACGGCGACTGCGGCGATGACCGCCGCGCTCGCTCCTAAAGCAAGCGCTAGAATCGAATGCGTCTTTTTCATTGATTCTCCTTTCATTAAGCCGGCCAATGAACCGGCGAATTAACTTTTATTTGTCGAATGTCTTCAAGAATTCGATGTTCCTCATTCGAATCAGGTTCGGATTGGAAGATGTGCCTCCAGCGGTGTAGAGCAAGACATCGGTCCAGCCAACATATCCCTCGTCGTAGATGATCGGGATATAAAGTTCGTACCAAACGTTATTCTGAAGCGTTGAAGCCTTGGTTCCGTCTTCTTCATAAAGAAGGACGTCATCCCCTAACGAAGAGCCAACCGTCACGGTTTTAAGATATTGGGTCAAAAGCTTATCCGCGCCGGCGTTGGGGAAGCCAATAACGCGCATCCTGAAATTATCGCCTCTTTCGAGTTTGAAGCCCATTTTGATGTAATGGTAGCCTTCATCGAAGAAGGAACCGGTGCTCTCATCGATGGTCGCGGCTTTTGGGTCGGTGACCTTATCGAAATAAACACCACTATTGGAATTGTCGGCTGTATATCCGTTGCTATAGAGGAAGGTGCCGTCGGACTGCTCGGAGCAGGAAACGAGATCAGGGAAATCGGTTCTTGCCATAACAGGATCAGGGACAACCTCAGGGACATCGGCTTCTTTCAGATATTCAATGTTGCGGAAATACATGACGCTGGGTTTGGCCTTGCTGCCACCGTTTGAATAAATGGTGACATAAGTGTTGCCCGTATCCGCGGAAGTATATTTGACGGGGATCATCAAGGTATACCACTGATTGGCATTGATCATCGTCGCACGTTTGCCATCCATGTTGGTGGCGTAGACATTGGCGGGAAGTTCTCTCCCAACGGCGATGTCCTGTGGCCAATACCTCTCGAGATTGCGGTCAGCCGAAACGCGAATGGAGAAACTAGGAACGCCATCTTCGATGTAGATGTCCGTTTTAATCCAATGGTAGCCTGCGTAGAAGAAGGCGCCGGGCGCACTATCATCGCTTGCGGCAACTCCAGAGAAGCGGACCCCAGACTCGCCCCAGTTCTGTGCCTCCCCTGCAATGTCGCCGGAAGTCCCATTTGAATAACGATAGCTGCCAGCGAAATCGCCAGATTTAATGAAGGAAAGGGTAACGTTATCGGTATAGCCAGCGATATTGCGAAGATAGAGAGAATTAAGCTCGTAAGCAAAATCAACGTAACGAACGTAAATCGAGGAACCCGCGCTTCCTTTGGCGGTCAAAGAGACATCGACATCAAGAAGCGTGGAATCGTTTGTGGTCACCTTTTGATAGACGGTGTACCAAGATTTAGACTTAAGAACATTGGCCTTCACCCCATCTGCATCATAGATGTTGTGATCGGAGCCAAATTCTTTGCCGATTTCAATCTCTTCTTCGTCGTTATCGACCAAACCGGAGTCGGCATGGCTATTGAGTTTGATAGATGAAACGCCTTCTTCGACGTAGAGGTTATATTTGAGATAACGATACCCATTGGCGAAGAATTCCCCCTCTTCGGAAACTCCATTGAAAGAAACGGAGGATTCACCAGTCGAGGATTTGATTTGATAAGAACCACGCAAATCACCACTATTTAAGCGTTCAACGGATGTATTTGCGTCTTTTGCGACGGGCCTGCGATCTTCGAGGGCGTAATTGTCAGGGAGGAAATCAGACTCGTAATAGTAGCGGCAATTGTTAACGTAAACGAGGTCGTTGGCGTCCGCGCTAGAAAAGGCCATTTGACCCGATGGGCAATCCTCAAGATAGGCATCGGCAAAGCAGAAGACAACAGTCTGCCATTGATTGGCCTTAAGGGTGCTGAGTCTTTCATTTCCGGAATAGACGACGAGCCATTCATCGTATTGGCTAAGTGAGGTGCTGCCAACTTCAGCATTCACCGAATAGCCGGAATTCCCGCCGTTGATTTCAAAATAAAGCGTTGAGTTGTTCGTGGGGTAGATATCAAAGGCGAAATAGGAACCAAGCTTGGACATTCTATAAAGAGAATCGTCATAGGTCTCATTCATGGAAGTCGCAACGACAAGAGCGTTCTTCGTTGAAGAGCCGATCTTGGTCTTGTATGCATAGGGGTTGGCCACTCCGTCGACGGTTATGCTGCTCGCCCCGTATTCAGGAGCCTCGGCGGGATCAACGACTAGCCCGGGTTCAGCGCTTCCCATCGAGTAGTTCTTCGAGGTCGGGATTCGCACGTCGAATTCGTCGTTGGTCGCCTGCGTGTATCCCTCTTTTTTCTCATAAGAACGGTTCTCGCTAGGCAAGAAGGTGTCGTCGAGGTAATAACGGACGTTAGATAAATACTGCGTTGTACTGCCGTCATTGACGAAGAAGAAGAAATAAGAGGAAAGCCCGAGGTTGGTGCTCCAAAGAGCTTTGAGATCATAGACCATCGTCACCCAGGTGTTCTTCTCAAGCACATTGGTGACCTCACCATCTTTAAGAATGGTCAGATAGTCCTTGCGGAAATAATCGCCAACGGAAATCCAAGACGTCTTCGCGGAACAACCCACCATGAGGTTTTGGTTGGAAGTGTAATAAAGGTCGTAGGCCAAGTAGCGTTTTCCTTCGCGGTAAAGGTCAACGATCTTCGTATTGGCGGAAGCCTCTACGATGTGAGATTCCCAGCAATCCGCAGAAGTCACATTAGGATCGGCTCTATAGGCAAATACCTCATCCCTTCCTTCAGGGTGGTCTTCGACTTTCGCGTAATAATTGGGTTTGGTAGAGGGATTGAGGAAAGAAGTTTCTTCGTAATTTGGGCCAACGTGAATATTGATTAGAAGCTCAGCTTGATGGCCGTCTTTCACGAAACTTGCTTTTATGGTCGCATCGCCAACGGAGAGAGCATAAACCGTGTTGCCATCGAGGCGGATGTGTTCTTCTCCGGAAACGATGGAATAAACGACGGGAGCGCCTTCTAAAGCCACGCCTTTTTCATAAACGATGGCGTCTAAGCTATAACGGCCAAGTTTGGTTGCGACGTTGTGTAAATCAACATCTTCATCGGTGACGGAAATATAAAGAGGCTCCTTGATTTCAAGATTTATCCCCTTCTTGGTCAGTGCAAGTCCTTTCCAAGTCGCCGAGACATCCACGGTCGTGCTGCCTAATTTAAGGCCGCGCAGCTTTCCGTCTTGGAAGCTTGCAACGGAAGGATCTTTCACGCTCATCTGATATTCGATGGCGGTTTGCATGAATTGCCCGTTGTAGTTGACTTCCTGAGGCAACTCGATATCCGTATCCAAATAGCCTTCCAAAGAATTAAACGATAAGGTGGGTTTTACACCGGAATCGCGGACTTTTACGTTGATTTTGACTTCGCTTACGCCATCGCTGACAGTGATGATGGCCGTGCCTTTGCCCTGAGCATAGGCTCTTTTGCCTTCAACGGTAACAACGCTAGGATCGCTAGAGGTGTAAGTGTACTCGCCATTACCACCTGTAACGGAAATATCGGCTTCCCCATAGCGATCGAGCCAAAGATTGCTTTGCTCATCGATAACGGAGATCGGAGTATAGGATTCCGCAGGAGTCTGGCCCCCGCTGTTGCATGAAGCAAGGCCTAACGCAACCGTTAAAACGGATAGCGCCAAGAAGGTAGCGTGCTTTTTCATAAACTCTCCTTTTTAGAGGAACCAAAGGCCCCATAGTAACGAAGTGAGGAAACGTCATTGCCGTTAAGGTCGTAACGAAGCATCGTTTTCAGCGAATTCGCGCCTTGGAAAAGAGAAGTCTCTTGGGGAATGAAATCATAAACGGTGTCGAATCCAAGATTGGCGATGTCCGATTTGAACTTCGGATCGACTTTCTTGAATTGCCCTTCGCCAAGGTCCTTCATCGTCTCCTCAACCGAGGAATCGAATCCATAATAGATGTTGTTGTCGAAATCAAAGGTCTTCGAGAAGCTCATCTCAAAACGCACCGAATTGGTTTTGCGCATGTAGAAGATGTTGTTCGACATCGTCCATCTATCGCCAGGAATCCCGGTTAGGAAGTCCTTGGTGTCGATCACCCTTTCGTTAGGGATTTCGCCCGACATGATGATGGTGTTGTTGCTGAAATCAATGTCATTAACTGTGCCGCTATAGATGATGTTTCCGTTGCTATTGTCCGCAAAAACGTTGTTTTTTATGGTGATGTCATGCCATGAGGCCATCGTTTTCTCAATGATAGGGAGGCCGTCTTCATCAAGGACCATCTCCCCTTCTTCGTCGTATTTGACTAAATTTGTCGTGGTGTTGCAGCAAAGAACTCCGCCGCCGTCGTTATGATGGGCGTAATTGTATTGGAAAAGGATGTTGGAATTCCCAATATCGATGTCGAAACCTTCTCCGTCTCTAGCGGTATGGGTATACGCGGATTCATTGAATTGGAAGACGAAGTTCTGGCAGGAGTGGGACCAAATCCCAGCGCAGACGTAATTTGGACGAGGCAAGGTCTGCGCGTGGAGGCAACGATTGTATTCGATGAAGCCGTCTATGGACGCGCCAATGATAACGCCATCGCCGCCGGAATAAAGGATATCGTTCCCGCGAACGTTAACGTTATGATGGGGATACCAGCCGATCTCATCGCTGTAATAAGGGTTGCTGCCCCAATCTATCCCAGGGCGCTGCGCCCAGTTGGAGAAAACCCAAATACCCGTCCTCGCAACGCGCTCAATCACGTTATCGTCAATCCAAATCCCTTCGTACCAAGAAGGCCCTTTGGCCAAGGGGGTATCCGCCTCAAAGACGACGCCTCCGCAATTGTAGGAGAACCTCTCGTCAGGGCAGATGGAGCGAATCGTGGTCAAATCAAGTTCAGATTGATCCGTTGGCAAAACGACGTCCCCAAGCAAGAAATTGATGTCATGAATGTAATTGTCATGGATGACGACATTTTTCATGGCTCCTTTAGACGGGGTGGTGACATGAATCCCCCTAAAGCCATTAGGAGAGGTCAATTCGAACCCACCGAGTCGAATGTTGGAAGCTTTGACTTCAATGCAACTGTCATTGGCAAGGCCGGTGATTTTGCAATATTTCGTCTCTTCGGTTTGTCCATAAACATCGACAATAAGAGGTGAAGCATCCTCGGCCTTAAATTTCTCAAAAGTCAGTTTCCCCGTATAACTCGAACCCGCCTTGAAAAGAATTTTGGTAGGGTTGGACGAAGTTACGGATTTAGCGATGCTTGAAGCGGCGGACAAGGATTTTTTTGCCGTTTCAGGGGTAAGGCCATCGTTAGTGTCATTCCCGCCCTCAGAGTCAAAATAGTAGGTCAAATAGACAATATCTTTGGAAATTGCGGGGTAATCCGGAGACTTCTTAGCATCGACAAAGACCGGATCCACCACGGGGGCCTCGGACGATTCGCTGCTGGAATCGTCGCTAGAAGGTGAGACGGAGGAAGAGGAGGTTACCCCACCACCGCTTTGGCACGAAGACAAAGCAAGCAGGAAAACCGGAAGAAGCATAGACTTAGCTTTCATGTTTTTTCTCCTTTGGGTTTATAAAAGCAATCAAAAACGGAATACTAACAAGAAGCAGGCACACCAGTAGGTCACACTTAAAGCTCTTCCCATAGACGAAGAGAAGGTCCGAGGTGGTTTTGCCTAACGCCATCCACAAAATCAAAGCGGAGAAGCAAAGAGGAACGAGCATGAGTTGGAATAAAGGCTCGGAGCTCCTCGCAGGCAAAGTGGCGAACCCCCAATAAGCAATGAGCATGGCCACCAAAGCGATGATGTTCATGGCGATCGCGGTTACCAACAAAGACTTCACTTTGATCGTCAGAAGCGAAAATCCATGCAATTCCTTATCCAAAAAGTAAAAGGAAACGAAAGGAATGAGGCAAAGCCACCATCTTTTCTCCTTTTTCCTACATTCCAAAACCGCGAAGGCTATGGAATATATCTCAAGGCATCCAATTGCGATAAGGAAAGCGATGAGCATCGTTATTGCCTCATGGCCTTCATCAAAACGTATTGCTCGGTGAAGGAACGATCGATGTCGACAACTTTGCTACGGTACGATTGCGCCGCAGCATCATAAATGGTCCTAACGCCATCAGAGCTCAAATCAAGAGGGTTCTTCTTCCCTGTCCATGCATCGACGGCCATCTGATAAAGTTCGTTGGTGGCGGCGTTTTGCTTGATATTGAATTCATCAGACGTTGTGAAAAGATAATCCATAACATCATTTTTGATGTAGTTATCCTCATTTCCGGCAATGTCGTTGATCCAATGAAGCTCTTCTTCGCTATAGCCGTTGTAAATCAAATTGGACATCCTTTGGTTTTCGACAAGGGTCAAGATTCCGCTATAGGGGGAATTGGTCGCATAGTTTTCTTTTCCTTCGGGATAGGAATAGGTCCCATCTCCATTGTTCACCCAATGCGTTCCTTCCACGCCGTAGCGGCAAAGGTTGTAATTGTCCTCGGATTCATAGACCCAATTGAGGAAGGACATGACCTGATTCACCTTTTTGCTCTTCTTGGTGATGGCGGCGCCAAAAGTCGCCGATGGATTCCTCATGAAGCCTTTTTTAGTCTCGCCTTTATGGGCGGCCAAAGGGCCAATAACCGTGAATTCGGCTTCGGGAATCTGGTTTTTCGTCATACGCGCGACTTTGATAAGATGCTGAATGGTTGGGTCAAGGACGAAGACGCCCGTTTTTCCGGCGATAAAGTTGGATTCACCATCGCTGACAAGGATGGAGTTGGCTTCCTTGGAAATGACCCCATTGTTCGCCCATTGGTATTCCAAAGCCAAAACGTCTTTATACGCATCGGTAGCCCCTCCTTTGCGGATAAGCTCGGTACCATCGTCTTGGGTTAAAGCATAAGAGAAATAACCGGCATCGGCATAAGCGCCGAGAGTAAGGACTTTCTCCAAGTCCCAAGCGGCTCCGGTTACGGCGTAGGAATTGTTGGTGATTTTGTTCATGCCTTGGCACATCGAAGCGAAGGTGTCGAGGTTATCAACCAGCTCAAGTCCGTCTTTTGAAGCTTTGTCGGCGTCATCGGTGTATCCGGCCTTCTCCATAAGATCTTTGCGAACGAGAATGCCAAATTTATAGGGGCTGATGACGGAGGGAATGCAAACGGTGTCGTTGGTAGAGGTCGTCATCGAATCGATGGGATCGCCAGAAATGGCATTATAAAGATTCGGTGCATAATCCCTGATGGTATCGTAAAGGTTGTAGTGATCCGATTCCCCTTTCAGCTTATCGTCCACGCCATTGCCGCCACGGGTGTGGGAAATGACGACGTCGACCGAAGAAGGGTCGCTAGCGAGTTCGCTGGAAAGCTTGGTCTGCATGTCTTCACCAAGGTAAGAAATCTCGAAATCAAGGGAGTTACCCGTGTCTTCGTAATACTTATCCTCGATATAGGAAATGACCTTGTCTTCTTCGCTCCCTTTAACCCAGGAAAATTCGCTGGAACCGCCGGCGAAAATAACGACTTCCTCCCCCGCGGGGCGAACTACGGACCCGGCATCGGAAGAATTGGGGTTAGAGCTTGAAGCAGTGGCTCCGCCCTGCGAGCAAGAGACTAGAAGCGCGGTTGCGCTAAGCAAGAGAAGGGATGTTTTCTTTGGCATTGTTTTTGCCTCCTTTTTATCCTTTGACTGAGCCTTCGGTTAGGCCTTTAACGTAATACTTATGAAGAAGAGGGGTTAAGACGACGAGAGGGAAGACGATGATGACAATGGCCGCGTTTTTGGCTTGGATCAAAGGCGCATCGACGACTGAACCGGCGGATCCGGAGCCGTAAATCGCCTGCATATTCGTCAGGATTTGTCTTAAGACGTACTGAGCGTTCCACAAAGATTTGTTCCCGGAGGCAACATAGAGCAAGGAAGGCAGCCATTCGTTCCATTTGCCTACGAAGGTCATGATGCCAACCGTTAGCATCATGGGGACAGCAAGGGGCATGTAGATGCGCATCATGATTTGGAAATCGTTGGCCCCATCCACCACCGCGGCTTCTTCCATCTCTTTGGGGATGCCATAGAAGAAGTTGCGCATGAGCAGAATGCTGTAAGTGGATACGGCCCCAGGAAGGACAAGGGCCCAAATCGTGTCGTAGATTCCGATGCCGCGAATAACGAGGTAGGTGGGGATGGTCCCTCCGGAGAAGAACATCGTGATCATGAAGAAGACATTGAGGATGTTTCTCCCTTTCAGGTATTTCTTAGACAGGACGTAAGCCGCGGTCGCGGAACAGAAGACGGCGATGAGAGAAGCAAGCAAAGCGACCAAGAAGGACACACCAAGAGAATGGAGAAAGGTGTCGCTCATCGAGAAGAGGAAGGAGAACCCATCGAAGTTGAAGCCTTTGAACCAAAGCGAGACGCCCTCTTTCTGAAGGATGCTATTCGAGGAGAATGCGGAAGTGATGATGATCCAGAAAGGAATCAAACAAGCCAAGCACACAAGGACCATGATGAGTCCGTTGATGAGGGCAAACGTCGAGAAATGAAATCTTTTTTTCTTTCGTTTCATAAAATCCCCTCATTGTCCGTCTTCTTTGCAAGACGATTGGCCAAAAGCACCAAAACCATTCCGATGACGCCGCGTAACAAGCTATAGGCGGTGGCTCTTGAATATTGAGAGCCATTGACGATGGCTTCGTATTCGAGCGTGCCAACGACGCGGGTCACGTCGCTTAGGGACTGGGAGCCGTTAATCATGGCCAAAATCATGTCGTAGTTGTCAGTCATTATGCCCCCGACATCGAGAATCAGCTGAAGGATAATAACGTTGCTAAGACCAGGCAAAGTGACATGGAACATCTTTCTGAAGCGTCCGCCGCCATCGACTTCGCAGGCGTCATAAAGCTCTTGGTTGATTGACCCTAGACCAGACATATAGATAAGGGTCGACCATCCCAAGCCCTTCCACAGGGAGGAGAAAGACAAGATCGCCCACCAATATTTGGATTCGTTGTAGAAAGCTATTGGCTGACCGCCGAAGAACTGGATGATCGAGTTGAAGATGCCCCCGTCCAAGGCGAAGAGGTTATAGGCCATGCCTCCGACGGAAATCCACGAAATGAAGAAAGGAATATAAGAAATGCCTTGGACAGCGCTTTTGGCTTTCTTGTTCCCAATTTCATGCAGCAAAAGAGTAAAAATCAAAATGATCGGGAAATTTGTCGCTATGCGGAGCAAAGAGATGAAAACGGTGTTCCTGAACTCAAGGTAGGAGGCGCTTTCAGGATCGAAGAGAATCTGATGAAAAACCTGGAAACCGACGAATTCACTCTTGAAGATGCCATCGCTCAACCGGAAATCCTGAAAAGCGATAATAAGCCCGAACATTGGACCGTAGCTGAAAATAGCAACCATCACAACCGCGGGGATAACAAGCAGATAAAGCATCCAGTGCTTTTTGACACAACGGACGGTTTCGCTTCTTGAAAAAGCGCGGAAGCCTACAGCAAGAGCGTTGTCTTTGTTATTGCGCATGGTCTTCCTCCTTTTTCCTCTTGGCGATCTCCTTTTTCCCCAAAACAACCCAATAAATCGGGAAGGCTGAGAGAAGCCCAACGCCGATGACGCATCCTAAGGAAATCATCGTTATTTCGAAGGGGCTGAGGGATTTCTCATAGACGAAATAGCCAACAAGAGCCTGTGCGGAGTTTTTCTTTTCGACTTTCGTCGTGTATTTCTCATTGCCGTTTTCATCAATGACGGTGACTGTTTTGGTAACGGTGACCGGGACGGTGACTGGCGTGATTTCCACTTCTGAAGAGCTAGAAACCGCAACGCCTTCCCCACCGATGTACTTTAGTTTCCCGGGAACACTGACTTTCATAGACTTAACGCCTTCTAAATCGAAGACACCGAAGAAAAGCATCATGTTGCGGTCGCTTGAAGAGGCGGCCTCGCTTAAGAAGGAGTCAACATCGACTTTTTCACCGCCAAGCGTTTTCGGTGATACCACAACGGAGCTATCTCTTGAGACGATGATGTTGCCCCTGGTCCCGTCATAATAATTTTCAACAGTGGTTGATATATTGCCTCTATTGGCGTTCTCGATGCTTTTTCTGGCCTCGCTCCCCTCAGCGGCGAAGTTTGACCATTCCTCATAATCGAAGGATCCCTGTATTTTGACTTTATCAGCCCTTCTTAGAGTTACATCGACTTGATACCCTTCTTCAACGGCGTTGATCTTTTTTAAGGACACGGCATCAGAGAGGCCGGAAACAGTGTTGTAACCTTGGATTTTGGATTTGACCGCGTTCTCGAAATCTTCTTGCGCCAAAGAAGAGACGATCGTTAAAGAAGCTTCGCTTTTGCCATCATGACTAATGGAAACATTGCCTTCAATCGAGGAAGATTGAAGCGCAGGGAAAACGAGAATAATTCCGAAGATGATTTTTTTGAAACAAGGGAAATGGCTCATGTTCTTCAAAAGGTCAAATTTTTGCTAATCTTCCTTTTCCGATAGCCTAATCTTACCATTTGAAAGCCCTTACCACTATTCGAGGGTTGCTTATAATTTACAAATTTTTGATATTCGATTTTTGGGGAATTTCATAGGATTTGAAGGTTTTTTAAACGTCTTTTTCATTTTTCTCTTTCAATTGTCCCTAAAAAGACGCAATTATAGAAAAAATGAACAAAAACGAAAAACCAATCGAAGAATATAGCCAGGAAACGATTCAAAATTCTTGTTACACAGCGTTCCTGAACAATCAAAACATTTGCCGTCATCGGCATTTGTTCTTCGAATTTACTTATTGTCTAAGCGGGCAAATAACCAATGTCGTAAACGGAAAGCCTTATCCAACACATGCCTTGGAAGAAATTGTTCTCATGCGCCCTGGCGATGTTCACGAAATGATCAAAGACACCCCAGATAGCGACATTCCTGAATACCACCGCGACATCTATTGCATGAAGGACAAGATGAAATCGATTTGCGATTTCCTTAAGCCCGGTCTTTTCGAAGAAATCACCTCCGGGCAAGAGCCGATTATCATCCCCTGCGGGAAAGAAGTTTTGCTGTCACTAGAAAATTCTCTTGGTTTCTTCAAAGAAACGGCCTTCTATTCCGAAGAAAAATTGAATCAACAAAACATCCACCACACCACAATCGTTTGTCGTCTTCTGGATGCCTATTTGATGTCTAAAACTGTAACCAAAACGCCTTATCCAGCATGGATCCAAGAATTCCTTCAGTCACTTGGCAACGAAGAAGTCCTAAGGAAAAGCGTCAACGACATCATCAAAGACATGAATTATTCCCGGGGATATATCTGCCGCGAATTCAAAAAGCATGTCGGCAAGACCATGGTGGAATGCCTAAACGATAGCAGAATTGCATATAGCACAATTCTTCTGGCCAATTCCAATCTCTCGATTCTTGATGTTGCTATGGCATTGAACTTCTCTTCCCAAGGGGCCTTCACGAACTCCTTCAAAAAGATTCATGGAATCTCGCCCTCGCAATGGAGGAAAAAGCAATTCTAAAAGCTCAGGACAAGCTCATCAAAAGCCAAAGTCTTAACGCCGTTAAGCTTACAGCAAGCTCCGTTTTCGAATTCAGGCCACTTTTCTAAATATATTTTTTCATCGGGGTAAAGGGGATGGGCGGAAGCTTCGCATATGGTCGGGAAGTTATAAGCCCTAAGGCTTACTTCGAAAGGCTTTCCGTAATATAGACAGTCGTTCTCTTTGGAATTATTAACTAAGAAATCCATAGAATCGCCTTTAAAATCAAAGTAAGCAAAAACATCATAATGTGGGGTTTTGTACTCGTATTCGACCGCAAAAACCATATTTTTTCCTGCATTGGCAACTTTTGAGCAGAAGACATTCACATCCTGGGCAACCTTTGCATCGCTTTGGTAGATAGACCAGCCGTCGTTATCGATGTCGGCTTTAAAGCCCTTAGGGCAATTCGGCAACGGAGGATAAACTTTAAAACGAACAGGACCGGAATGAATGATGTGGAGATCGTTCCCCTCTTGAAAAATCTCGTCTTCAATTACAAAAGCATGTTCCTTCCCGTTAATACTGAACTTATAGCAGTTCACCGCATCTTCTTTGGACAGCATCAAGAATTTGTTACCGTTCATATCAGCGTCGACGATGACTTGCTTGAAAGGGGCATAAAATACAGCATCGACTCCATTAAGAACCATTAGGGGCATAGCAGAAGCAAATCGGACAAACGAACCTCCGATTCTTACGTTTATGGGCAAAGCAACGTAAACGCCATCCGGGATTTCTATCTCCTCGGTGCAAAGATCATTGAAGCCAAGACCGTCAAGCAGATTCGATAGTTTTTGGCTAGCCATATGGTAGTGTCTGACGTAGTTGTTGATGAAGATGAAACCCGACTGGCTTTGACCTCTAAATGAATATCGAGGGGATTTTAAATCGTTTGGATCTATGCAGTTACACGGCGGAAAAATAACCTCGCCATTGAGAAGGGTCTCTTGGAATTCTGTTGCGAAAGTATTTACAAGCTTAAGCTCTTTTCCTGATTCGCGAACCTTTCCATATTGTGAGACAGCAGCCTGGAAATCGTAGTTTTTCTCAGGCAAATTACACGCAAAACCAGCTTCAATCGGCCCTTCTTTCTTGTATTCTTGCATCGAAGTGAGCTTTCCCGTCGGGTGTATCCCGCCATGAAAAACGTAATAGCCAAGGGCATCGACGCCACTCCCCAATCTGCAAAAAGCAATCGCGGCATTGTCGATTGGCTCAACTATAGGACGCCTTTTGTGTGTAATTTGAATGCCCGATCCAAGTTCGACGGTCGCATAAGGGAAACGCTTAGTTCCGCTTGAAAGATCGAAATCCTTTTTCCCGGTTTCGCTACCGATGGATTTATCGTTGGGATTCGGAGAAAAAAGGTATCCGTCAACAGGGGGAAGTTCTTCATCGCTATCTTCCCATGGGGCTTCACAATACGCGCCCCAAACCGGAACGGCATCCCCTATCGCGGCTTTGCCCCATCCCGTCGCAAAGTAAACAGGCACTTCGAAACCGATGCGTTTAAGCATCTTGATAAGTTCGTTAATGTGGACGTCGCCATAGGTAGATCCCTGTTTCCCCCATTGCGAATATTCGTTCTCAACCTGAATGGAGGTGATTGGCCCTCCGTCTTTGGCCATCAGCCCCCGGCAATTATCAAAAAGAGCGCCGAAATACCTTTGGACATAAGACAAATAAACAGGATCATTCTCTCTAAGCTTGCAGCCTTTTTGATAAATCCAATCTGGGAAACCGCCGTTCCTGCATTCGGCATGAACCCAAGGGCCGATGCGGAGGCAAACGTCGAGGCCGTTCTTCTTTGCCAAAAGCAAAAAATGGCGGATGTTTTTATTCCCAGTAAAATCGAACTCCCCTTCTATTTCCTCGTGATGAATCCAGAAAGCATAGGTCGAAAGGGTGTTTATACCCAACGCCTTCAGTTTTTTCATATCTTCGTCCCAACGCCTATCGTCGGTCCGAGAATATTGAAATTCTCCCATTACGGGAAAGAACAAACTGCCGTCTTTGAAGAAGAGGTTATTTTTGATTTCCATTTTCAAAGCCCAAGACGTTATAGCCTTGCGGAACCTGAAGCGTCACTTTGCCGTTTTTCCGATCATAAACTAGCTTCTCATCGCCTAATGGGATCTCAACATGGCAATCGCAGAAAACGCAGGGAGAAGAGAAATGAAGATCATGGCCTTCCCTGCCTCCATAACCGATAAGGTAATCGACTAAAAGATTGGCCACGTAAGAAGTAAAACCATGGTTCAAAGAGCAGCCATAGGGCCAATCCATTTCCCAAAGAGAGCCCGTGAGTTTCGCCATTTTTAAGAAATAGCCAATACATTCATCTTCTAACTTGGCTTTTTCACCGTTGTTTTTAAGCATGATCAAACGCAAGAAATTGCCTATGAACGCATTCGATTTAAAAACAGTTGGATACACCTCTTTATCGTTACGTTTGGCGCCAAAATGCTTCACGAGAACATCAAGCAAAGCAGGATAACTCTCTTTGTCAGCAACTCCGGTGAAGAAGGCGTAGTACTGGCAGGATTCAGAAGTATTATTCGTTGGTTTCAGCTCTCCATCTTTTCTAATGGCGTTGTCGACGAAGAAGCTTCCGTTATAAGAAAGATTTCGAATCGACTGAATTTTAGCCTCTCCTTCGTCTTTCCACTCCGCATTATCAAAGCACTTTCCCGCTTCCAGCAAAGCATAGGCGTACATCATATTCGAAGGGAAGTTGACCCCTTCAAGAAATTCCTTATCATTGGCCTTGCTCCACTCTACAAAAACCCAGCTTTCGAGATTTTCAAGCAGGCCAAATTCGTTTTCAAACCGCTTGAAATATTCGAAAATTCCAGCGACTAATTCATAAAAGCCCGCAATATCAGCTTTATTTCCCGTTCTTTTATAACGATCTGCGATTTCTACAACCAAGAACAAAGCCCAATTTGGAATAAACGTATCATCATAAAAGTCGGCTGGATAGCACATCGGAACCATGCCTTTTGGCAATGGGGAAGTCACGTGAAGGTAATTGTCCAAGAAGGCGGATTCAACGCGTTGGTGGCCCGTGAAAAGCTGCTCCGCATTAGCGGTGAAATAAGAATCGCAAAGCCAACCGGCCCTTTCCCTTGAAGGGCAATCGGTAAAGAAATCGACGGAGTTGGTGACGAAGCTGTTCTTAGCCGCGGCTACGATGAGGTTCAAATCCTCCCTATCGTTTTCAAAGACGAAGCGATTGGAATCCGGGTTCTCATAACCCCTAACCCAGATAGAGGGGGAGGCAATTTTTCCTTTTTTAACCACGATTCTAAAATATTTACCGCTATAAGGCTCAAAGGACAAATAAGAGAAATGCCCTTTAGGAAGCTTATAAACAATCGCATTGACGCAACCGATACGATTGAAAGAAACATTGATTGGGGCCGATTTTCCAAAATTCAAATCGATCTCATCGAAGAAGATGTATACCTCTGCTTCTTCTTCCACATCGCAGGAGAAGCCAATGAAGCCCGTTTTAGAACCAGGCAAGGCGAATGTGCAGAATTCACCTTCTTTATAAACGCCATCGCAAGAAGACAATTCGAATTGAAGGCTTAATCCATAACGATACGGGTCGACTTCCAGTTCTTCATCCAAGAAACAGGCGAATTTATCACTATGCAACCAGGGGTTTGATGGAATCTCTTTTTCTACTTGAACGAACTTTCCTTCTTCTACAAGCGTTGAAGAATAAAGATCGTATTTTGGATAAGACACCAAGCGTGGTTGATAAGCGGACGCGCCGGCGACAATCTCGGGATCGCTCCAGCTCAGTTGCTCCCCTTTTGTCGAAAACATTGAATTCAAAAAGGAATAAGCCTCGCCAAAGCCTCTTTGGAAACTGTAACGATTGACCTTTCGAAGCCTTTGGGCAAAAACGGAAACGGAGAAATCACGTCCCGTCCAGGCGATAGGCTCGCCTTTGTCCAAAACCTCTGCAATCAAGAACCCCGGTTGATTAAGAGTGCAATATGTTTTCGTGTTATAGGCACAAGCCTCAATTAGCAAAACGTTTTCGCCTTGAAGGCAGTCGAGTTCAAACTCATCAACCCTGGCATAGCCGTGACTCGCCCTAGCGGGCCCAAAAGCTAGGAAATCGCCATTGAGGTAAATGCGGTAGGAATTCCACCCAGCTATACGAAGAGTTTTAGGGGTTTCACCTTCAAAAACGCATTTGAAAAGGCAGGATGAATTTAGTTTGCTGTTTTCTCCCTTGGCCCAAATTGGAAAAGCTTTCTTGAAAAAGACACGCCCATTTTGATCGGTTTTAACTTCCAGAGTGTTCATAGTGATCCGTCGGTTTAATCATAAAGGGGTTAATCTATAAATACTCGCCATCTAGGGATATGAATTTATAGTTTTTTGACTACATTTGCTTATGGCAAACCTTATTTTTAGGCACTCGTCTCAATCAAAACAAATAGATTTATAAATCTTTGCTCTATGCTTAAGGACACGCATGGCCATCTTCTTAGACGCGACTTAGTCAACGTCATTTTACGGCACGGCACGGTTTAAAGAATCATGTCAAGGAAACGGATAGATCGCTCAACCCAATCACGATAATAAGAACCCTCTTTTAACGTTTGGCAATCCACATTATCTGGATTAACGCAGGGTTCGCCAATTGAGCCGCCATGGTTACCAAAAGCATAATGATGGAGTTCAAAACGCACTCCGCTCTTTTTTAGGGCTAGAGCCAACGAAAGAGAGCTCATGCTGCTTACCAATGCATCATCGTTGCATGTCCATATAAAAGTCGGAGGAAAGCATGAAGTCACTTGTTTTTCGACGCAATACTCATCTTTTTTGTCCGGTGCATTCAAAAGCAAGTTGTTAGCCGTGACCTCGTGATCGTTGAGGTCGATTACCGGATAACCCAGTATTAAAGCATTCGGTTTAATCTCGTCTTCCGACGCCAAAAGGAAATCCCAATATTCGCGTTTGTTATAAAAGGCTCCTAAAGAGGCGGCTAAATGACCGCCGGCAGAAAAGCCAATCACGCCAATTGAATTCGTTTCAACATGGTATTCATCAGCGTGTCGCCTTATATAGGCAAGCGCAGCAAAAGCTTCCACAAAGGGGTATGGCGGAACATAAGGGCCATGGCTGTAATCGAGCATGAAAACATTGATATCATGTCCCATATAACGCAAGGCGACGGGCTCTCCCTCGCGATCGCTATTAAAACAATAAGCCCCTCCCGGAAGAAGCAAAAGGGTCTTCCGGCGTCTAGAGATTGATATTTCCTCGAAATTGTCAGGGCAATAGGAAATAAGTTTCACCGACTTATCAAGCATCGGAAATTCATCTTTTAAATTTATGGTCTTATGGATCATGTCATTGCTCCTTAATTAAGCTTTTCCAGTGGATTCATATTCAATCTAAGCAAAGAGTCATCAAATGGATGGTCTTTCTAAGACAGAACCCAAATTAGATAACGGCGATAACAACGATGCAGATAATCATTAGGATCAAAATGACACCAATGAAGATCGCCAAGGGCTTCCAGTTGGGCTTACGAAGATATTCTTTCCTTTGCTCCTCTGTTAAAAGAGAGACGTCAATTTCAGGCTCTGGAGCTTTATTGTTCTTCTTCATTTAAACTACCTTTCGCAAGCATGGCGAACTCCACGTCGCCAATAAATAGAATCGTGTCGTCAGGAAACTGCGCATGGATTTCTTTGGCTTTGACAAAGGGGTCATCGACAAAAGGGTAATCTTCTTCGTAAAGAGAATAATCGAAATGTTCTCTGACGTTAGGCGAATCGAAGCTAGTCAAATATATCGATTCAACAGAATTGCCCAGCAAAGGGAGCATCAAGGCGATGTTAGATCCCAATCTAGAGGCAAAGAAAGCGTGAGTGTGGTGAACGCCGGTGAAGTAACGAAGGTCGGGCAAAAAGGATTGGAAAGCCTCGGGGTTGCTTGCTCCATCAAAGACGAAATTCCCGTTTTTCTCGCCACGGCAAGAAAGCTCAAAGCCCTGCAGCCCATTGGATATGGCATCTTCACGCAGCGGGAAAGAGCCCTTAAGAATTTGGGTGGCCTCAAGAGCCAAACAGGCGTCCTTAACAAAGACAGAAGACCTGCTAGGAATGGCAAGCTCGCCAAAGGGAGAATACACGAAATGAAACACGCCCTTATCGAAACGCTCAAAATGGGACGCATCAACGATATAGAACTTGCCGCCCATCGACTTGGCGTAATCTCTTAATGCGCTCTCGGAGTTTTCATCGAGTTTTCCAATAAGCAAGGGGCATCCCTCTTTCAGGATTCCCGCATCGGTCAAAGCAATCTCAGAGGTCGTTGTTCCTAGCAAATCAGTATGGGTCAATCCGCTTGAGGTGACGATGGATAAAACAGTGTTTAGGTTGGAGAGATTCGTCGTGTCGAATTCTCCCCCAATTCCAGCTTCTAAAATCACAAGATCGGGCTTTTTCTCCTGCAAATAGGCAAAGGCAATTGCCGTTAAAATTTCATTCCACCCTAATGAAAACTTCGCAAAAAGCTTCTTTTTTCCCGAATAGATACGTTCAAAATCTTTTTCGGGTATCTTTTCTCCGCAATAGCGGATGCTTTCTCTTGGATTGAAGGGATGGGCATCGAAATATGCGCCGACTTTATACCCGGAGGCTAGATAAATGCTCTCTAAGAAAGCGCAGACGGAACTCTTGCCGTTGCTCCCGGAAACATGGATTACGGGGCTATCCAGGGAAGTTTTATCTTTCCTTACGAAATCGCCCCAGCTCTCTTCTCCGTAGTGAAATGAGGAGGGATCTAACGCCTTAAGAATCTCGTCGTTCATAATCAATCTCCTTGGGCTTTCGCTCCTTCTCTCACGGCTTTGCCGATAGCGCGCTTAGCATCTCTTTCTTTAATCGCGTCACGTTTATCGTGGGCCTGTTTGCCGACGGCCATGGCAATCTCCATTTTTGCGTATCCTCGCGACAAGAAAACTTTCGTCGGAACAACCGTCGCGGAAGAACCGACCAAATGTCTCTCGAGCTTTTTGATTTCCTGCTTATTGAGGAGGAGCTTTCTATCGCGAAGATGATCAACGTTGTTATAAGTCCCGTCTTTATACGGGGCGATATGCATGTTTGCCACGAACGCCTCGCCGTTTTTGACATAGACGTAAGTGTCGGCCAAAGAGGCGTTCCTCGCTCTTAGAGACTTGATTTCTGTGCCAGTAAGCACAAGGCCGGCGACCATAAAGTTCGACAAAAAATAAAGGAAATGCGCTTTGCGGTTCTCTAACAATACGGATGAATCACTTTTCTTGGACATTGATGAGCCTCTACAAGGGTGAAATTATAACTTCTCGACCATTTTATGAAACAACATCGATTGAGATTTTGGCCGAAGAGGAAGACAAGGAATCGATTTTTATGGAATAAGGGAAACTCGTTCCGTTATTAAGCTTCTCCCCGTTGGTGAAGAAGCGAGCTCCGTAGTTCTCCATTGAGAAAGAATAGCCTTCTTTGAACAATGTCGCATTCGTTCCGGTTAGACCTCTAGCAAAGGTATTGACCCCCGAGGCTTCAATAAGATGAATCAAGGAATAATCAGAAGAATAAGCGGTATTTGAGGACAAAATCATCTCCGAGTTGAATGATTTTGAGCAATTCGTAGCCCCAGGAAGGTAATAAGACGTCCGCGCATTTAAATCGATGGAATTAGGGTCGCGAACATAAGGCGTGGCAACGATCTTTTGGTAATTGCCGCTGAGCCTGCACTCGATGAGTCGGGCATCAACATGGTAAATCTTGATGCCAGGGACGGTGTAAGCAAGGGTCCTTCCAGAATAAAGATGAGTCGCATCGTAAGCGTTCAAGCCATCAGGGGTATAAAGCTCGATGAGAATATATTCGTCCCATACGGTCCCGTTGAAGGTGGATGGCGCGATCAGCAAGCATTCGCCCGCTTCCTGAGAGGGTTTTAATGTCCAGCTGACGCCTCCTGAGGAAATGATTGTCGGGGAGATCCATCCTAAGGCCATCTTGGAAAAGACATCGTGGTCAGCGATGTTGAGATCCATCATATCGATGCCGCCGGCGGGCTGAAAGTTCGTCTCACTGCTGTAATAATCATCAAGCCCCATCGCGTGACCATATTCATGGATGATCGTGTGGGGATCCGCCTTGCCGTTATTGTTAAAGAAATCATAAGAAAGCCAAACGTAGGTGTTGGCCTTGGGCGAACTTAAATCGCCGACGTTGGAGCACCAGTAGGTATAGGCCCAGAAAAGGCTGCTGTCGTCTCCGCCATCTTTATAGGTTTTCCCACCATAAGTGAAATAATAGTCCTTCTCAGAATAATCCGGGCAGGAATAGACGGCAATGACGGCATCGATAATACCATTGTTGTCGGAATCGAAATCCGTTAACGGGGAAGTATTGCTGCTATAATTTTCGACCGCATCGTTAACCCATTTTTGCCCATTCGTCTCCGCGGATTGCTCATTGATGGTATATCCCAAATTCAGCTTTAAGGCCTCTTTGGCAGAGATTCCGGTTTTATAGACATCTGCAACCTCAAAAGTGAGATTCAATTTCCCAAAGGAAGATTTCTTGTAAAAGGAGGAGGCGGATTCCCAATAGCCTGTTTCCTCTGGGCCGTTGCCGTTTAAAGCCAGGTTGATCGTAGATAACGAGGAAGAGGAAAAGGGATAGTCGCTAAATTCGATAGGCAAGACAAGAACCTTGATATCCCCCGTTGAAGGAACAAGGTCCATGCCCCTATGGAAGCCAATGTCGCGATACGAGACATTGCTAAAATTGGGGGCTTTGTATACGCCGGGTTCAATCTCTTCTTTTTCGAAATCAACTGGCGTCGTGTCTGTAGACACGTCAGGATAGGATTTGCTCGACTCAGGGCGAATCAAATCGTAAATGGTGCAAGAAGAAAGCAAGAGCCCAACTAGAGGCAAGAGTGCAATTTTGTAACGCTGGATTTTTCCCATAGGGAAAGTCTATATCATTTTGGCTTTAAAGAACAAAATAGTATATCGAGAAGAACATCAAGGTCGTCGCCGCCAAAACGAAGAAATGGAAAACGGTGTGGTACCAATAATTTTTCTTTCCGCCCAATCCGTATAACATCGCCCCAATCCAGAACAATATGCCGGAAAAAAGCAAAGTCAAAATGCCATACAGACCAATCGCGTAATAAAGCGGATAGAAAGCCGCGCAGATAAGAGAACCGACCCCGACGTAGATGATCATGCTAAGCTTGGCGTGCTTCTTCAAATCAATCGAATTAAAGACGATCCCAAGAATGCAAAGAGCCCAAACCGAGCCAAATATTACCCATCCCCAAGGAAAACCGTCCTGAGGATTTCTTAAGGCAATCCAGGTATAAGGGGTATAGGAACCCATAATGAGAAAAAACACGTTGTCGTGATCTAAAACCCTGCAAACCTTCTTTGTTTTGCTTGGTTTTAGGCCATGATACAAGGCGCTGCCCATATAAAGAACGAACATCGAAAGAAGATAAACAATGACCGCGACGACAGAAAGAGCGTCGTGGTTGGAGACGGTTTTAAACACCATGAAAGGGCCGGCGACAACGGCGAAAATAGCGCCAAACAAATGGGATATAGAGTTCCATAATTCCTGCTTTCTGGTATAGGAGGGAAGGGCAATTTGATCAATGGGCATACAAGTCTCCTTTCGTCATCTAGTTTACATTACTAGATAAGACTGTCAATACATCTAGTTTAAAAAACGAGATTGCTATGTTTGCGTTTCCTAACTCAATTAGATTTCATAAAATCTAGCCTATGGTTACCCTACTAAGACGATTGTTCATACCTGATTACAAAGAGGTCGGCAAAGAATCTGTGCGTTTAAACCACGGAAAAGTCGCGGCAGTCTTTGGAATCATCACCAACTGCATCCTCGTTGGTTTGAAATTGACCTCCGCTTTGTTGTTAGCCTCGAAATCTGGTTGGGTTCTTTCAATGGCCTTAATCGGCGATTCCATCAATAACCTTGGCGATGTGGCAAGTAACGTCGTAACGCTAATCGGCTTCTCTTTGGCCGCCAAACCCGCGGATAAAGAGCACCCTTATGGACATGAAAGGATCGAATACATCGCGGCGCTTATCGTCTCCATGCTCATCATCGCAGCGTCCGTTGAGCTTATGACCTCTTCGATCAAAGGCGCCATTGCCGGTTCAACGACAAATTACGACGTTTTTGCCTTAATCATCCTTGGGGTATCCGTGTTATTGAAGCTATTGCAATGGTGGGTCAACCGCGGATTTGGGAAGGCTATAAATTCGGTCGCTTTGAAAGCCACGTCTTTAGATTCATTCACCGATTCAATTGCCACCACCGTCGTTTTGGTATGCGCCCTACTAACCTATTTCTTCAATTGGGGTTTCCTCGATTCATATATGGGTATGGCGGTCGCCCTATTCATTCTTTATTCAGGAATAACCGGCATAAAAGAAGCCAGCGATCCTTTGATAGGGCAACCCGCCAAAAAGGAATTTGAGTCCAAAATCGTAAAAGAGATAAGAACGTATCCCGAAGTCCTAGGAGTCCACGATGTGCTTTGCCACGCTTATGGGCCAACCCGTTTTTTCATTTCTCTTCACGCCGAAGTCGATGCCAACGATAGCTTGGTTTCCATTCACGACGTCATCGATAACATCGAGGAGGACATCCGCCAGAAATACGGATGTGAGATCACCATCCATATCGATCCCATTCAAGTCGGAAACCCTGAGGTCGACGAATTGAAGAAACTTGTTGAAAGCTCTCTATCCACTTTAAACAAAGGGATCACCATCCATGACTTCCGCATAGTAAAAGGCGAAACACATACCAACGTTATCTTTGACTGCGTCATCCCGTATGAAAAAGACGCCCCTTCAGAAAAAGACGTCTTATCTCATGTTATTAACGACTTCTCCAATAAGGGAAATTACTCTTTCATAATCCACTTCGATAGGCCTTATGATGAGTGAAGTCTTTTATCATGCGGGCACAGTCTTTGTTCCTTTTTCTCATTAATTAGAAGCCTCTTATTCGACTGAGCCCGAATTTGATAAGCATAGATACGTAAAGAGTATCGAACTATGGGTATAATCGAAGCAAAAGTTTATTTAATGTTTTCGAAGCAAAGAGCACCCGCCCCATAAATCCCGGCATCGCTGCCTAGTGATGCAATCAAAATTTCGGTCTTTGGGGGGTTCACCCTCAGCAGACCGTAGCCGTTCTTTTCAATATAACGTTGAAGTTTGCCCCTGAGATATTCACCTTGCTTAGCGACCCCACCGCCCAAAAGAATCGCTTGAGGACGGAAAATGTTGCAGAAATCCAAGCATCCCTCACCGAGGTAAGAAATATAATTGTCGATGACTTCCTTAGCTGTAGGATCTCCGGCTTTCTCGGCGGCGAAGACGACGGCCCCATTCATTTTGTTGGGGTTATTGCAGAGCTTCCACATCGCCGATTCAGGATGGTGGGCCATCGCTAACGCCGCATCTTTAGATAAGGCATTGGCGGAAGCATAGCATTCTAGGCACCCTCTTCTACCGCATCCGCAAAGCCGGCCATTATGCTCGATGATCGCATGGCCAAGCTCCGCTCCTTTTCCTTCATTTCCGGAATAGATTTTTCCATCAAGATAGAGCCCTGAGCCAACCCCGGTACCCAAAGTCAAAAAGACAACATCGGTGTAGTTTTTGGCAATGCCATAATAAATTTCGCCTAGCAATGCAGCGTTGGCGTCATTTTCGATAAAGCAAGGAAGCCCATAACGTTTGCGCATCGCCTCGGTAATGGGGAAATCTTTCCACCCAAGATTAGTTGCGTAATCGCAGGTTCCCTTTTGAGGGTTGATACCCCCAGGACAGCCAATTCCGATGCCGACGATATCTGGACTATTGATATCCACGTTATCCTCAATGGAATCAAAAAGCTCTTGAAGAGCGACTTCCTGTTTCTTGCTGGGACTTACCCCAATCGCGAATTTGGAAACCAATTTGCCTTCTTCGGAGACTAGGGAATATTTGATCGTCGTCCCACCGATATCGATGCCTAATGCGTATTTCATACCCTAACATTATATCAAAGAGAAAAACACGAACTTCAAAAAAGGCAAAATTGCGTAAATTTGAGAGATAAGCAAACAAAAATGCGAACAAGAGCACGCTAATGGTGCACACAGAAGATGAAAGCCATAAGACCTTTGAGATAATGGCCGTTGGCCAAATCGCGGAGCAAATAGGCATAGCGAATGCCCAAACCGGACATGATGACATTGCGAAGCGGGGTTTGCTCAAAGAAAGCGCGGTCGCTTTCTTTCCCCGGATCGAATATATGCGCGTACTTTCCGGCGAGCTTGAAGATGCGCTTCCCTATCCAAGTGTGGGAAATATCATAGAAAGTTGAATTCAGATCATATGGTCGGCTTTTAGGGTCCTTCTCCATGGATATGTGTTTGCCATAGAGATGTTCGAAATCGTTATCAAATTGAAGAAAGCCATCTTTCGTCGGGGCGTAATAAGTGGCCATCTGGAGCTTATGCGAAATGAAGGTATCGGAGGAAACGACATTAATCTCTTTCTCCAAGACGACATCTTCGCAGGACTCACAGATTTGGAGAAGATACGCTCCCCCTTCTACCTTCCATTTTCCCTCATCGACATCAAAACATTTGAAGTCATCAAAATTGACTTCAAAACTGACCTTTGCGCTTCCTCTTTTAGAAAGGGCGATTTTCTTAAAACCAATCAAAGTCCTCTTTGGCTTAAAGATGTTGCCCTCGAAACGAGGCTCAGCGTAAAGCTGCACGACTTTCTTAACGGGGACAGCGGAAACATTTGAAACTGTTAAAGAGACGGATATGGTTTGGCCTTTTTCGATTGAATCGCTGCTTAAGGAAAGGGATTTGAACGACTGCTTTCCATAACTTAATCCATGGCCAAAGGGATAAGAGACTTCTTTTCCTACGGAGAGATAATAACGATATCCGACATAGATGGATTCGCGGTAAAGCGAGGTCGTTTCCTCGCCGGGATAAAAGCCGAATGATGGGACGTCGGAAATGTGCTTAGGCCACGTTTCAGCCAATTTCCCCGACGGGGATGCTTCGCCTAACAACAAGGATTTGATGGCCTCACCACCGCCTTCGCCAGGAAGATACATCAAAAGAATCGCTTTGGCCTTGTTCTTGAAAACGAGTTCGACCGGCGCGCCAGTAGAAAGAACGACAATGATGTTCTGATTTACCTCGTAGATTTCATCAAATAGACGAAGCTGATCTTCTGGAAGATGAATGCTTTGCCTATCAAGTCCTTCGCTCTCCGCGCTTGGAGGGAGGCCAAGGAAAAGCACAACGGTTTTGCTTTTGGAAGCGAGGTCAACCGCGGCGACGAAATTCTCGACATCGCCATCATCCCAGACCGAATCAAAGTCATAGCCGGCTTCAAAAGGAAGGCGTTTCCCCTCTGGATCATCCGCCTCTTTTATGGTGTCGAGGAAAGATACAAGGTGATGAGGGCAAACATGACTCGACCCCGCGCCTTGATAACGGGGCGTCCTTGCTAGTTCGCCTATGAAGCAAACATCGCGGAAATCCTTAAGAGGAAGGACAGAATCGTTTTTGAGAAGGACGGCGCTTTCGGTTGCGACTTTCACGGCGACATCATGGCCGACATCCATGGAATAAGAAGGATCGCCCTCAAATTCAGCGTTAGCTTTCTTTGACAAAGCGATGACCCTTGAGGAGCAATCGTCCAATGCCTCTTGAGCTAGCATTCCTTTTTTTACGGCTTTCGCTAAAGTCTTGTTTCGGTTCTTAAGCATCGAGGGCATTTCAAGATCGAGCCCATTGTTGTGGCTGGCAATAGGGTCGTTTACTCCGCCCCAATCCGACATCACAACTCCGTCAAATCCCCATTCATTCTTTAAAATATCGCGCAAAAGCCACTTGTTTTCGCAAGCGTAAATCCCGTTTACTTTGTTATAACTCGCCATGACGGCCCAAGGAGAGGACTCCTTGACGGCGATTTCGAAAGGGCGAAGATAGAGTTCATGTAGCGCCCTTTCATCCACGATGGAATCGTTGACCATGCGGAAGAACTCTTGACTATTGGCGGCAAAATGTTTCAAACAGGCCCCAACATTAACACTTTGAATGCCTTGAATAAAAGCGCTGGCCATTTTTCCGGAAGCCAAAGGATCCTCTGAGAGGTATTCGAAGTTTCTCCCGCATAAAGGATTCCTCTTAATATTGGCCCCTGGGCAAAGAAGCATCTGGGTGTTTTTAAGTCTAGCTTCCATCCCCATCGCACGACCGAGTTCCTTTTCTAGTTCCTCGTCAAAGCTGCAAGCACATAAGCAAGGCGAGGGGAAGCATACCGCCTCTTCGCTTTCCTTTAGATTAAAGTCGGGGTCGTTTCCGACTTTCCTAACCCCCAAAGGGCCATCGTGCATCTCGACAGGCTTAATGCCAAAACGTTCGATTCCATAGGTGAACCATGATCCGTTTCCTGAAAGCAAGGTCGCTTTCTCAAGGTTAGTCATCGGTTGATCTTTTTTGTTTTTCTTCGCCATAGGCTAATTATCGCTTTTTTCGCTTAAAAAGAGTGAAACTTCCTTATCATATACCCATGACAAAAACGATTTATCTCGCCGGAGGCTGCTTCTACGGCGTCCAGGCTTACATGGAGCAGGTAAGAGGAGTGATCACCACCACGGCGGGATACCTCAATAGCAAAAAGCACAACCCTACGTTAGCGGAGGTCCTTTCGGGGAGAACCGGGGCGGTCGAGGCCGTTAAAGTGGACTTTGAAGACAACCTCACTTCATTCGATCAAATCATTACAATCTTCCTCCGTGGCATCGACCCCTACTCCTATCAAAAGCAAGGACAATACAAAGGAAATCAATACCGATCCGGCATCTATTACACCGATATAGGAGAAGGAATAACGATCACTCGAATCGTCGACACCACGTTAAACCCAACCCACCACGTCGAAGTCATGAGAATGGAGAACTTTTATCCCGCGGATAGTTCCCAACAGCATTATGCGAAAAAGCACCCCTTTTGGGCCAACCCCATTCGAATGAGCGTCTTGCTTCCTAGCGAAAAGAAAATAGGGCACCGCTAAAACGAAAAGCCTCTGGAAATCTCTCCCAGAGGCTTTTGCTTACATAAGATTTAGCTAAGGACAATCAACGCCGCTTCGCCAGCATCAAGGGTCAAGGGCACATAGTTCCCAACAACATCTGCGGAAACGCCGCGCTGAATGACTTCATACCGGTATTTGTCATCGAAATTAAGTTCGACGTTGGCTTTTGCTTTGCGGGAATAATTCACGCAATAAAGCGCCGTTCCTCCCTTATAGTCGAAGCAGCCAACGAAGCAGTCATCCCCAGAGATTCCGCTAAGCTGGCGCCAAGATTCGCCACTAATGAGCGTATCGCCTAAATCGGCCCCTTCGACCATGTATTTCTTCGCCGTATCGCCATGAACGAGGATACCTTCGCTGGCGGATTTCATCAAAACATGGTCAATCGCTTTAACCTGTGTGTTGGCTCTTTTGGCGTAGTAATACCAACGAGTGAGGTTGCCATCGGCTCCAATGAGGCCGTTCCTGTTGGTGAAATCGTAGGTCCCGCCTTTTTCATAGGCGAAATACAAAGGTTGAACCAAGGGGAAATACTGGATGGCTTTGACGCCAAAGGCCAAAGAGGTGTTCACGTCAAAGAGAAGCTCAGCTTCATTAGGATAGGGGGAAACCGATTCGATCCATTCGGCGGCATCGTTCCATTGACCGCCGGCCTGAAGCATTCTCCAAGCGGCCGCCCCGTATTGCTTAGCGTATTTCCTATAAACCGCGAGTTCAGAGAAAAGCATCGAGCTTAACTGAGATTCATCGGTTTTCGAAGAAGTGTAAGGATATTGGGTAACGGAGAGCATTTTGACGTGGTTTTGCGCAGAAAAATAAGCCTGCATGTATTCGTCGTAAGTCGCCGGAGAATCGATTTGGTTGTTGTAGAAGGCGAATTGTCCTTCCCAATAGCCAAGGGCGTTCATATAGACGTCGTATTTTCTGTTCTTAACGTTATCAAGGTTATAGAAAGCCTCAACGTATTTGTTGATGTTATCCGCCTCGTGAGTAAAAGGCTCATCGTTAGCAAGCAAGCCGATGACCGCCTTGCGATTTCCTCCGTCGCTGACCTCATCAATCACTTGGGAGAGTTTGGACAGATCCATATCCTCAAGAGGATATTTCTCCGTGTGAGTCCCTAGTTGGGAGCGGACGTAATAGGTATCGACGAAATATCCGATGTTATGCTTTTCGCAAAGTTCCAACGCCTTGACGAGATTGGTGTTCTCCCCGCCTGTCGCCCAACGGTCCACCGAATAGGCAAAGGTGTTGATGCCGCAATCTTCCAAAGCTTGGAAGATCTCTTCTGTTAGGAAGTTGGGCATCGCGTGCCCATCGACGCTTCCGCCGGATGCATAAGGAACATAGAAGCCCCCGATAGGCATCACCTCATCCCCGCCGAGGATATCATAGCTAAGAGCAAAATATTCGTCGGGAGTGCCTTTCTCGGAAATGGCATAAGTCATCCCATCTTCATAAATAACACAGGTTTTGCCGTTATTTCCGTTGGCACATGCAGATAAAGAGAGGAAAAGCGGGAGCAAAGAAAGCAAATACTGTTTTTGGAAAGGTCTCATTTTTATCTCCTTTTCAAGAATGTGATTAGAAGCGCGGTAAGGCCAAAGAAGGCAGGGATGGAAAACCCGGAGATCAAAGCCGCGTTGTTATTGGCGTCCTTAACGTCGCCGCCTTTAAGCTTGTTGCCGATGAGGTCGGAATCATCCGTCTTCGTATCGTAATCGAAGTTGCTCGCCCCAGCGACGCTGTTGCCGCGATAATCCACGCTCGTTTCCTGACGGTAGGAAGCGGCATCGAGATTTTCGATATGAAGGTCATCGATGCTGAAATTAGATATCGAGGCGTAGCCAATTCCTTTTGCAGGAACCGAGGTATCCCCAAGAGTGAGAACTCTGAGGTAGCCTTCCGCGGTTTCCCCAAGGTCGTAATTGAATATGGGATCGCCATAAGAAGACTCGCCCTCATAACGGACGTAGACTTTAAGGTCGCCATTGACCAAAGAAACCTTAAGATAAGGAACCCTTTTCTCTTTGGAGGAAAAGAAATTCTTCGTTAAG
>CAVGXP010000027.1:0-5058 GCA_963633165.1 bacterium
GGTTTCAAAATAGGGCAATCCAAAACGCCCTTTAACAGGCGTGTTTTAATTGACCTCAATGGAATTGACGTTAAGATTTTCTCCGTTACTAAAAGGAGACGCATATGGGCGATTCTTTTTACAAAGACCATTACGACGTCATTATCATCGGGGGTTCTTTAGCCGGGATGTCCTGCGCGCTTTCCCTTGCTAGCAAAGGCAAATCCGTTTTGATTTTGGAACGTCATAACCTCCCTGGTGGAGTGGCGACGAGTTTCGTCCGAGGCGGAGTGGAGATTGAAGCCTCCCTCCATGAAATGATGTCCATTGGTTCGAAGGAAAAGCCTCTTTCGGTGCGTACGTATTTGGAGAATCTTGGGGCGGATATCCCTTGGGTGAAAGTGCCTGAGGCCTATCGCATTTATCTGCCGAAGGACGAAATCGACATCGTTCTTCACGCGGGAATTGATGACGACGGGGTCTATATCGCCGCCAAAGAGATCGAAGCCGTCTACCCCGGGAATTTGGAGAAAGTGGATAAGCTCCTCCATGTCTGCAAAGACATCATGGATTCTACCAATTACATGAATGAGCACCCCGTCAGCAAGGTCGCCCTTGTCAAAGACCATTGGTCGATGACCGCGACCGCGGGATATTCCACGACGGAAGTCTTGGACGCTTTGGGGATTCCGAAGAAAGTTCAGCATATCCTCTCCGCTTATTGGATCTACGTTGGGCAGCCCGTGTCCTCGTTGCCTTTTACAATCTATGGCTATCTCATGGGCGACTACATGACAGGGGGTAGCTACGTACCCCGTTATTTCTCCCATGGCATGGCCTTATCGATGGCTTTGCGTTGCCAACAGCTCGGCGTTCAATTTGAATATGGGGTTGAAGTGGAGAAGATATTGGTCGAAAAGGGCCAAGCCTATGGCGTTAGGACCAAACATGGCGAGCAGATTTATGGCGAATATATCGTCTCTGGCGTCTATCCCGATGCGGTATATGGCAAAATGATTGAGCCTTTGTCGGAGGTTCCTCATAAAGCCTACAAATTGATCCACGGCCGAGAGGAAAGCGTTTCTTGCTTCTCCGTCATCTTGATTTTGGACAAGACGAGCAAAGAGCTCGGGATACACGATTATTCCGTTTTTGATGCGGATGTGCCTTTCGATTGCGACGCCTTCTGGGAAGAAGGCAAACGCCTTGGCCCTTGGCATTATCTGACCACGGTGTGCCTGGATCAGGCAAATCCCGAGGCTTTGCCAAAGGGCAAATGCTCGCTGTCGATCACCGAGCTCCCGTTGCCCGAGTCCTTCTTCAACGTTAAAGCCGATGAGTATTTCGAGGTTCGGCGGAAGCTGGCCAAAGAGCTTATTGAACATGAATCCAAGCGGCTGGGGGTCAACCTGTTTGACCACATCCTCGAGATTGAGATTGAGACCCCCGTCAGCGTCTCCCATTACGTCGGTCAGTATAGGGGTGGGATCTACGGTTATCAGCACCGCATGGAGGACTCCGTCGCGGCGAGGCTTTTCACCTACGAGAAAGAGCATTACATCAAAAACCTTACTTGGGCTTCCGCGGCTTCTTTGGCTGGGGATGGCATGGCCGTATGCATCAATAACGGGGCAATCGCCGCTAAAACGGTCCTTGATTGGGACAAGAAGAAAGGAAAATGACTATGTCAAGAATCAAAGTCAAAGGCTTCTTCAAAGACGTCACCGGTGCCTTCAGGGCCATGAAGAAACGCGCCTCATCCATCAAAGCCGGATCTCCGAACAACGATTACAGCGACCCCATCAAGAATTTGGCGGAGCAGCTCCACCCCGAGTTCACAAACGTCGTCATCAGCAAGATCGAAGACGTCTCCCCGACCTCTAAGATGTTTACTTTCGTTCCTGAAGAGGGCTTCGAGCTTCCTCCTTTCCAAGCGGGCCAATATGTTTCTTTCGATTTCAAAATAGGGGGTAGCGTCACCACCCGTCCCTATTCCATATGTTCGGCGCCATACCAAGCTAGGCAAGGCAAGGATTCTTTTTTCGCCATTACGGTGAGAAAGGGCAAGCCCGGGCAAGGCTTCGTTTCGGATTATCTTTATGAGAAGGCCAAAGTCGGCGACCGCTTCGTCTGCCATCTGCCCTTTGGCTGGTTTTACGTTGAGCCTCTTAGAGACTCTAGAAACATCGTCGCCTTGGCCGGCGGCAGCGGGATCACGCCGTTCTATTCGATGGCGTTAGAGATTGCCAAAGGGAAACTCGATGCTTCTTTGACCATCCTCTATGGCTCCGTTGACCGTTCCGACATCGTTTTGGGTGAGAAATTGTCTCAAATAGCCAGTAGCTGCGATAAGGTCCGCCTGATAAACGTCATTTCGGGCGACGGTCCAATCCAGGAAGGGGATGAACGAGGCTATTTAAATAGCGATCTCATCGCCAAATACATGGGCGAAGATCCGACTTTCTTTGTTTGCGGTCCTTATCCGATGCACGCTTACGTCATGGGGGAACTCGCCAAATTGAGCATCCCCGAAAGAAGAATTCGCTCCGAAATATTCGGCGCCCCGAAAGACATCAAACAGGCTAAGGGGTATCCTTTAGCCCAAAAACAGGTCTTCAAGCTCACCGTCGTCCGCGGCATCAAAGAGGACATTATCGACGCTTCTAGCGATGAGTCCATCGCCGTTGCGTTAGAAAGACAAGGCATACTCATCAAGACGCGCTGCCGCTGCGGAGCGTGTGGGGCGTGCCGGGTGCAGGTACTTGAAGGGGACTGCTTCGTTCCGGAAGAGGGGGACTACCGCAGGAGCGCGGATAAAGGCAACGGCTTCGTCCATTCTTGTTCGGCTTATCCCCTAAGCGACCTCAAAATCAAGATCAACATCGCCTGAAAATAGGGAGAAAAGCCTTATTCTCCTTTAATAGAGAGTGGGGGCGATTACCCCTATCTAGGTGGCGATTTCCTTTCCTTGAACAACGTCTCTAATTCCCTTATAATATCGGGCGCTTTCTAGAAGGAAGGAAGCGAACATACTCTTATGGTCGCACGGCATCCCGCCGAGGCGATCCAAAGACCGAAATTAGGAGGTGCAACAATCATGGGAAAGTACGAAATCATGTACATCCTTACCGCGACTCTTGAAGAAGGAGCCCGTAAGGCCGAGATCGAAAAGCTCCATGGCATCCTGACCGCCCAAAAGGCCGTCGTCCGCGATGTCAAAGAATGGGGCGTTAAAGATTTCGCGAGCCCGATCAAGACCTTCAACAAAGGCTACTACGTGGTCATCAAAGTGACTGCCGACGCTGCCGCGTTGAAAGAATTCGATCGTCTCGTCAAGCTTGATTCCAACGTCATCCGTCATCTAGTTACCGTCGAACACGAATAATTGGATCAGGAGGTTATCAAGCAATGATCAATTCCGTCGTACTCGTTGGTCGCCTTACTCGCGACCCTGAACTCCGCAAGACCAGCTCTGGCTCGTCCGTGGCTTCCTTCACTCTCGCCGTGGATGATTCCTTCCGTGGTCCCAATGGAGAAAAAGTGACGATTTTCATGCCGATCACTGTCTGGGGGAAATCCGCCGACAACGTCGCCAAATTCACTCGCAAAGGGTCTTTGGTCGGGGTTACCGGTCGCCTTACCCAACGCAAATACACCAGACGTACCGACAATGTCGAAGTCAGCGTGACGGAAGTCTCGGCTGCCTCGGTCGAATTCCTTGATCCCAAGGATGCCAATCGCAGCGCGGCCAACGGCTCTGGATATGTCTCTGACGCTAGCTCCAACGAGCCGGCCCCTCAGGTCAATCCAAGCCAGGAGAGCAAGAACCTCGACGCCATCGATATCACCGATGACGACTTGCCGTTCTGATGCTCAGAAAGGATTAAAACAATGCCATTCCGCAAAATGCGCACTCGCAGGAAGGCCTGCTATTTCAAGAAGAACCACATCGAGTATATCGACTACAAAGATGCTGAGCTTCTTGGTAGGTTCATCGGCGCCGATGGGAAGATTGCCCCTCGTGCCGTCACCGGAACCAGCGCCAAATATCAGCGCCAGCTCGCCAGCGCCATCAAGAAAGCCCGCTTCATGGGCCTTCTCCCCGACGTTAAATAAGCGCGATTATATTTGTCGGCGCGCAGGTCGAAAGTTCCTGTTTATGCAGAGACGACGCTCCTGTCAGCTGCCATCTAAACAAGCACATAGGCCCGTCTGAAAAGGCGGGTCTTTTTTACTGGAGAGATAAACTCCTACACACACAAATCGTTCCTTAAGCTTTCGCGATCCTTCATGTTGGTTTCAGTAAACCCTATGTTGTTTAGTTTAATTTGCGAAATTTGCAATTGGCCTATAGGACACCGTTAAATAATATACCTATCTTGCATATACACACAAAACGGGTATAAAAAGGACGCGATCGTTAATTTCTCAGACAAAGAAACGGAGAAAATATTCAATCAACAATTTTCGCGTAAAATTCCTCAAACAATTCAAAAATAGCATTAAGGAAACTTATGATGATCGATGCGGCAGAAAAACTTTCCGATTTGAAAGCTCCGCCGGCCAATCATCTTGAGGCATTGGCTGGCGATAGAGTAGGGCGATGGAGCATTCGCATAAACGATCAATGGCGTATTTGCTTCGTGCCAAACGAATCCGGATCTAAATACTATGATGTCGAGATAGTCGATTACCATTAAAGGGGAACGAAAATGAACAAAATAGAAACACCAAAAATAAGCGAGATTCTTCTGGAAGAATTCATGAAGCCATTCGGCATATCCGCATATCGACTTGCAAAGGAAATAGATGTCCCCGTCTCTCGCATACAAGACATATTGCACGATCGTCGCGGCATTAGCGCGGACACTTCAATTCGTTTAGGAGCGTATTTCGGCGTCTCCGACAGATATTTTCTCAATCTGCAAAACGACATTGATATGCGCGAAGCAAAAGAAAAACTGAAACCAACCATTTCTCATATTAAACCGGTGTCGGTTTCCGTTTGATTTGATAAATTCGTCTGTTTGAGTAAAACGCTCAATCAACAAAATGTTTAATTTGCCGTTTTCACACAAA
>CAVGXP010000027.1:5800-17299 GCA_963633165.1 bacterium
GATGTTTGCATGTTTGTCCGCTCTTCATATTGCGGTTCCTTGATTCGATTTAGGGCTTTATTCTAGGAGAGTTTCTTACTCGGGGATATAATGGGGGCCATGGCTGAAAACAAACGGAAAAAAACTCAATCCATAACCACCGCCCTCCGTCGTAATAGGGTGGGTACATTCGTTTTGGTCCTCATCGAGCTCATCGCCCTTGGAGGAGCGGTGCTGCTTTATTATTTCGACTGGCCCCGCGGATTCAAATCGTGGATGAAGCTCGATTATTGGTTCATCGCTTTCTCAAGCGTCATCGTCTTCAATCTCCTTTTGCTTTGGGTTACCCATATCCGTATCGGCAAAATCAGACAAAAAAACGATGTCGGCGCGGCTTCCGTCATCGGTAGCGATATCCAAGAAGCCTACAAATTTGGCCAGATTGGCTTAGCTGTCACCGACGATTTCGATGTTGTCATGTGGACGAATACGCTTTTTAAGGACCGCGGCATCGATTTGCTGGACATGAACATCCTCGAATGGCAGCCCACTTTGCGCGACTTAACCAAAGCGAGCCCCGACACGACAGTTAAAATCGAGGTCAACAGCAAAGTCTACAACGTCAAATACCTCGCTGATGCGCATCTATTCATCTTCAAGGATTGCAGCGATTACGAATCCATCTTCAATTATTCTAAAGAACAGGCTCCCGTCATCGGCATCCTGGTGATTGATAACTATTCCGATATCGCCGGCAACGCCGAAGACGACAACAACGACATCATCACCAAAGTCCGCAGCGTCATCTTCGATTACGCCAAGCAATTCGGCGTCTTGCTGCGCAGATACCGCAGCGATTCCTATCTCATGGTCTGCAACTACAGCTCCTTGGAAAATATGCAGAACGATCGTTTCTCCATCCTTGAGAAGACTAAAAACGCCGGCAAATCCGATGGTGTGAGCCCAACCTTATCCATTGGCGTCGCCCATGATTTCCCTGAAGTCACCAAATTAAGCGACATGGCCTCCAACGCCCTTGACATGGCGATGAGCCGCGGTGGCGACCAGGTTGTCGTCTCGCGCTATGGCGCCGATTTCCAGTTCTATGGAGGCAAAACCGCGGCGGTGGAAAACACCGGACGCGTTCTCTTCCGCTCCCTTGCCAACTCCCTCATCGGCTTGATCAAAACCTCCAGCGGAGTCATTGTTTCCGGTCACCTTGATATGGACATGGACGCTTTGGCTGGCTGCCTTGGCGTCAAGGCCATCTGCGATTATTGTCATAAGCCTTGCCGCATCGTCTTCGATCCTAAACTCACCGAGAAAAAGACCCGTTACGCCTTTACGGGGAGTTTCTCCAAATCCGAACTTGATGAGCTCACCATCACCCCGAAAGAGGCGGTGGACGAAATCAGGCCATCGACCCTGTTCGTCGTCGTCGACGTGTCGGTCCCTTCTCGTGTCATGGGGCAGAAAGCTTTGGAAAGAGCGGCCAAATCCGTCGTCATCGATCATCATAGGCGCGGCGAGGTCTACATCGACAAGCCCGTTCTCGAACACGTTGACCCCTCCGCTTCCTCAACCGCGGAAATCCTTGCTGAATTCATCCATTACGCGACCGCCAACCCGCGCATCGAAGTCTCGCCGACCTATGCGACATTGATGCTCTCTGGCATGTTCCTAGACACCAATTTCTTCAAAGCCAAATCCACGGGCATCCGCACCTTCGAAGCCGCGGAGATCCTCAAGGAATTCGGCGCCGACAACCAAAGGGCCGACGATTTCCTCAAAGACGAATACGAGGAATACGCCCTCGTCAACAACATCGTCTCCACCCTCCGCACACCTTATACCGGAGTCGTCTATTGCGTCTCCGATGACAAGGACATCGTCGAGCAGGCTTCTTTGAGCAAAGTCGCCAATCAATTGATGCAGCTGAAAGGAATCAACGCCTGCTTCGTCATCGGAAGGACGGGAAGCAACGAAACCCGCATTTCCGCGCGAAGCGATAGTACAATCAACGTGCAGTTGCTTTGCGAGAAGCTTGGCGGAGGCGGGCACTTCGCCGCGGCCGCCGCGGCCTTCCACGATACCCCTGTATCCACGGTGGAAACCCGCTTGCTCGATATCCTAGACACCTATCTCAACGAAGCTAAATCCGATACGAAAGGAGAAAAAGAATGAAAGTAATTTTAGTTCAGGACGTCCGCAAACTCGGACGTAAAGGAGACACCATCGAGGTCTCCGACGGCTATGGCTCCAACTACCTCATCCCTAGAGGATTGGCCGTCCCTTCAACCAACGCCAGCCAAAAAGAGCTCGCCAAAGCCAACAAGGAAGAGGCGATAAGGCAGAAAGAACTCAAGAAAGAAGCCGAAGAACTTTCAAGACGCCTTGAGAACATCAACGTCGAATTCACCGCCAAAGTCGGCAGCGACGGCAGGATGTTTGGCACCATCTCCCCCAAGGAGATCGTTGAGGGCATGGAAAAGCAGTGGGGCATCAAACTCGACAAACGCAAATTCGTCGATAAATACCCCGCCAACGCTTTGGGCTACACCCGCCTTAAAATCGAACTTTACAAAGGTGATGAGGGCGAAGTCTATGGCGTCGTCAACGTCCATATCTCCGAGGCGAAGTAATGGCTGATTACTCTTTGCCCGCAAACGTCGCCGCCGAACGATGCGTTTTGGGCTCAATGATGCTTTCCGTAGAAGCCGCCGCGGTGGCTTTGGGGGCGTTGACGGAGGATGATTTCTCCGACCTTGAGCCTAGGAACAAACTCGTTTTCCGCGCAATGGTCGAGCTCAACACATCCGGCAGGCCCATCGATGTGAACACCGTTCTCGACGAGCTCATCCTTTTGAAATACGACAAAGAGGTCTCCGGCCAGTACCTTATGGCTCTCCTCGATGGCGTCTTAACCCCCGATAACGTTGATGATTACATCAACATGGTCCATGAGCAGGCGGTCCTCCGCGATTTCCTTTTGGCCATGAGAAAAGTGGAAGGGGAATATTCCAAAGGCGTTCCTGACATCGGGGATTTCATTGAGAAAGCCAATGACCAAATCACTCAGATTGCCCAAAGACGTTCGGTCAAAGGCATGAAGTCCGCCGGCGAGATCGCCAAGGCCGTCGGGGCTAAGATCCAACAATCCAGCGAAAGCGATATTCGCGGACTCACCGGCATCGATACCGGCTTCCGCCAAATCAACGAGATCACCCATGGGTGGCAGAAGGGGGATCTCATCATCCTCGCCGCCCGTCCTTCCGTAGGTAAGACCGCTTTGGCGTTGAACTTCGCTTTCAACGCAGCTTACAAAAGCAAATGCACGGTCGCTTTCTTTTCCCTTGAAATGTCGTCTGAGAAGATCATGGAGAGGCTTATTTCCTCCCGTTCCTCGGTCTCTAACGATCATATCATGACCGGGTATGCGAGCAGGGATGAGAAGGTCAAAATCGGCACCGCGATCAACGAGCTCGACAAGATGAGCATCTTCTTCGACGATTCTCCCGATTCCAAGCTCGGCGACATCATCTCCAAAGCCACGAAATTGAAGGCTCAGCATCCTGATTTGGGCCTTATCCTTATCGATTACCTCGGCCGCATCCGCATGACCGACCGCCCTTCTTTGGATAATAGACAACAGGAAGTCAGCATCATCTCAGGGGCTTTGAAGCAGCTCGCTAGAAGCCTTAACGTTCCTGTCATATGCTTATCTCAGCTCAACCGTTCCGTCGAGGACAATGACGACAAGAAGCCAATGCTTTCTAACCTCCGCGAATCGGGTTCGGTAGAACAAGATGCGGATATCGTCATGCTTCTATACCGCCCTAGCTATTACGAGGACCTTGGCATTTCGCTGAACAAGAAAAAAAGATTCGGCAAAGAAGAGGAAGCTAAGCCTGAGGAGAACGCTCCCAAGAAGCCTTCCGACGTCTGCGAGGTCACCGTCTCCATCGCCAAAAACCGCAACGGCCGCATTGGGGAGGCCAAATTGGTCTTCCAAAAGAATTTCTCCCGTTTCTCCGACCCTAGTCGCGAATTCGAGGACCGCCAGGCCCAATTGGAGGCCCAGCGTCATTCCAATTAATTAACGAACATGATTGCTTTTGAATTTATCGCCTCCGGCTCTAAAGGTAACGCGACCCTTCTTTATGATGGGCATACCCTGATTCAAGTCGACATGGGTGTCCCCTTAAAGCGCTTGAAAGAAGGTCTTTCCGCTTTGAAAATGGATTTTTCGGATATCCAAGGCGTTTTCATCACCCATGAGCATTCCGATCACGTCAGCTCCCTCCCTAGATTACGGAGCAAAGGCGTCAAAGCCTATTCCACTTTGTCGACCTTGCCTTCTCCAGACGTTGTTTTGACCCCCTTAGAGGAACTTCGCATCGGGACGATTGACGTGCTTCCCATCTCCTCTAGCCACGATGCCTCCGACCCGTTGAATTTCGTTTTCACCTTAAACGGGAGAAAGCTGGCCTATATCACCGATACCGGGGTCATCAAAGCCAAGAACCTCCCCTTTTTGTCTAACTGCGATTATTACCTCTTCGAATCTAACCACGACAAAAGCATGCTTGCCTCTTCCTCTAGGCCGGAATCCTTGAAAAAGAGGATCGCCGGGAAACACGGCCATCTTAGCAATGTCCAAGCCGGGGAATACCTTGCTTCCTTGGTCGGGGGAAAAACGAAGAAAATCTACCTCGCCCATATCTCGGAGGAATGCAACACCCCTGAGATCGCTTTGGAGACCATTGCAAGGATCTTCGCGGAGAAAAATATCTCTTTCCCTATCGAAGACATCGTTCCTTTACGGCAACATAGCCTTGTTGAAGGGGGAGAGGAATGAAGATAACCATTTACTGCATCGGCAAACTCAAGGAATCTTATTGGGTCGACGCGGTGAAGGAATATTCAAAACGCATTCAAGGCTATAGCAAGCTTGAGATCGTCGAGCTCCCCGATTGCCCAACCCCAGAGAAAGCTTCTTTGGCCATCGAGGAGGAAATCAAAGAAAAAGAGGGCAAAAAGATCCTGGAAAAACTCAAACCCGGCGATTTCGTCATTGCCTTGGATCTCAACAGAAAAGAATACGATTCGCCCTCTTTCTCCAAGGAAATGGAATCCTGGTTCCGGCAAGGAGGGAGTTCCATTTCTTTCCTTATCGGAGGGTCTTTGGGATTGTCGGATTCGCTTAAAAGCCGCGCGAACGCTTTCTTCAGCTTCGGCAAAATGACCTTTCCCCATCAGCTTGCGAGGGTCATGCTTCTAGAGCAACTCTACAGAGGATTCAGAATAGCCCATAACGAGCCTTATCATAAATAGAATCAATCGATGAGCCCGTAATGAGAGAAGGCCTTCGCCCAGCCATCTTCATCGATGTGGTCGGTCACGTAATCGGAGATGCCCTTTGTCTTCTCTGAAGCGTTGCCCATGGCGACCCCAATCCCGGAATAAAGGAGCATTTCAATGTCGTTTGCCCCATCGCCTAAGGCCATCGCGTTCTTTTGGGTGTAGCCGTAATACTGCAGAACGGACATGATGCCTTTGGCTTTGTCGGAATCCTTGAGCATGACGTCCACGGCGTATTCGTCCCAGCGGGCGAATTTGCAGTTGCCGAGATGTGGGGCGATCAAATTCTCTTCAAACTGATCGATGAAGGCGATCATCTGATAGACGGTGCGGTCGTAATGATCGGGGTAGTGGCGGGGCTGCGGGAAACGGGTCCCGTATTTTTCGTGGGCGGAGATGACACGGTCGTCGATCATGTTGATGTGCCCTTCGTTCTCTTCGATAAGGGTCAACCCGAATTTGAGCTTTTTGGCGAAAAGAACCATCTTATCGACGACTTCCTCCGAAATTGGGTAGCGGTAGATGATGTTCCCGTCGATGATGGCGTTGCTGCCGTTCATCGTAACCAATCCGTCGGGGTTAAAGATATTGAGGATTCCGCTTTTGCGGATGAGATAGTAGTTGCGACCAGAGCAAAGGAAAACCTTGATCCCTCTTTCCTGCAATTTGTGCGCGGCCTCTATCGCGGAGGCGGGAACTTTATGCTGGGTGTGGGAAAAGAAAGTGCCATCGATATCCGTGAAAACGATTTTGATGTCCTTTGCTTCGTCTAAAACCATTGATTAATCTTATACTACCTTCGCTTTGTTTTGTCTGCTAAGGTTGAAGCTAAAACAAGAAAACGCTTTCACTCCCTCTCAAAATGAGAATCTCGCTATATTGTTGTCAATACATAGGAGATATCTCTTTCATGAAAACAAAGCGCGCCCTCTTGCTTCCTTTCGCCGTTCTGGCTTTTTCGTTGGTTAGCTGCAACTCCGGGCAATCCGAGTCTTCTTCTTCCTCTTCTTCCCAACCCGTCTCTTCTAGCGAGGTCATCCCTTCTTCCTCTTCCTCCTCTTCTACCGAAGTTACGGAGAACGTCTATTCCGTTAAAGAGGCGATCGCCCTTGCTAACGACAGCGCGACCACCGGGAAGACCTACCTTGTCCAAGGAAAGGTCATCTCCTTTCAGAATTACTATTATGGCCAATTGACCCTCGGAGACGATGAGGGGAACACCCTTTCCGTCTATGGATTGCGCGGAGAAACCGAGGATGTTTATTTCGACCAGCTCCCCATCATCCCGATGGTGGGGGATACCATCATCATCAAAGGTGAGGTCAAGCTCTATAACAACACCCCCGAAATGGGGCAATCCTTGCTTCAGGAGATTGCTCTTACCCATCATGTTCCCGTGGAAAGCGAATACGATGCTAAAACCATTGCTGAAGGACGCAACGTCGCGGTAGGGACCAAGATTAAGCTCACCGGCGTCGTCGGCGAAGTCACCCGCACCCAGAAGATGAGCTACAACGGTTTCTATCTCCTTGATGATACCGGTTCCATCTTCGTCTATGGCGGTCAATCCGCTTGCCGCGTGAAGAAAGGGGATACCGTCACAGTTTACGGAACCTTTGATACTTATATCTCATCCTCAGAAGAGGCCTACGCGAAAATCTACGGCTACAAAGGCGCCATTCAGCTTACGGACACCTATGTCGTCTCCGAAAGCAAAGAGAGCAAAGCGCTTCCCACCTCTTGGATGGAAAAGAAGACGATGAAGGAAATCCTCTCCATCGACGTCTCCAGCAACAATATCACCGCCAATTCTTATCTTGTAACTGGAACCATCGGCAAAGAAGTCGCCACGGGGTACGTCAATTACTATCTCAACGATCTCGACGGCTATACCGGCGGTCGTGTCTACACCTCCAACAGCGGATCCGATTTCTTCTATTTGGACGCTTACGTTGGCAAAATCGTCGAGATGATCGTCTCGCCTATCAACTGCAAATCCACCGCCTCCGGGCTTGAATATCGTTTCATCCCCGTTGATGTGAAGCTCCTTGAGGATTATGAATTCGATCTTTCCTTAGCACCTCAGTTCGCTTTGGATTACGTCGCCGTTGACCAATTCGAAACCTCTTATTACGTCGATCCTGAGCTTGAGGTCGCGACTTCTTATTCCAATTCTCTCATCGGAATCGACGGGCTTACCATTTCTTATGCTTCGGACAATGAGGATGTAGCCTATTTCACCGAAAGCGATGAAAAGACCATCTTCCACGTCAATAGCGCTTCCGAAGGGGAGGCTAACGTCACGATCACGGCTTCCCTTAATGGCGTTTCAGCTTCTGAAAGCGTCAAGATTGAGGTCAAAAACCCCATAGAAGTCACCCACACCGTTAAACAGGCCATCGACGCCGAAAGTGGGACTTCAGTGACCGTCAAAGGCGTGGTCGCGGGAAGAACCCTCAACAAAATCGGTTTCTATCTGATCGATGAAACCGGGTCCATCGCCGTGCAGCTTTCTAGCAGCGATGAACTAAGCAAATTGCAAACCGGAGATGAGGTCATCCTCACCGGTAGCAGGGCGTTTGGGAAGGTCTACAACTCTTTCACGGGCCAGATCAACCTCCAGCAATCCAGCATCGACGCGATTGTTGGCAAGAATAAATCCTATTCCCGCTCCGCCATCGTCGATAAGACCTTCGATGAGCTTCAGGAAGTCTTGCAGATGGGCGCGGATAACCTCACCGCGACGATCTTCCACACCACGGCGTATTTGCAGGAGCTAACGACTGATCGCGGCTATCAGGTCGTGAATCTCTTCGCTAGCGAAGAAGCCTCGAAGCTCGATAACGCCGCCTATATCGGCCTATATTCGGGAAGCTCTTCCCAATATGCTTATCTGACTTCGATGCTTGGAAAGCAAGTCGAAATCGATTTGGCCCTTGTTTGCTGGAATGGCAAAGGCCCTTATTACAAATTCTGCCCGCTTGACGTCACTAGCGATGGCAAGACGGTCCAAAGTCCCGTCAACGCCTGATCTATGAGCCCTCTCCCATTACGGGGGAGGGCTTTTAATGAGCCTTATTTCCCCTTTCTCATTTAGTGTTAGAATTTAACTGCATTATGGATTACGCAGAATTTTCTTCCTATACGCCTTATGTGGACCCTTTGAACAAACTCGTCCACGCCTATACCGATGAGGAGGGGAACCTTTTCTACGTCGAGCCGGGCTTCTATGATGGGTTGCTTGGCTTCAAGGAAAAAAGACCCGAGGCATTCTCAGCCATCATGAAGGAAATCGACAAGACGGTGAAGAAGAACGGCAAAGTCATTTTTACTGCGGATTTTGAGAACCCTTGGATCGATAGAGAGGGATTCATCTACCGTGAGATCAGCGACATCACCGATCCCATGCTTGTTTTCGTCGAAGATAAATCTCGCGGGAGCGATTACGGGGATTGAAGATGGTAGGCCTCGTTGTTTGCCCGATTCTTAAAAAAGACGATCCCTTGTTTCAACAAGAGAAGTCCTTGCTTATTCAAAGCGCGAAGCTTTTCGATATCGAGCTCCTTTTTTGCTCGTTATTAGATTGCGAGGAGATTCTTTGCTCTAGCAAAGGCGGACTGGGCTTCGTCTATTTCTACGAGGAGGATCTCGGTTTCGAAGATCTTGCCTATCGACTTGGAATTTTCTCTTACTCCAACCCCAAGAATTACGTTTCCGGGCATGATCTTGGGACTTTCTATCGTTTGTTGAAACTTAGGGATATCCCAACCCCCATAGCCTATGCCTGCCCGAAGCTAAGCGGGGTGAACCTTGCCGATTGCTTCGAATTGCTTTCGCTTAGGATGAAAGAGGCGGGGGTGGATTACCCTTTGAATTTGAGGAAGAAAAGCCAGGTTAATCGGTATAATGCCGAGCTTTGCCTGACTCCCATGGAATTCAACGCCGCCTTAAGAAATTACGCCCAAGAGCCCTTTGTCGCCGAAGAATTCATCGATGGGCCATTGCTGCTTGCCTTGGTCATTGGGAATAAATGCCTCGGGGTCATCGAAAACAAAGATGGGGAGTATGTTAAATCTTCCTTGGACAACCGCTTCGTCCGTCATGAGGCTGAATTATGTGCGAAGTCCTTAGACCGCGAAAGCGCGCTTGTTATCTTCAAACGTCATGGCAAGATCCCGTTATGCGTTGGGATATCCTCCGATCTCCATTTAGCGTTGTTCGAATGCATCTATAGATCTGGAATTGGGGAAAAGTTCTTCGTCGCTTTGCTTAAGGCAAGAAGGAAGAAAAAACATTTTGCCTACGTTTCCGAGGAGGAAATACGGGCACAGAGGAAAGCTTTCGATAACTGATGGGCATCAAAAAAGCCAAGGTCGCAAAACCTTGGCTTTTTAGTTCGCGTTATTTCCCTTGAGGGGAGAAGGACTTCATCGAAGTCCACATGATCCTCATGCCATAGAGGAAGAGGAAAGAGAACATCGTGATGGAATAGGCGCCGGTGGAGCCCATGAGGAATCCAAGGATCAAGGAGAGAATGGCCGGGGCCATGACTTCCCAATAGGCGATCTTTTGAGCTTCCCAGAAGGTAATCATGCGATAAGGGTTGTTCTTGCCGCGGGTGACGAGGAACAAGACAAGACCAAGGAGCAAGACGATGCCGGCGTTGATGCCGGAAAGAATGCCGACGTTCTTCCAAGCCGTTTCGACTTTGGTGGCTTCGTAGCCTTTGTTGAGCAAATTCCTGTAGTTGTTGCGGACCTCGGTGACATATTCCTGAGAGTCTGCATCGACGGAGGAATCCGGGCAAAGGGAGAGAAGGTTCTTTCCCTTGAGAGCTTCATAGGAATAGCTGATGGCGGAGCTGGTGGTGACGACGGAGCGGTCGGCGTAGGAAGCGAAGGTGAATCCGCTCTCTTTGAAAACTAAGACGGAGACGCGGTAGGAGGTCGAAACTTCCTGCTCGCTGGTGGTCCCATCGCTGTTGGTGATGGTGGAGGAGGTTTTGACCTCGTAGGTGGAAAGGGTGGTAACCATCAAGCTGGAGATGGAATCGCTGGAGAAGAGAACGCGGAGTTGAGGATAGCCGCCGACTTCGTTGGTCGCCTCATACCAGGCTTTCTTCTCTTCGGTGCCACCGGCGTTATAAAGCGGGGTGACGACGGATTCGTCATAATGCAAGATGCCGTCTTCGCCGATCTGAAGGTCGATGTTCTTCTCCTTCAGTTCTTTCTGGAATTTGGCCAAACCATTGGAGATGCTGTATCCGTTGGCGGCGAGGGTGGAATCCCCCGCGTTGATTTGCATGTTGCTGACGAAAGTGGGGACCAAAGTGATGACCAAGCCCACGATGGCTAGAAGAACAGGCATCCACCAGTGGTATTCGCGGCCCGCTTTGATGGCCGCGTCGTTATTGACGAGAGTAAGAAAGCCAGTTTTCAACTTGTCCTTGGTCGCCTCGGACATTCTGGCTTTGCTTTTCTTGACGTTTTTGTTTTTATTTTTTGACATTAAAAAGCCCCTTTGCTTAAAAAGCAAAAATACGATACACGAGTAGAGCCTTTTTGGAAAGGGAAACACTATATCAAAAAGAGGTCGCAAACTTCCTTTTGCCGCCTTGAAATCTTCTTTACGGAAAGTGTTCCACAAAAGTTAAAAAAGGCCTTATTATTACATTTGCCAGTGGCGCAGTTATGCTTTCCGTGGGGCCGTACAGGTTTTGACGGGGGGATGTCTGGCCCAGGCTGCAGTGGAGTGGCGATCCTTAACGCCAAACAAAAATAACTGACAACAACACTGTCAAACCTTGGATGCTCGGTGCTTCTAACCGTGCCTCCGTCGCTCTTGCCTAATTAGAGCTCCGCTAGATCGGACCCCGCCATTGCGGGGAGAGCACGTTCACCCCTTACTTCTCGCCTTATGAGGGGCTGGGCGTAATACAAGGCGATAAGCTTCTTGGTTGGCTGGCCAAGGGGACGAAAATCTAAGCCGCGTCTTGAGGAAGTTGGTTCCCGTCGCCCTCAAGACTATTAGGCGGGAACTAAACTGTAGATGCCTCGGTGGGATGCCCTTCGGACCAGGGTTCGATTCCCTGCGACTCCACCATCGAAATTGAAATTTCCCCCAAAATTTTGCCCAAGTTGGGTAAGATGAAATGGGGGA
>CAVGXP010000028.1:0-7958 GCA_963633165.1 bacterium
TTGGAATCAATATTCTTTAACTTCGTTGACTTCAACGATACGCATGAAGTTGGTGTTGCCAGCTCCGGTGGGCGTGCCGCCGACTAAGATGATGGGGTCGCCTTTGCCTAATCCGAGGTTACGGGCGATCTTGAGGGCCAAGACTTCCATCTCTTCGACGAAGTCGGGCATGGAGGTTTTAAGAAGGACGCTGTAGACGCCCCAAAGCCAAGCGGAGCGGAGAGCGGTTTTCCTGCTGTTGGTGATGGAAATGATCGGGCAGCAGGGTCGGGCTTTGGAGATGCGGGCCGAGGATTTGCCGGTCTCGGTGAAATTGATGATGAGCTTGGCCCCAACCAAGGCGGCAGTGTTGGCGACGGCGTTGGAGATGGCGTCGTTATTGGAATGCTCACTGGTATCGTAAGCTTCTTTGGCGAGGTTCTCGTAATTGAGATATTTCTCCATGGTCGCGGCGATTTTGGCCTGCATGGCAACGGCCAAGGCGGGGTATTTGCCCGAGGCGGATTCGCCAGAGAGCATCACGCAGTCGCTGCTTTCCTCGATGGCCGTGGCAACGTCAGAGACCTCCGCTCTGGTGGGGCGGGGGTTCTTCTGCATGGAATCAAGCATCTGGGTGGCCGTGATGACGGGCTTGCCCTTTTGGCGGCAACGCTCGATCATGTGGCGTTGGACGACCGGGACTTCTTCGGCCGGGATTTCCACGCCGAGATCGCCCCTAGCGACCATGATGCCGTCGCTGGCGTCGATGATCTGATCGATTTTGCTCACGCCCTCGGGATTCTCAATTTTGGCAAAGACGGGGATATCGGGGTTGCCATATTTGGCGAGGACTTTTTTGATGTCGTAGATGTCTTCGGGGCGGCGGGTGAAGGAGGCGAATATAGCATCGACGTCGTTTTCCGCGCCGAACTTAAGGTCGCGTTCATCTTGCTCGGAGATATAGGGCATGGACAAACGCGAGAAAGGGCAGTTGACCCCTTTCTGATCTTTTAGGAGATGGTCGTTTTTGGCTTCGACGAGAATCACGCGCTCATTGCTGTCCTTCCCGATGACCTCGAAGTCGAGCTCGCCGTCATCGATGAGGATGTGATCGGAGATTTTGACGTCGTCATAAAGCCCGGTGTAGGTGACGGAGAACTTCTCGTTGTCGCCCTGAACCGGAGTCATCATGATTTTCATCTTCTGCCCGGCTTTGACGTTGACCCCGCCTTCTTGCATGTAGCCCGTTCTGATCTCAGGCCCTTTGGTGTCCAAACAAGCGGGGATATAGATACCCTCTTTTTCGAGCTCCCTGACGATTTTGATTTTCCCAAGCTGCTCTTCGTGGGTGCCGTGAGAGAAATTGACCCTCATCACGTTCATGCCCTCTTCATAGAGCTTGAGTATCATCTCTTTGGTTTGGGAAGCGGGGCCGATGGTGCAGACGATTTTCGTCTTTTTAGATATATTTAGCTTCATGACTGTCTCCTTAGTAACAAATTAAGGGCCTTTGTGGAAAGGCCCAGGTGGTTTGGTGAGAATTAGTTGAGGATGTCGACGAGGCGGAGCATGGAAATGTGCTTGTCGCGCGGCAATTTCAACGCTTCGTAGATATCGTAATCAACGATTTTGTTGTTGACCATGCCGATGCAGATGCCGCCTTTCCCCGCCAAGAGGCAATCGACGGCGTAAGCGCCCATCCTGGCCGCCAAAACGCGGTCGAAAGCCGAAGGCGCGCCGCCGCGCTGAACGCGTCCAAGGACTTCGGCTTTGGTGTCGAAGCCGGTTTGCTCTCTGATTTTCTCGGCGAAGACGTTGATGTCGGGATAGATTTTCTCGGAAACGATGACGATAGCGCGCTTGCGCTTCTGGTCATACATCTTCTTAAGCGTGGCCATGATCTCGTCTTCAGGAATCGGGTGGTCGGGGGTGATGATCATCTCCGCGCCTTCGGCGATGCCTGAATACAAAGCCAAATCGCCGCAGTGATTGCCCATGACCTCGATCACGGCGCAACGCTGATGGGATTCGGTGGTTTCACGGATGTGGTCAACGCAATACATGATCGTGTTGAGACAGGTGTCGAAGCCGATGGTGTAGTCGGTGGAAGCGATGTCGTTATCGATGGTGCCGGGTAGCCCAACGCAATTAATGCCCATCTCGGTGAGCTTCTTCGCACCCATATAGGATCCATCTCCGCCAACGACGACCAAAGCGTCGATGCCGGCTTTCCTAAGATTGTTCACGCCGATCTGGCGGACGGATTCCTCTTTGAATTCACGAAGCCTTGCCGTGCCTAAAATGGTTCCGCCGCGGTTGACGATATCGGAGACCGAGGAACGGTCCATCTTGAAGATGTTGTCGCCCCCTTCGACCAATCCGCGATACCCATCCATGATGCCGTAGACGTCTAGCCCATAGTGGATTCCAGCTCTAACGACGGCGCGGATGGCGCAGTTCATGCCCGGCGAATCGCCGCCGGATGTGAGAATACCAATTTTGTGAATCATAACTTACCTCGCAAAAATGCGGCCACATTATAGAACGTTTTGCGTTTGCGTGCGCGTGTAAGCGTGACGATTTTAGGTTTCGCCTTTATTTGAGCCGCATTTGTGCGCGCTGACTTCATTTTGTGAACATTGTGGAGAAAACAAATTTTATGCGAACATATCGCGTATTCAATTGTGGAAAACTAAAAAAACGTCCGTGATTGTCGGGAATTTAGGTATTGTCTCTAGTTGCAATGATGGTAGAGTAGACAAGATGAAAAACTGCGGAGCGGATGATTTTTTCGAGGTTAGGAAGGAATCCCTTCCCTCCTCACTCGACCTCGATTCGATGACGGATCTCTATCTTCCGCTTGTTGGCCCACACGCTTACGCCGTTTTCTTTGCCTTGCGCAGTGAGGGCAGAACGCCTACTACCCACGCCCATTTGCTTAAGAAACTTCAACTTAGCCCTGGCCAGTTCTACCAAGCCATGCTCGCCCTTGAGGCGATGGGGCTGGTCAAAACCTATTATCAAGAAGACGGGAGGACCCATTATTTTATCTATTGCGTCCGCTCGCCCATCGCCCCTAGGGGGTTTCTTTCCGATGTCCTTTATCGCGGTATGCTTGAGAAATACCTCGGCAAAGAGGCGTTGAAGGCTTTGGCGCAGAAATACAAAGTCGATGAGCCGGTTGGGGGGAGCGGTTTCGAAGACGTCAGCGAATCCTTCAAAACCTATTTCTCGCCCAATCTCTCGGATCCTCTCTTCGGGGCGGCTTTATCCACCTCTAAAGAGGAGGAAACCAGCGCGAAGGCCAATGTCGAATTCGATTACCGTCAGTTCGAGAAATCCATTTCGGAGAAAGGAATCCGCGCCGATTCGCTTTCCCAAAAAGAAATTGAGAAAGTCGAAAGGCTTTCCGCTCTTTATTGCTTGTCTTCCTCCTCGATGGGGGATTTCGTCTCCGATTGCTATAAAGGGTATGAAAACCAGGGGAATCGCATCGATTTCAACGCTCTTGAGAAGCGTTGTAGGAACTCCCTTTCCTTCCCTTATCTACGCCAAGAACAGACGCAAGAAAGCCAACTCACTTCCTCTTCCATCAACGCTGATTTGATCCGCGTCATGGACCGCCTTTCCCCCAGCGAATTCCTCAGTTATCTCCAAAAACGCCATAAGCCCTCCAATAGCGACCTCAAACTCGTTTCCCATTTGGCTTCCGACACCGGGCTATCCAATTCGGTAATCAACGCCCTTTTATGGTTCACCCTGCAGAAAAACGACAACCAACTCCCTTATGGTTACGCCGACAAAGTCGGGGCTTCCCTCATGAGGGAAGGCTGTCAAAGCGCACGTGACGCTTGGGATTATCTTTGCACCCAGAAAAAGAGGAAACCCGCCTCCTCCGCCCAATATAAGAAACCCCTTGTTTCGGAAACGGGAAAAAACGTAGTAAATAAAACAGAACCGGAGCATAAAGAAATCAGCGACGAAGAGGTTGACGCGGCATTGTCCAAACTCTTCGGGAAGAAGTAGGAGGAGAGGCTATGGAAAAGATGAAGATGCCTAAATCGACTTTGATCAATGACGAATACCGCAAAGCCGAAGAGGAAGCGGTGGAGTCGCTTAAAAAAGACGAGACCGTGTATGAAACGATTAAGAAGCTTGGCCTGACAAAAGGTCAGGTGAAGCAATACCTCGGTTTTCTTTTGGATTTGCGGGACGATAATTCCTACTGCCTTCATTGCCCGGGACTAGAGAACTGTGAGAAGGCCAATCCCCATTACGTTTTGAAACTCGAATTCGACGGGGACATCCTTGAACGTCATTACGACCGTTGCACCCCCTTTCTTGAAGAGGAGGCTTTTAGGAAACGCTACATCCAAAGGGATTTCCCCAAGGAATGGATTCGTTATGATCTCTATAGCATCGATAAATCCAAGAAAAGGAACGCCGCGATTTTAGCGATGGTTTCGTTGCTTTCCGGGCAAAGCGACCGTTGGCTGTATCTAACCGGCGGGAAAAGAAGCGGGAAATCAGTCATGCTAGCTTGCTTTGCCAATTCTTTCGCTACCCAAATCGCCTCTCCGGTGGCTTTTGTTTCCTCTGTCGATTTCTTTGATTCGCTTAAGAATCTGAGCTTTTCGAACAAGGCTGAATTCGAAAAGAAATTCAATGAATTCAAAACCTGCCCTTTGCTCGTCGTCGATGGGTTTGGCGATGAATTTGTCAGCGATTATAACTTCTCGACCTTCCTCTTCCCTTTGCTACTAGCTCGCAGCAAAGAAAATCTCCTCACTTGCTTCTCTTCGACTTTGACAATCGAAGAGGTGTGCGGCTTATATGGGGGTAAAATCGGTCCGGTGAGAGCGAAGCAATTGCAGTCCCTTTTGAAGGATTACTGCGTTTGCGAATTCGATGTATCCGGTTCCGATCTTTATTGATTGAAGAAGGGGAGCACGTCGATTTTCCTCTTAAAATCATCCACGTCCCCATTGTTTTCGATGATGAAGGAGGCTTTTTGGCTCGCTTCTAATAAAGGATAGTCGGCGTTTACCTTCAACAAGGCTTTCGCGTCTCTACCTTCCTTTAGGAGGCGTTTCTCCCTATTTTCTTGTTTTGCCACGATAAGGACGGTCGCCTCGCAGAGGTCGTTCATCTTTGCCTTGAATAATAAGGGGACGTCTAAGACGATTTTGCTTCCTTTCTTTTGCCTAGTAATAAAAGAAGCGGCCCTTTGCTTAACTAGAGGATAAAGATAAGAATCAAGTTCTTCTTTTTGCTTTTTGCCTTTAGACAAAGCAAGACGAAGATAAGCGAAATCGACCAACCCGTTTTTAACGACTTCATCACCGAAAAGGGAGGATAAATGCCTTTGAACCCGCCTTTGCCCGTATAAAACACGGACTTCCTTATCCGCGTCGAAGACCAAGAAGCCTTTCTCTTTGAGATAACCGCTGAAGGTGGATTTGCCGCTATGGATCGGGCCGCAGACGCCGATGACGAGCTTACCTCCTTCTTTAACCTGACAATGGGGGCAGTAGGTTGTGCCTCTGCCTCCTAACGTCTCTTTCTTTAAGGGGAAAGAGCAATTGGGGCAAGGCGTGCCTGCTTTTCCGTAGACTTTCAAATTGTTTTGCATCGATCCGGACACGCCTTCTTTTGGGTGATAGCTGCGGATCGTCGATCCCCCTAAGGATATGGCCCGCTCCAAAATGGATTGGATGTTTTTCAAAAGGGCGGACGTTTGTTCCGCGCTCAAACTTAAGGCTTTCGTGAAAGGGTTTATCTTTGAGGCGAAAAGAGATTCGTCCGCGTAAATGTTCCCGATTCCGGCGATTAAGGTTTGGTCGAGCAATACCTCTTTTATGGGTTTGTGTTTGCCTTTTAGCAAAGTGGCGAATTCCTCTTCATTAAATTCGGAAGGCTCCTTCCCCAATTTGGAAATCGGGGAGAACTGGAGCGATTCCTGATTGTATAGGCCCATCCTGCCAAAACGCCTGGAATCGTTATAGACGAGTTTTTGATCTCCGCTTAAATGGAAAATGATCAAATCGTGTTTGCGTGGCTCTTCATTCTCTTCCTCAACGAAGAACTTGCCCTCCATGCGAAGATGGGCGAGGAGGGTGTCTCCATTATCGAGTTTGAAAAGGAGGTATTTGCCTTTGCGCTGAATATCGACGAATCGCTTATGAGGCAACGTTGATAAGAAATAAGGCAGGGGTGTATCGATATTTTGTCCGCGGAGGACCTCAACTGAAATGATCTCTTTGCCGATGAGAACGGAAAAGAGGGCCAAGCGGACGTTTTCGACTTCTGGGAGTTCAGGCATAATCAGTCTTTGGCCTCATACCAGGTTTTGCCGATGCTTGATTCCACGGTAAGGTTCACCGGGAGGTCCATGGCTTCAGTCATCAGACGCCCCAATTCGCCTTCGAGGGATTTAAGCTCGTCGAGGGGTCCTTTGAAAAGCAATTCGTCGTGGATCTGAAGAACCATTTTGGTCTGGTATCCCCCTTGCTTTAAGAAAGAGGAGATGGAGATCATTGCCTTCTTGATCAAGTCCGCGGCCGAGCCTTGGACCGGCGCGTTCAAAGCGGCCCGCTTGGCGGCTTCTCGCTTCATGTAGCTAGGATCGGTGAGGTCTTTGAGATAACGCCTTCTTCCTAAAATCGTCTCCACGTATCCCTTTCTTTGGGCCTCGGAGATGATTTTGTTGAGATAGTCTCTGATTTCAGGATAGGCCAAATAGAAGGATTCGATGACTTCGGAAGCTTGCTTTGGGCTGGTGCCGATTTGTTCGGCTAGCCCAAAAGGGGTGGTCCCGTAGATGATCGCGAAATTGATGGCTTTCGCCCTTCTCCTAAGCTCGGAGGGAACGCTTTCCCCTTGGGGGATATTGAAGATTCTCCGCGCGGTTTCCTCATGCACGTCCCTATTGGTTTGGAAAACCTCTTGATAGGCTTTGCAACCTGAAAGGGCGGCCAATATCCTTAGTTCTATCTGATGGTAATCCATTGAAAGGATCGCGATGTCGGGGTCGTCGTAATAGAAGGCTTTCCTTATCTGCTTTCCTTCGGGGTCCCTGGCGCTGATGTTCTGCAAATTGGGGTTGCTTGAAGATAGCCTGCCGGTCGCGGTTTGGGCTTGGTTGAAGCAGGTGTGGATTTTGCCATCCCCGCCAATATGGGGCAAAAGCCCTTCGATGTAGGTCCCTAAAAGCTTCGCGTATTTCCGGTATTCGAGGATCTTACCGGCGATGGGGGCTTGGAAAGACAAAGATAGCAACGTCTCCGCGCTGGTGGACATGCTCTTAGAATGGGGGAGGCCCATTTCGTTATACAAAACCTCGCCAACTTGCTTTGGGGAAGCGATGTTGAAACTATGCCCGGCTAAGGCGTAAACCTCTTTTTCGGCGGCTACGAGCTTCTTTTTGAAATCCTCCCCGATGCTTTCTAGCACTTCCTTATGAACGGGGAAGCCTTCGCTTTCCATTTCGGCGAGGATATTCGCCAGCGGGAATTCAATCTCTTGGTAAAGGGAATAGGAGGACTGGGCCTCCAAAGCCTTGCGGCAATCCTTTTCCTTAAGCAAAGCCATGTTGGCCAAGAAAGCGGTCAGTTCAGGGTGAGATGGGTCAAGCAGGCTTAAGCCTTCTTCGGGGATTGAAGCGCCGAAATAGGCCGCCATCCCTTTTATTGAGCCGCTAGAGGAATCTAGAGAATAGGCGCCTAAAAGCAAATCGAAAGCGACGCCGTTAATTGCTATGCCAAGCCGCTTCGCCCCGATAGATAAGGACTTCGAATCGTAGGCGTTTTTGGCGATGCTTTCGTTTTTTAACGCCTCCAGCAAGAAAGAATCCTTAAGCATATCCTCCTTGCTTTCGTAATAGCAGTGCTCGCCAAAACTTATGGCGATGCCATAAATTTCGGAATTGTGGTAATCCTCTTCGTCAAGGTCCAAGGCAACGCCGATTTTGCTGGGGAAGG
>CAVGXP010000028.1:8230-14304 GCA_963633165.1 bacterium
CCTTGCTTGGCGGCCTCGATAATCGCGTCAAAGCTGCCATAGGTTTGGATCAGGGTGGTAGCCCCTTTGTCCCCGATGCCTTTGATGCCCGGGAGGTTATCGCTAGAGTCCCCGCGCAATCCTTTGAAATCGATGATTTGCTTGGGGCTGAAACCGAATTGGGCGACCATCTCCTCCGGGGTTATCGCATTCATTGAGGAAAGGCCGGTTTTCAGTAGATTGACGGTGATGGAGGAATCGACGAGCTGGAGATAATCCTTATCCGAGGTGTAGACGTCTACCGTATACCCTTCCGAAGCGGCCTTTTTGGCGATCGTCCCGCAGAGATCGTCGGCTTCGACGCCATGTTCCTCATAATGGCAGACGCCTAAAGTCTGCAAAAGCTCCCTTGATATGGGAAATTGGGCGATGAGGTCGCTGGGAGTGGGTTTGCGGTTAGCTTTGTAGGCTTCGAATTCCTCTTTGCGGAAAGTCTTTGAATCGCAGTCGAAGCCCACGAAGATGGATTCCCCGCCTTTGAAGGAGGAAAGGATTTTGGCGATCATATTGGAAAAGGCGAAGATCGCGTTGGTCGGGATCCCCGTGCTGGTCCTCATGATGGTGTCCGGACCGCCATAGCTGGTCGCGAAATAGGCCCGGAACAGCAAGGAGTTCCCATCGATCACGTAAAGATGCTTTTTGTTTTCCATTGTTTTCTCCTTTAAGGCAGCGTTTCGACGCTTGTGGCGAGGTATTTTCCTTCGTTTCGCCTGTCTTTCTGATAGGAAACTGACACGATATTGCCTTCTTTCAAGGCGGCGTAAGAGGAATTGTAAGCCACCTCGAACATCACGAATTCCTGTTCGCTAGATTCATCGTATAGCCTGAGAAAAGCCATCCGGCTTCCCTTTTTGGTCAAGATGGTTTTTACCGAATTGATGATGCCCACCGTCTTGCCTGAATTCCCTCCCTCTTGCATAGAGGATAGGGGCTTTAATCCAAGGGATTGGATTTGCTCTTTCTTCCCTTCTAACGGAGAACCGGAGATCATCATGCCAAGGACGTCCCTTTCGCAGAGCAAATCGTACATCCTATCCCCTTTGATTGAGGTTAAAGTGGGTTCGGGGAGCTCGAAGGGCAATAGGCTTGGCTGGGAATAGAAATCGCTGGCGACTTCGGCATAATGCAAAGCCGGTTTGCTTGAAGCGCGCAGGCTCGCCCTTTCTTTGTTTAATGAATCGAAGCATCCAGCATCAATCAAGCGTAGCAGATCGGCTTCCTTGAGCCCCTTGCTATACATCCTGCAAGCGAAAGAGAAATAGTCCTCGAAAGGCCCGTTCGTATTCCTTTCGTCGATGATTGAGGGGAGCAGGCTTGCGCTTAGCCCTTTGATTGCGGTTAGAGGCAGACGGATGCCATTTTCGTTATGGCTGAAGCGCAGGGTTGGCGAATTTATGTCGGGAAGAAGGAGTTTGATCCCGCAGCTTCGTAATTCCGAGATCAAAGCTGAATCGGTGAGCTTGGTCTCATCAAGGATCACGCAATAGAAATCCTCGGGATAATGGGCCTTAAGATAAGCCATTTGGCAAGCGAGCATCGCGTAGGCTACGGAGTGGGATTTGTTGAAGCCATAATCGGCGAACTTGTAGATGAGGTTATAGGCTTTCTCGGCGATCTCCTTGCTTCGGCCCATCTTCAAGCACCCGTCGATGAAGGAAGTCTTCAAAGAGGAGAGCTTGGCCGCGTCTTTTTTGGAGATTGCCCTGCGGAACAAATCCGCTTGGCCATAGCTAAACCCCGCCAAGGCCTGAACCATCTTCATGATCTGCTCCTGATAGATGATGATGCCATAGGTGGGGGAGAGGATCTCCTCTAAGCAAGGATCGAGGTAGGTGATTTTCTCTTTGCCGTCTTTCCGCCTGGCGTAATCGGAGATGAAAGCCATTGGGCCTGGGCGGAATAGGGCCAAAAGAGCGACGATGTCATCGAAAGATTCCGGGCGGAGCTCTCTTATTGCCCGGTTCATGCCGCTAGATTCTAGTTGGAACAGCCCTTTCGTCTTCGTCGAGGCGATAAGGGCGATCGCGTCTTTGTCTTTATGAGGAATCTTGCGGTAGTCGAGACTGATTCCTTTTGAGATTTTGATGTTTTCGATGCAACGGTCGACAAGAGTCAAATTCCTTAAGCCCAAAAGGTCCATCTTGAGGAAACCCTGTTCCTCGAGGTAGCTCATTTCGTATTGGGAAACGTAGCCCGTGTATTCTTGATCGGATACGGGCAGGCATTCGTCAAGGGGAGTGTCGTTAATGATAACCCCGGCCGCATGCAAACCGCTTTGGCGGGGGAGGTTCTCGATTTTGGAAGCGAGGCTTACGATCTGAAGGTAATAGGAATCCGAATCGACGAGACTTCTGAAACGGGGGTTGCTCTTGTAATTGGACCTAAGATCCATGCTCGAGTTTACGGCTTGGGCGAGCAGATCGATTTGGGATTGCTCGAAATTGAAAACTCTGCCGACGTCTCTTATCGCCGCTTTGCCTAGCATCGTCTGCTTGGTCAAGATGTGGGATACGCGGTTTTTGCCGTATTTGCGTTTGAGATATTCGATGACTTCATCCCTTCGGATGTCGGCGAAGTCGACGTCGATATCAGGCATCGACTGCCTCTCCGGGTTGAGGAATCGTTCGAAAAGGAGGTCGTTCTCGATGGGGTCGGGGGAGACGATGTCCAAAGCGTAGGAGACTAGCGATCCCGCCCCGGAGCCACGTCCTGGGCCCACGGAGATGTTGACGCTCCTAGCGTAATTGACGTAATCCTGGACGAGGAGGAAATAATCGCAATACCCCATCTTGGCGATGACGGAGAGCTCGTATTCGAGCCTTTGCTTGTAGTTCTCCCCATATCCCGGATTCTTTTTCTCTAGCCCCTCATAAGCGAGTTTGCGGAGATATTCCTCGCTGCTGAGGCCTAAAGGATTGGGGAAGACCAAAAGCCCGCCGCGCTTGGAAAGGTAGACGAAATTGCTGCATTTCTCCGCCAAAGCAAAATCGGCTTCTGTTTCTTCGTTAGAGAAATAAGCGTCGGCTTCTTCTTGTGAAAGGTAATAACGGTATCCTTCGGCCTTCTTTTCCTGCAAATTCGATTTCGAGGCGATCGCCCTTACGATTTCCAAAGCGATTTCATCCTCTTTCTTTTGGTAGAGGATGTGGGGGAAAGCCAATGTTTGATAGGGGTATTCCTTAACGAAATTCCTTAGGAAGGAAACAAAGGAATTCTCCTCTGGAAGATAAGGAATCCCTAAATAGAAATTGGTGATGCCATGAGAGAAAGATTGCAGCAAGGCGGGTATTTCTTTGGCTTGCTGACGGTAGTAAGAACGCAGGAAACTGTTTTCCGAGCTTAAGACGATGTGGAGGCCATAGGAGTGCGACTTCAGCAAATCGAGGGTCAACTCTTTGTCGGAGAAGAGACGGTCGATATGAAGGAGGTTCCGATATCCTTCTTCGCTTTCGACGAAGCAAGAGAGGAGATTGCCTTCGATTTCGACGTCCATCGCAAAGACTGGCTTGGCGTTGATGACTTTGGCCATGCGGTAAATCTCCGGGAACCCAGAGCAAGTCCCGTAGTCGGATATCGCTAAATAAGGCAAGGCGTATTTTTGCCCGAGTCCGCCGATGCGCTTCAGCGTCAAAGCGCTTCTTAGCATCGAGTCTCCGGAATAAATGTGCAAAGGCAGATAAGACATCAAAGGGATTATACCCGATTGGGGGAGAAGAAGGGGTATAACCCCTTCATAAACGGCAAATTGATTAAGATCAGTTTTAAAAAGACTAGCGGAAAAAGGAACAAATAACTACAATCCGAATATGGCTTATAGAACGCGAATCCTTGAGAAACATATTCTTTCCAAGTTAAAAGAAGGCGATTTCGTCATCGTTGAAGGCGCTTTAGGCACCGGCAAGACCGCTTTGCTAAAGAAAGTCAGCGACCGCTATTTCGACGTCAAAAAAGCATTATCCGATAAAGAAAGCGCCCTAGCCTTGGACATCAACCCCTCCATGGCGTTTGCAGGAAAAGGCAGCCACGGGGTCGATGGATTAGACCTTGATTACGATTTATTAGAAAGTCAAAGCGGCAAAGCCATCTATACGAGCTCACGCTCCACGGGAATGTCGCATTTAACTTTACGCACCCTTTCTTTTTATGAGGAAGGGCTCTCCAGCGGGGCCATTTCCCTTAAAGGGCTCTTCTCCGGGGCTTATGAAGATTCTTTCGGCGCCTCTTCTTCCTTCACCCTCGATCAGCTTTGCTTCCATCTAGGTAAAGGTGGATATCCCTCTACATTAGGGAAAACCGGCAATGCCTACCCTAAGAAAATCGCTTCATCTCTCCTTAAAGGGTTGATTGCCAAGGAAAGCAAAACCGAGCAAAGCGACAAACGTTTATCCGCTATTTTGAAGCGTTACGCCTCCGCTGTCGGAACCATTGAAAAGAACACCGACATGCTCCGCGATTTGCGGGGCGTTGACCCCTCTTTGGCCGAAAGCACGCTCTATGATGTCATCAACGCCTTGAGGCGTTTGCTGATCCTTGATGAAATCGAGGCCTGGTATCCCCCAATCAAAGCCAGCCCCACGATCAGACGCCTCCCGAAGAAGGAATTCGTGGACCCCTCTTTGGCTTTGGCTTTCCAAAAGAAGGGTGAGGGGGATCTAAAAAAAGATCCTTTATTGTTGCAGCGCCTTTTCGAAGGTGCCTGCGCCAGAGACCTCAAGGTCTATTCCTCAGGAAGCGATGGCAAGGTCAAATATTACGAGGACCGTTTCGGCCTCAAATCGGATTTGGTGCTTTTTAGTGGCAAAGGCAAATACGCCTTAATCCAATGCCGTTTGGGCAGCAAAGATGCCAAATTCGGTGAGAAACAACTGCTTGAATTGAAGCGAAAAATCCTGATTTACGATTCGAGGAATCCGGAGAAAATGATAGGCCTGCCTACTTTCTTGATGGTCATTACCAACGATAGCAAAGCCTATCGCAGCAGCTCGGGCGTCTATTTCTGCCCGCTAGCATGCTTAGGGGAATAGGAATGAAAAAGAAAAATGTCATAGTCATTTCTAGTTCCATCGTAGTTTCGCTATGCTTGCTTTATTTCCTAGGCGGCTATGTCGCCTGCCTATGCGTGAATTCGGCTTTGTTCAATCGCCGTTTGTCTACGGGAGATAACCTCAATGATTTTGATGAACTGACCTGCAAAACCCGCGTTGACTATCCTTCTTTGTCAAAACGGCAAGAAGTCGGTTTCAAATCTTCTAGTGGAGATGATTTAAAAGGCTATTTCTATTCGGTTGACGATCCAAAAGGAACCTTTGTAGTCGTCCACGGCCTTAACGATTATAGCGATGGCCCCATTGCTGCCATCGACGATTTCTTGCTAAGGCAAGATTACGACGTTTTTGCTTTCGATCTTTCTTCTTCGGGCAATAGCGGTGGGGAAGGCATCCCCTCCTTGGCCCAAGGGGCATACGACGTCAGGAGCGCTCTCGAATTCCTATTTAGCCAAAACGAATTCTACGCTCCGCTGTCTTCCCTTTATTTGCTTGGCTATTCCTGGGGCGCCTATTCGGTGTGTGCTAGTTTGAATTACGCATACACGTCCCCGATATCTGGGGTTATCTCCATCTCCGGATTCGACACCATGGAAGGGGAGATGCTTGCCATGGCGAGGAATTACGTCGGCGGATTTGCCGATTTTAACGCGCTCACTTTCGATTGGGGCTTATCTAGCATCGCCGGCGAGGACCGCCACCTTTCCTCTAAAGAAGGGATAAACTCCTTTTCAGGCAAAGCCTACTTGGTCCATGGAAGCGAGGATTCGACTGTGCCCTTATCCGCTTCAACCTATGAAGCGGTCTTAGAAAGCTCAAGGGTTAAGAAAAGACTCAAGGAAGGTTTTACCCATTCTTATCCTTGGATCAGCGAAAATGCCTTAAAGACGCGAAAAGAACTCCTGACTCGTTATGAAGAATTGGGCAAAGAAGCCTATGCTTATTCGTTAAGCCAGCAAGAAAAAGATTCCGCCAATGAGATTGATGAAG
>CAVGXP010000029.1:0-57653 GCA_963633165.1 bacterium
AGGGATCGTGAAGTCCTTATCGTAATACAACCCGTCAAAACAGCTCAGCATATAACCATCCAATTCGATATCAGAGCCCAAATAATAATTGATAGAACGGCAATGGTAGTCTTCATAAAAGACGTCAACATCCATTTTTACTCCAGTCGCGCTTATCGTATAGGAAGAAAAGTCTTGGAACGTCTTGAAAAGTGACTCATCAAATCCTTTTTCTAAATTGCATTCAAATAAGCCAGAGCTAGAAGACGTCGTGCCGTTTGGATAATATTCGTCTTCGGTATAAGACACGGTCGTTTTGCAAAGGAACCCGTCCTTAACAACAAACGCATAACTGCCAACAGTCTTCGCAAGATAATAATTGCCACGATCTTCTTGTTCCATCTTAATCGTGAACGTAATTCCTTGTTCTGAGTTGCCGATATCGCAGCCAATCGTCGTTCCAGTTGACCCAATCAAATATTTGACGGCAGCCTCAGCCATTTCAAAACTAGAGGCATTTTCAAAGACATACTCAATGTCGTTAAGGCCCCATTCGCTCATGGCGTCTTCGTAGGCTATGGAATGATAGTATTGATCAACGACATACTTCGTCTTATCTTCGCCTTCCTTTTCGTAATACATATTTTCGCCGTCGACGACACCGACGTAATTGACGTCGTTTTGGAACAAAGTTTCGGTATCGGTCTCTGAATCCACCAAATAACTATTCCTCTCATTGTAGAAAAGTCCGTTTTCTCTATCGTGCGTGCCTTTTCCCCGAGTTATGGCCTTATAGTTTACGTCTTCATCAACGCCAGACATCGTCATCTGGCATTCGTAAGTAAGGTTCTGCTCATCCGAAAAGAAAGCATCGAACCCGCTTTTGAATTGCTTATAGAGGGTTTCCTTATCAAGAGTTGTATCGGATTCTTTTTCGGAAGTATCCTTATCTATCGTCTCGGACGTACTCCCCTCCGTCTTATCTATCGTCTCGGATGAAGTTCCATCCGTCTTATTTGGCGTGGACTCATTGTCACTAGCCTTATTGCAGCCGACCAAAAGCAAGGGCAGCAAAGAAATCGCCAACAATCTTTTTCTCATATGCAGTTCTCCTTTCGCAATGAGTTATAGAATAATATATATTTACAATAAATTATTCAGTGGCTTTTTGGAAGGGCTTGATGCCGTTGCTAAGCATTGGTTAAGAACGCAATCGTTTGAATGCTAAATTGTATTTATCCGTTTTTGTTCGCGTTAACGCGAAAAAGCCTGACTCTAAGATAGCAAGATAACTCCTCAGCAAGATCCTTGCCCATAAACCGAGAAAGCCGATGAATATCACCGCAAGAGATAGAAATAACCTCCACCCTTCAGAACCAATAAAGCCAGACCAATAGAAAAGCGTAGCCACCAATGACGATAGCTACGCGATTTCTTTGCTTTTATAAAACCCTAACGTGCGACTTCTAAGGATTGGGTTTTATCGTAGTTTATTTCCCTTTGTTTAAAGAGGCGAGGTCTTCTTCCTCTTTCTTCAAAGCCTTTTCGATCCTATCGGCCCTATCGAAGGATTCGTCGTAGACGAAGACGATCTTCGGGACTTTGTAGAGGTCCATCTTCTTGGCTAAGGAGGTTCGGACATAGCCCTCCTTCTTTTTGAGCTGCTCAAAGGCCTGATGAGGGTATTTGGCGCCGAAGAAGGTGACGTAGACCTTGGCTTGGGTCGAATCGGAATTGACCTCGACCTCATTGACGGAGACCATGCCGATCTTAGGGTCTTTGATCTCGCCACGGACGATGTCCATGACGTTCCTTTCGATAAGGGCTTTAATGCGCCCAGGACGGTTGGCCATCAGTTCTTCTCCACCATCTCATAGCCTTCGACGATGTCGCCGACTTTGAGGTCGTTATATCCGGAGATCGTCAAGCCGCATTCATAGCCCTGCTTCATCTCCTTGACGGCGTCTTTGCCATGTTGGAGCGAACCGAGCTCTCCATCGTAGATGACCACGCCATCGCGGATGAGACGGGCTTTGGATTTGGCTTTGAGGATGCCGGAGGTCACATAGCTTCCCGCGACGGTGCCGACGTGGGTGATTTTGAAGATGTGCCTGACTTCGGCCTGCCCGGTGACGGATTCGACTTTCTCGATGGAAATCATGCCCTTCATCGCAGCTTCCATCTCATCGAGGAGCTCGTAGATGATCTTGTGGAGGCGGATTTCGACGTGGGCTTCCTCAGCCTTGGCTTTGACTCTGGCGTCAGGGCGGACGTTGAAGCCGAAGATGATCGCGTGGCTAGCCTGGGCGAGCAAGACGTCGGAATCGGAGATCGCCCCGCTTGCGGCAGCGAGGACATGAACCTTCACCGAGTCGTTGGAAAGCTTCTCAAGGTTGACCTTAAGCGCTTCGGCGGTGCCATCGGTATCGGCTTTGACGATGACGTTGAGGTCTTTGACTTTGCCGGCATTGATGAGGTTGTTGAGATCTTCTAGCGACATCGCGGCGCTGCCGGCGCGGGAGATCTGCTGCTTCTCAAGGGCGCGTTTGAAGGCAATGTCCTTGGCTTCTTTCTCGGTGGGGAAAGCCATGAAGCGGTCGCCTGCGCTAGGGACGCCAGATAGACCTATAACGGAAACCGGGGTGCTGGGGTCGGCGACTTTGAGCACTTTCTTATACTCGTTAGTCATACGCCTGACTTTGCCATAGATATCCCCGACGACGACGTAATCGCTGCTAGAAAGGGTACCGTTTTGGACCAACAGGGTGGCTTTGGGGCCTTCGCCTTTGTCTAAGCTAGCCTCCAAGACGGTGCCTGAAGCATAGCGTTTGGGATTGGCCTTAAGTTCCATCATTTCGGCTTTAAGGATGATGGCGTCGAGCAAATCATCGATGCCATCGCCGTTTTTGGCGCTGATTTCGCACATCATCACGTCTCCCCCGTAATCTTCGGAGATGACGTCGTGGGCCATCAGCTGCTCCTTGACCCTTTGCGGATTGGCGCCGGGCATATCCATTTTGTTGATGGCGACGATGATCGGGCTCCCGGCGGCTTTAGCATGGTCGATGGCCTCAAGGGTCTGCGGCATGACGCCGTCATCGGCGGCGACGACCAAAACGACGATGTCGGTGACGGAGGCTCCGCGGGCCCTCATCGCGGTGAAGGCGGCGTGCCCTGGGGTGTCGATGAAAGTGATTTTCGAGCCGTGGACTTCCTTTTGATAGGCGCCGATCTCCTGGGAGATGCCGCCGGCTTCGGTGTCAACGATGTGGGAGGAACGGATGGCGTCGATGAGGGTGGTCTTGCCATGGTCGACGTGGCCCATGATGGTGACCACGGCTGGACGAGGCTCAAGGTCCTCGGGGGCGTCGTTGATCTGGATGTCCTCGAAGTGGGTGGCATCAACGATCTGTTCCTTTTTGAAATCGTAGTTGAATTGGAGGCAGACGGTCCCGATGGCCTCATCGTCGAGCAATTGGTTGATGGTCACGGCCTTCCCCTGCAAAAAGAGGAATTTGATGATGGCCGGGGCGGGCACGTTGATGGCTTTGGAAAGCTCAGCGACGGTGAGAGGCTTGGAATAGACGAAGACTCCGCCATTGACTTTGGCGTAATCCTCTTTCCTATTGGGGTTCCTCTCTTGGAAGTTGCTTACCCTGTGGTTAGCGTGGGAGGAGTTCCCACCGCTGTCTTTTTTCGAATAATAGGTCTTTTTCTTCATATGCTCACTCCTTGCTGTTCCATTTTTCAATCAATGCTTTCCCGGCTTTGACGTTAGTGACGCCAACTCCAGACAACGTATCATAGCCTAGCGCTTTGCCTAGCTCTTCTTGGCTTGCCCCTTCTAGGATGGGGCAAGATAAAGAAGCGGCTAGGGAGCGGAGTTGCTTCTCGCTGTTTTTGGAACAATCGCTAGCGAGCAGCAACACACTTAGTTTTTTGGCGTTGAGCAAAGCCCCGCCGATGAGCGTGGACTTGCCCCGGTTGAGGATGCCGAGGAAAGAAAGGGCTCTTTCTTTCATAGTTTTTCCTCCATCTTTGAATACAAATCGGATAAATCGCCACATTTGAAGGCGCGCTCAAGAATCTTCTTTTGCCTTGCCTTTGCAATGGTGGCTTTGTCTTTGAGGAGGTAGACGCCCCTGCCTAAGAGCGGGCAATCTTCCTCAAGAGAAGGGGAAGGAGAAGCGGCGATGCGGAAAAGCTTATCTTTAGGGTAACGCACCCTAGAGCAAGCGTCCATTCGCGTGTTCTCCTTCTTCATAATCTCCCCTTATTTCTCGTCGTCGTAATATTGATCGTAGTCGGCGTAGTCTTGATCGATGTCCTCGTCGGATTCGATGTCGCCATCATAACCGTTGGCGGCTTCCTCTTCCTCGATCTTGGCGAGCTCCTCTTCGGTATAGACGGGCATCGCGTTCTCGTTGGAGACGGGTTTGACGACCTCGCGCTTGACCTCTTCTTCGGTGATCTTGCGGGGGCGTCCTTTCTTGGCGGGACGGGTCTTCTTCTCTTTGGAGGCTTCGAGTTGGGCCTCAAGGTCGGAAAGGGTCGTCGTGGTCTGAACTTCCCTGCGGATCTCTTCCTTGCCCTCTTCGACGGAGGGGGCGGGGCTTTCTTCGCTAGTAGAAGCGGCTTTGGCCTCCTCGGCGGCTTTCATCGCGGCAAGGGCGGCAAGAGCCGGGTTGGTGGCCTCGGCCGGGAATTCCTCGGGCTTGGCGCCGGTTTTGGGAGCCTCAGCCGGGGTGATCGGGGCGATGGAAGGCTTTTTGGCCTCCTTCTCCTCGGCCTCTTCCTTGGCTTTCAATTCGGCTTCTTGCTTTTCTCTAGCAAGGGCCTCTTCTTCCAAACGGCGGCGGAGGGCCTCTTCTTCAGCGGCTTTCCTGGCGGCCTCTTCCTGGGTCTTCTTCAGATATTCGAGGCGGGCTTTCTCTTTCTTGAAGTTCTCTTCCTTCAAGCGGAGCTCTTCAATAGGCGTGTATTCGATGCCTTTCTCCTCGGCGGTGGATTGCTCAAGGTATTCGATGCTGACGCCGGTGAGTTTGCGGGCGAGGTCGGCGTTGGAGCGGTATTTGCCCATGGCAAGGGGGAAATCGCCGTCATGGATGATGGCGTAGGCATGGCGTTTGCCGTATTCGTCTTCATCCTCGAGTTTCACGCCAAGGACCTGGGCGGGGCGGGAGGCTTCGGCGACGAAGAGGGCGAGGTCGTTGCAATAGGCGATGACATCGATCTTCTCTTTGGCTTTGCCATTGCCGAGTTGAGAGACGATTTTCTGGATGCGGCTGCCGCCTTGCCCGATGCAGGCGCCGGTCGGATCGACGTCGTCATTGTTGGAAGAGACGGCGACTTTGGAGCGGACGCCGGCTTTCCTGGCGATGGCTTTGATGACGACGGTGCCGTCGTAGATTTCGTGGATCTCCTCTTCGAAGAGCCTCTTGAGGAAGCCTTCGGAGGAACGCGTGGCCTCGATCTGAGGTCCGCGGGGCTTTTTGCCAGGCTCGGGGGCGGCTGCGGATTCGACTTTCTGGATGTAGACCTTGATGGGGTCTCCGCTGCGGAAGAATTCATCGCCGATGAGCTCGTGGCGGGAAAGTTCAACGGTAGTCCTGCCGATGTTGACGGAGATGGAGCGATCGTCGGCCCTTTCGACAGTGCCGTTCATCATCTCGCCGATGTGGTCTTTGTAGATCTCGTAGAGGGCGCTTCTTTCGGCCTCGGCGAGTTTCTGACGGAAAGAGCTCTTGACGGCGATGGTGAAGACTTTGGTCAATTCATCGGGGTCGGCGGGGATGACGAATTCGTCCCCGTCTTTGTATTTGGGCTCTTCCAAGCCATCATTGGCTTCTTCGGTCTCGATCTCGAGCATGTCGTCCTCGACTTCGTCACGGACGGTTTTGACTTGGCTCAAAGAGATCGGCGCGGTTTTGTTCTCAACGTCGATTTCGCATCTGACGATGGGGTCTGGCATGTCTTTGACGCCTCCGCCAAGATAGCGGATGTAGGCGGCTTTGACGGCTTCGGTGAGGGCGTTGAGGACGTCTTCGTCGCTGATGCCTTTGGCTTTGGAGACTTCCTCTTGGGCCGAGATGAATGCTTTGATGTCGATTTTCATAAATGTATTCCTTTTAAATTGAAATCAGAATTTGATGGCGAGGCGGGCTTTGTCCACGTCTATGACGGGGAAGCTCGCTTCGACTTTTTTGGCTTTGGAGAGGAAGGATAGGGTCAATTGGCCTTCTTCGAGACTCTCCAACGTGCCTTCGAGGATGTTCTCCCCTTTGTAGGGACGAGAAAGATGAAGGTTGACGTATTTGCCGATGTATAGTCCAAGCTTATCCAAGGCAATCGGCTTCTCCGCGCCTAGGGAGCTGACGTCGAGGGTATAGGCCCCTTTGATGGGATCGTTCTCATCAAGGATATCGGAGATGAAGCCCGAGAGGCTGACGATGTCTTCAAGCCCGATGGGCTCGACGCGGTCCACCACAACCTCCAGTTTCATGCCTTCGGCGGAATTGTGGTAGGCAACCGAAGAAAGGTCATAGCCTTTCTCTTTCAAAGGTTGCTCCAATAAGCTCGTGACTTTGTTTTCTTCTTCCATTTTGCCCTCCTTCAATAAAAAGGAGCGGTCCGAAGGCCACTCCGATTATGTTGACGATCGGCGGAACCAATATCTGGGTTTCCGCAAGAGAATATTACCGCCGCTAAGTTCAACGCGCAACCCCCTTCCAAAGGAAGGTCACGCGTTTTTGTCTACGAAAAGATAGAACATGAAGGGGCATAAAGGAGTTAACAGCCCAAGGAAGAAAAGGGCATAAGGCCCGATGAGTTTGGAGGCCATGAAGTCGATGGGGAAATGGGCGGTCATCGAATCGATGATGCAGTTGGGGTTAACAAGCAGAGAAACGCACATCCACGCAACCAAGACGACCCCTATTACAAGTTCGACGGTGTAGCCTTTCATTTTCCAAACCTGGAGCTTTGAAGAGGGCAAGAAAGTATAGGCGAGGTCCCTAGCTAAAAGGCAAAGGGAAGGGAAAAGCATAAGGAGATAAATCGGCAGCGTGAGCCAGAAATTAGCAAGGCTATAATCCATCATCACCGGGAAGAGGAGGAAATCACCCAAGAACCCGCAGGCAAAACTCGCGCAGAGGGCGACGCCGACATAGCAAAGAGGGGTCAGCTTCCTCTCTGGCAATCTTGAGGATTCGTCGTAATGGAAGAGTTTTTTGGTCTGGAAAGCGAAGATGACCACCGCCACAACCGCAGTGAACAGGCAGAAAAGAATCGAGGACAACGGGAATAAAGGTCCGCCTCTATGCGCGTTTAGCCCAGGATAGAACTTCTTCCCAATATAGAGCACATCAAGGAGAAGGATAAAGATTGAAAGAACGAACAAGACGATGGAATTCCATTTCATCCACTTCTTCTTGAATACTTGATTATTCGCGTGGCGGATATGATGGATGATGATAGTGAGGTACATCGGAAGCAAACAAGAAAGGTAATATGGAAGCAAAGGCAGAAGAGAGCTGTCCGTGGAATTGATGTCTTGGATGAAAAGCCAGAGAACTTGGAACAAAGTCACGCCAGAGAGGCAATAAAGCAAGGCCTCCGCGACAAGGAGGAGGATTTTTCGGGTCAAGGGTTTCATCAGAACATCTCCTCCTCGGCGTAGCCGTTTCCAGAAGAATAATCAGACTGGTAAGTTTGGAAGCAACGGTATAGCTTCGAGGTGCCATCCTCGGATATAACGGCGAGGTTCCCGCCGATCATGTCCCCGTTATAGGTCAATCCAGATCCCGATTTAAGCCCATAGCAAAGGGCGATGGGCCGAGAGGAAGAGGAAAGGGAATAGGACGCGGCGAAATCATTGACGTGATCATGACCATAGAACATCGCGTGGCAGTTGCCAAGTTCTTCCGCTTTGGCGAAGAGGGCGCTGCGTTTGTAGCCAGCATACACGGGCGTGCTCCCAAGGCCTTCGATGTCCCACTCCTTCTCGCGGCATTCGCCCGAGGCCTCAATTAAAACGCCCGGGGCTTCTTTGGCGGAATAAAGATTATAAGCGTAGGCCGTCTCCCATAAAGGGATATGGAAATACATCAGGCTTTGCACGTTGGCGTATTGGCTTTTGGCAAGCAAAGTCTCTTCTTCATACCAAGCGATCTGCTCGTCGGAGACGACGTCGTAGGAATAAGAGAAGGAAGGGAAGGAATAATGCAAAGAGTTGGTGTCTAAAGCGTAAAGCTGCCAAATCGGCTTGCCGGATTTGGTGAGAGAGACGACGTAATTGGATTCCCCGCGGAGATCGTCATCGATCTCTTTGTAAAGGGAATGCTTTTTCGAGCTTGCTAGCCTCCCGGGGAAATAGGGATCGAAGAGGCCTTGCTGATCGTGGTTGCCCCAGGTGACGCCATAATAGAGGTCGTGGCCAAGGAGTTCGGTAAAGGACTCGAAAAGGTCGAAGAGAGTTTCGAAGTTCTCTTTGCTGGCGGTAAGGATGTTGTCCCCGGTGGTCATGATGACGTCGGGATTGGCGTTTTTGACCAAAGCGGAGAGGTAGAGTTTCTCCTTGCTCATATCCGTGGTGAAGTTCCAATGGATGTCGGTGAGCTGAAGGACGCGCAAAGAGGAAGAGGAATCAAACAAAGGCAAGGAGGAGATGTAATCCTCTTTGCTAGGAGCCCCCTTGGCGCTAGAGCAAGACAGAAGCAAAGGGAGGAGCAAAAAAGAGGTCAGAGATTTTCTGTTCATGCTTTCTCCCCGTCGTTGAAATAGAGGATCCCAAGGCAATGGGGGCCGCAATAGCAGGAGATCGTGGCTCCGGCGGTCGTTGGCTCAATGCGTTCGAACCCGGCTTCTTTGAGTTTTTTGATGGCGACCTCCAAGGCTTCGTTGGTCGCGCTTGAATAAGTGATGAAAACGAGGGATTTGTCGGGGGTTGGGAATTTTTCAAGGGTCTCGTCGATGTAAGCGGAGACGACCTTATCCATCGGGCCACGATACTTCTTTCCCGGGAACATCTTGCCGTTTTCGACGTAGATGGAAGGCTTGATTTTGAGCAGATTGGCGCCAAGCATCGCAAGTTTCGAGCACCTTCCGCCTTTGTAGAGATTATCGACGGATTCAAGGGAGAAGGAGGCTTGGCAAGAAGGGATGCGGGAGGTTGCTATCTTTAAGGCTTCCTCCAAGGTTTTGCCTTCATCGAGGGTCTTTTTGCAGGCGATGGCCTGCAAGGCGATGCCGGTAGAAAGAGAAAGGGTGTCGATGACGTCGACTTTCCCTTTGAATTCATCCTCGTTAGCGACCAAGCAGGCGTTCTCATAGGCTTTGGAGATGCCTGAGGAAAGGGAGAAATGGATGATGTGGTCGCAGCTTTTCAAAACGTCGCGGAAGAATTCCTCATATTGGAAGGGATTGACGGCGGAGGTATGGGGAAGAAGGCCGGTTTGCTCGGTGTAGGCGAATTCCTCTTCCGGGGTGATTTCTCCGTCTAATCCCGTTTTCTCCCCCATCGCGACCATAAAGGGGACGGTGCGGATGGAGAATTCGTTGAGGATCGACTTCGGCAAATCGATGGTGCTTTCGGCGGTGACTGAGATTTTCATGATGGTTTTATCCTTTCTTTCAGAAGCGAATTTTCTTTTTGGATTGCCACTTCTTCAATATGCGGGGGTAATACTCTCTCCATAAGGAAGCGACGTGCTCTTTGGAATAGAATTCGGCGATCTTCTCGCTTTCTTTGACGTAGTTTGAATAATAGGATTCGTCGGAGGCGAATTTCTTGATTTGATCAACGAACCCCGCGACGTCGGAGGCGGCGGCGTAATGATCGAAGAAAATGCCGGGATAGAGGTCGAGGTTGCGTAGCAGCAACGGTTTTTTGCAGTCGCAGGCTTCCAAGATGGACATCGGCATGAGTTCGTCGAAGCTAGGCATGAAGAACAGGGAGGCCATGTTGAAGACGACGTTCATCTCTTCCCTTGGCAGCAAGCCGAGGAAATGGGCATTCGATGGGGCGTCTTCCATGGCTTTTTTGAGTTCTTTGTAGCCATCGGTCATCTTTCCAAAGCTGAATCCCCCCGCCCAGAGGAATTCGACCTCAGGCAAGGCTTTCGCGGTTTCTAGGAAATCCAAAACGCCTTTCCTTGTCTGCACCTGCCCGCACCCTAAGACGGAGAATTTGCTCGGATCGATGCCGTATTTCTTTTTCGCGTTAAGCACCTCTTCCTCCCCCAAAGGGTGGAATTCGGTGGAAGAGACGTAATTGGGGATGAAGGTGATGTTTTCCCTAGGAATGCCCATCTTCACCAAAGGATCGATGAAAATCGGGTTGACGACGACGATCTCATCGGCTTTTTTGTAGGTTCCTTTAACATAGGATTTGAAGATTTTGAACGAAAGAGGGGGCAATTTGATCGAGCCGTTGAGGGTCGTGGGGAGGAAATGAACGTAGATGACGTTGACGTGATGGGAATCCATCTTCATGCGAAAAGAAGGATTGACCGTATGAACGTGGTTGATTTGGGCCCTGCCCTTTTCCTTGTTCTCATAAACCTTGAAAAGGTCGGTTTGCTCTTTGATTAAGGAGACTTGCTCCATATAGGCGCTGCCGACGCCCTGACCGGGGACGGAAGTGGCCGCCGAGAGCATGCGGACGCCGATGATGTCTTTGTTTTCCATGGGTGAAGTATAGCAAAAAGGGGGCGCGATATAAAGAAAACCCCGGGTCTCCCCGAGGCTAGTTCCCATTGGTGCCCTCACCCTTAGTCGAAAAGAGGTCTGATCCTTACCATGGATCCGTTCTACCGCTGAACTATGAGGGCGGTAAGCCGTTCGAGCTCGCTACAAACCCTTCCGGCGAGGAAGATTATATGCCCTGCCCCTAGGCACGGCAAGGAGTTTTTTCACTTTCATGAAAACTCGCCTCACGCCGATAAAAATCGACGTTCTGAAATATCGTTTTGCCAAGGAGTTAATGCGACGAAAATGGATTTCCATTCCCCTTCTTCAACTCTTTCAAAGGCCTTAATAAAACATTGAGACCTTCCTATTTTGCAATGCAAAAACACAAAATTAACTACGGATTAATTCGCTTTTATTCCTTGCTTATTCACTTCCTTCTATATCGTTAAATAAGAAGAGACCCCCTTTTGTCTACCTATGTTCATTCTTAGATCTCGGCTATAGACGTCTGGTTCCTCTTTTTAGGTTAACTATTTACCAACCACGTTCCTTTCTTGTTTAAATACGGATGGCTGAGTTCGCGACGCTAAATAAAGAAAAAGGGGCAAGCGCCCCTTTTACTAAGAAAACAATTATTAGGCAACCCTTTCGCCGATGAGGTCGTAAATGAGGGCGTCAGTGATCTTCACCTTGGCGATGTCGCCTTCTTGCAAAGGTTCGTCGCTACTGAAGAGAATGCTGCCATCGATGTCGTCAGGGGCGTTCCAATAGCTGCGAAGGAGGTATTTGCCCCCTTGCTTCCCTACCACAAGGCCCTCCATCGTTTCACCGATATGCTCCTTGTTTTTGCTGTAGCTGATTTTCGCTTGCAGCTTCATCAGCTCATCCCGGCGTTTCTTCTTCACTTTCTCCGGGATTTGGTCAGGGAATGAATAGGAAGCTGTCCCCTCCTCGCGGGAATAGGTGAAGCAGCCCATCTTATCGAAGCCGATGTCCTCTAAGAAGGCAAGGGTTTCCTTTTGATCTTCCTCATTCTCCCCGGGGAAGCCGGCGATGAGGGTGGTTCTAAGGATGGCGTCAGGGCAGATAAGGCGGATTTTCTTGAACAAATCGACGGTGGCTTGCTGAAGCGCGTGGCGTCTCATCAGCTTCAGAAGATGGTCGGAAGCGCATTGGACGGGGATGTCGAAATAATGGGCGATGATCTTGCTTTCAGCGATCTTATGGATCAGTTCATCGGAGATCTCGCTGGGATAGAGGTAAAGCAAACGGATGGAATAGAAGCCGATTTTTTCCAAATCGTCTAACAAAGAGACGATGTCTTTGCCGTTTTTGAGGTCCATTCCATACACCGTAGTGTCTTGCGAGATCAAAGAGATTTCCTTGACCCCGGTTTCCTTAAGGTGCTTGGCCTCTTCGATAATCTCTTCGTAAGGCCTGGATTTGAAACGACCGCGGATATTGGGAATCGCGCAGAAAGAGCAGAAATTGTTGCAGCCGTCGGAAATGCGAAGATAGGCCGAATAGGAAGACGTCGCCAAAAGGCGGTTCAGGGGGTTCATCGGGGCGATGCCTTTTTCCCCAAGCAATTCCATGAAAAGGTTGGAAAGCTTGGGATAGTCCTTCAAAGGCACGATGAGATCGGCTTCGGGGATTTCTTTCTTGAGCTCCTCAGCGTAGCGGGTGGCAAGGCAGCCGGTGACCACCAGTTTGGCCTTTGGCTTATAGGAAGCAAGGTCGAGGATGGTCTGAATGGATTCTTTTTTGGCGCTGGAGATGAAACCGCATGTGTTGACGATGATGAGATCGGCCCCTTTGGGATCGCCGGATAACTCAAAGCGGTCGGAAGGGAACATGGCGAGCATTTCTTCCGAATCAACGAGGTTTTTGGCGCACCCTAGGCTGACGAGGCAAACTTTTTTCTTCATCAATTCCCCCTTCCTTCTTCTTTGAGGAAAGAAGAAAGCTTGGGGAGCAGGCTTTCGAATTCATCGAAGGAAGACATTTTCCAAGTCCAGTTCCTATCATCCACCGTCCCCGGGACGTTGGTGCGGGCATAGCTATCCAAGCCGAGGATATCCTGCATGGAAAGCAAGACATAGTCGGCCTTTTTCTTCAAGGAATAGCGGATGAGCCTTTCGCAGATGGTGCCCTCGCTGATGCCGAGGTTTTCCAAAGCAAGGACCCATCGGGCTTGTTCCTCTTCGCTTTGAGAATAGAAGAAAGAAAGGATCGTGTCGTTATCGTGGGTGCCAAGATACACCACGGAATTCTCCTCGTCCCACTTCCCTTTATGCTCGATTTCGTAATCGTGGAAGGTGAATTGGACGACGTTCATCCCAGGGAAGGAATAATGATCGCGGAGGGTGAGGACTTCCGGACGCAAATCGCCAAGGTCTTCGGCGATGATTTTGAGGTTGGGGTATTTGCTGAAGAGTTTGTCGAACAAGGCATAGCCCGGGGCCTCTACCCAAGCCCCTTCCACCGCGGTTGGGCAGGAAGAGGGAATCTTCCAATAGGTGTCGAAGGCGCGGAAATGGTCGAGGCGGAGGATATCGTAGATCTTCGCGTTGAGGGCGATGCGGTTGATGATGAAGGCGAATTCCTCTTTCTGGAGTTTGTCCCAATCATAGATGGGGTTGCCCCATCTTTGCCCGGTCGCGGAGAAATAATCCGGGGGCACGCCGGCGATGAAAGAGGGCTGTTTGCTGGAGGGGTCGAGGAGGAAATCCTCTTGATCGGTCCACACATCGCAGGAATCAAAGCCCACGTAGAAAGGGAGGTCCCCGATGATTTGGATGCCTTTGCCATTGGCGTATTCGTGCAATGCATCCCATTGCTGATAGAGCTTGTATTGGAGATAAAGTCGGTAATCGGCCTGCTTTTTAATCTCACCGCGAAGAGGCGTGCGCTTAACGACCCAGTCTCTTCTTTTGGCGTCCCATTTGTCCCAGCTTTCCTTTTTCTCCTCATGGAAGGCGCTGAAGACGGAATAGTCTTTCGCCCAAGGGTGGGCGAGGCAAAATTTCTTAAGGCAGGACGGGGATTTCTTGAGTTCGGCTTCGAAGGCCAACCTTAGGAAAGGCTCTTTGAAGGCGCGAACGTCTTCGTAGGCGATTTTCTCGCCAACGGGATTGAAATCGGGGGCTTTTTCGATCAGTCCTTCTTCATGAAGGGCATCCAAATCGATGTAGAGCTCATCCATGGCGAAGCTGCTGTAAGGCTGATAAGGGGAATGGCCATAGCCAAGCGGAGCCAAAGGCAATATCTGCCACAATGAGAACCCCGAATCGGAAAGGAGGTCCACGAAATGGTAGGCCTGCTTTCCAAAATCCCCGATGCCGAAGCGGCTAGGGAGGGAATTGACGCCGATGAGAACACCGGCTTTGCGTTTATCGTTCATTTTCTTACCTCGTAAAGAAATATCAATCTTCTTCAATCAGGGCCGGGCCGCCTTTGTAGAAACAATCGTCGATGACGTTTTCTTTGCCATAGACGCTAGAAAGCGCATCGATGAATTCCTGCTTTCTGCTTGGGACGGGGAAGCAAAGGATGCTTCCGGCGAAGCCTCCGCCCATGATGCGGCATTTCCCATCGGTGAGGAAGCGCCTAGCGACGTCGATGGCCTCTTGGGGGGAATCCTTATAATGGCCGGGGACCATGGTGTTTTGCAGCATGGCCCTGCTGCTTTCTCCCGAAAGCTCAACGCAGCGGAGGAAAGTGGCCTCATCCCTTTCTAGGATGGCTTTCCTGGCGTCAAGGACGCGTCTATTCTCGTCGAAGAAATGCGTGGCGCGGAGCTTGGCGATTTCGCTGACGCCAACCGTCGGATTGGTGATTCGCTGATAGAAGTCCTCCGGAGCGACTTCGCGCAGACATTTCTTGCCGAAGACGTTGCAGGCGACTTCTTTCATGTCTTTGCCAATGGATGCATAAAGGGAGGTCAACCCATCATGGCTAGAGGGGGTGATCACCAAAACGGGGGTCAAGGGGAAATTGAATTCCAAGGGCTCGACGATCGGGTCTTCGGGGTTTTTGAAATCGACGTAATTCACCCCACCATAGCAGCAGCCGATCTGATCGAGGATTCCGCAGGGCTTTCCGAAGAAGACCACTTCGGCGTATTGGCAGGCAAAGGCCAAATCCTTTTGGGGGATCTTGCCTTCGTTGAAGAGGTCATTGATGATCTCGCCAATCAAAGATTCAAAGCAAGCCGAGGAAGAAACCCCGCTGCCAGAGGGGATGTCGCTATAGCAAGAGGCGAAGAAGCCCCCGATTTTATAGCCAAGTTTCCGCAAAGCGAATAGCACCCCTTTAACCAAAGCCAAGGAAGTCCCCTTCTCTTCCTCTTTGGGCGCAAGGTCGCTTAGATGGGCCTCAAAAGGGCGGAAGCCATAAGAGGACAAACGCACCAAATCCAGGGAATTCGGGCAGCAGGCGCAGGTGATGCCTAGTGAGCTTCCTGCAACTAGGGCAAGGCCGTTATTATGATCGGTGTGATTGCCTAAGATTTCGATGCGCCCGTGGGCGAAATAATGCTTGCGTTTGATGTCGCCGAATTCTTTGTAGAAAATGGCGTCGGTTTCTTCGATTTTGATCATAATTCAACACTGTGGAGGAACTTCTCCAACCCTTTCTCCCCTTCGGGGGTTGCTTTGTAAACGGCGACGTTGCAAAGGATGTTCTTGCAGACTTCACCATAATACTCTTGCGTGGTCACGCCGCGGCGAAGAGCTTCCATCATGGGCACGAAATCCGCTAAATCGGGATTTTCCGTGATGATTTGCTCATTGGATTTGCCTTCTTTGATGCCGTCTTCAATCGCCTTGCCTTGACGAACCAAACGAGCTGGCAAGATGAAGCGCCCCGCCGCTTCGATGAGTCCGATGCCTTCTTTTTTGATGTGGAAGTATTCCGGATGGGCATGGAAGATGCCATCGGGATAGGCTTCGTCGCAGCGGTTGTTCCTTAAGATGAGGTAGAAGCAATAATCCTTGCCTTGGCGGTCAAGGATCGGGGTAACGGTGCTATGAAGCCCCGCTTCATCGCGGCAAATGATGTTATTGCTAGGATCGTCGTAGCCTCTCCAAGCCGTCGTGATTTTATCGGCGAGATCGAGAATTTCTTCCTTGTCTTCGCCTTTGATCCTAAGTGCCGTGTCGTAGAAATCGACGACTTCAAGGCTGCAGTGAGGATGCTTTGGAGAAGAGATTTCCTTCTTCGTTTTTGCTTTAAGTAGCGGCAATTTATGGAGCCCGCCTTGGAAATGCTCGTGGTTGAGGATCGAGCCTCCGACGATGGGAAGGTCGCTATTGCTGCCGATGAAATAATGGGGGAAGAGCGCGTTGAAGGCGAACAGCTGAGAGAAAATGCGACGGGAGATTTCCATCCTCTCATGCTTTTGATAGAAGAGGATGCAATGCTCGCTGTAATAGCCATAAGGCGAGAACTGGAGATACCATTTCTCCGAATTATCTAAGCGCAAGGGGATGAAACGGATGTTCTCCCTCGGTGCGTGGCCGTTTATTCCGGGATAGCCGAGGTTTTCTTGGCAAAGGGCGCAAAGCGGGTACTTATCTTTCCCAACTTCGGGACTAGAAACAAGTTTAGCGATGTCTTTGTTGTTCTTCTCGGGCTTAGAGAGGTTGATGGTGATCTCCAAAGAGGGGGAAGAGGGGAAATTGGCGTCGAAGCAAATATTCTTATCGACCTTGGATTTGGCGATGTAATTGTTGGCGACGCCCAGCTTGTAAAGGTAAGAGGTCGCCGCAATTGGGGACTCAGACTCATAAAGGGCATCGAATTCCTCATTGACTTGGCTCGGGCGCGGGGAAAGGATTCCCAGAACGTAAGAGGAGGCGTCGGCGGCCTCTTCTTGGCTCATGCCCCTTTCAACGAAGCAGGCCTCCAAAGAGGAAACGATTTCATCAGGCACCTCCATCGCCTCGATCTCGCTTTCATCGATATCCCCGCTATAAGGCGGGAAGCAGTTGAATTTGGCCAAGAGGAGGTTCTCGAAATAGATGACGTCCTCTTCGTTTAGATGCAAATGCTTGGTGGCGTAGCAAATAGCCTCGGCGATGCTTTTTTGAATATTCATTCTTCCTCTCCTTTTCTTTTGAAGGAAAATACGACGTTGCGAATTTCTTTAGCGTTTTTATCGCACATCAAGGTTTCATCCATCCTAGAGACAGGCTCGAAGGTTATCCCAGAACCCTTGGAATCCTCATTTCCTAGCAGCATCTTTTGCCCACTCACAGGATAGTTCGTCGCATAGATTTGGAAACAGGGTGCATCGGTGGTGACTTCTAAGACGTAATCTTTCCCGATGAGGGTTGCCTGAGGGGCTTCCCCTTCCTTGAGTAAGAAGGCGTGGTCCAACCCTCCGACGCTACTCACCAAAGAGGGGGCGAGGATATCCTTCCCCACCGTTTTGCCTTTTGAGAAGTCAAGCTCTTCGGTTGGCTTTTCAAAGCGAGATAAGAGCATCCCCTCCCGATAAACGGCGACTTCCTTTTGCCTTAATTTGAGCAAGCAAGGATAGATGCTTTCTTGCCCTAGGCAGAAATAAGCGTGGTTAGTGAGGTTGATGGGGGCGGCGATGTCTGGGATGGCTGACATCACAATCGAAATTGTATCGTTTTCCTGGTCTAGAGTATAGGAAATGGAGGCATCGACATTTGCATTGTATTGCCCAAAGCAAGAAGGGAATTTCTTAAAGAAGATAACCGTGGTAGAAACATCACTTTCCTTTATTTCGTACTCAAACGGAGAGAAAGCATAGCAAAGCGAGCCACTATGGAGGGAATTGTTCCCCTCGTTGATAGGCAGGCAGCAGGGTTTCTCCCCCACCACGATATTTCCGTTTTCGACCCTTCCCGCGATGGGGCCGACGAATTTGCCATAATAGCTTTTTGAATGCGCGTAGGTCAGACAATCCTTAGGCGCGGCGAGCATTTGTTTCCCTTCGATTAGGAAAGAATACATTCCAGCCCCGAATTGGCTTAAGGTCAGGACGCTGCCTTTTCTAGAGACGACTTCGATAAGATCGTAGCCATCGCTTTGTTTATGAACGGAAACGCTCATTGCTTTGCCTCCGAAAGAAGAATCGAAAGTTCATGCTTATCCATTAATTTAGGAACCGGGTAAAGGGGATTGGCTTCTTTATCGGCGTGGACGGATAAAGCAGGGATATCCTCATCCTTGATGAGATTATCAAAGCCCGCCGGTATGCCCATGGCAGTGTTTAAGCCTTTCACCCAATCGATGAAAGAAGTCGCCTGCTCGTGAACGTTCTTCGAATTCGAAAGACCTAGAAAGATAGAGGCCTGGGCAAGTTTTCTTTCCGCTTTCTTGCCATACCCTTTTAGGACGATAGGCAAAAGCACCGCGTTAGCGTAGCCGTGGGCGACGCCATAATATCCGCCTAGGGCATGAGCCAAGGCATGGACGTAGCCAACATATCCCCTAGTGAAGCTCACTCCGGCGTAAAAAGCGGCTTTTTGCATGGCTTCGGCGTGGGTTTTATCCTTGGGATTTTGATAGAAGCCCACCAAATGGTCGCGAATCAAGGCCATGGATTTAAGCGACATGTCTTTGGTCAGCTTACTCCTGGCCCCGCCGATAAAGCTTTCGATGGCGTGGGTCAAAGCATCCATCCCCGTCGAAGCGATCAAAGAAGGCGGCAAAGAGGTCAGCAATTCAGGGTCAAGCACAGCCAAGGAGGGGATCAGATGAGGGTCGTTGATCGCGAATTTGTCTTTCTTCTCCTCATCGACGACAACCGAGGCTATCGTCGCTTCCGAGCCCGATCCTGCGGTCGTTGGGATGGCGATAAGCAAAGGGATCTTCTTATGCACCTTTAAGACGCCTTTGTAGCAAGAGAGTTTTTTCTTGGGATTTATCGATTTAACCCCGACGGCTTTGGCGGCGTCGATGGCGCTTCCCCCGCCTAGGGCGAGCAAGCAATCGCATCCATTTTCAGCATAGGCGCCATAGGCTTCGTCAACGACTTTGAAGGGAGGATTGGGGACGATGCCGGTAAAAAGGGCGTACCCTACCCCTTCTTTCTCCAGCGGATCGGTGAGCAATTTGATCGAGCCGTTGCGGAGGGAAGAAGGCGTCGCCAAAATCAACGGTTTATGGACGTTTTTGCCCTTGAGGTAAGAGGGGATGCGTTTGAGGGAATCTTGACCCGAATAGACTTCAGGAACCCTGAAACGAATGAACTTTTGGGCTACAAAAAGGGATTTTTGATAGGCTCTGCAAAAGAAAGCGCGGAAGGGATTCATCTTGTTTTCCTCATAAAAGCGGGTCAATGACCCTAAGCATGGACCAATAGCCTTGGTTCCTTATTCTCCAACGTTCCCACTCGCTTAGACTCACCTCGTGGCAAAGGGCGAAAGTGTCGTCGAAGTCCCTTTTCATGCTGCTGATCGATGGCACTCCCATAAGGAGGGTTCCGCATTCAAGATGGAGATAAAGTGAGCGATAATCGAGGTTGATGGTGCCGCAGGTGGCGTATTTGCCATCCACGAGAAAGGTCTTCTCATGGACGAAGCCCGGAGTGTATTCATAAACGCGGACTCCCGCTTTCAAAAGCTTGCCGTAATAAGACCGGGTGAGATTGAAAACGGCTTTCTTATCGGGGATATGCGGGGTGATGAGCCTGACGTCGATGCCGCTTTTGGCAGTGCGGCAAAGGGCATTTTCCATTTCATTGTCCAAAATGAGATAGGGCGTGGTGATATAGCAATATTTCTCGGCTTTCTGCAAAAGGGAAAGGTAAACGGACTCCCCGACTTCCTCATGGCTGAAAGGAAGGTCGCCATAAGGCTGGACGAAGCCTTCAGTTTTAGGAAACCCGCCGACCTCATCGATGTAGGTTTCGGGCAAATATTGGGTTTTATCGATGTTTTCTTTATGGACGGAAGCCCAGGTGGAAAGAAAAAGCAAAGTCAAGGAATAGACGGCTTCGCCCCTAAGCATGATCGCGTTGTCCTTCCAATGGCCGAAACGTTCCAGGCGGTTGACGTATTCATCGGCGAGGTTGAATCCCCCCGTGAATCCGGTGTGGCCGTCGATGACGAGGATTTTGCGGTGGTCGCGATTGTTCTGTCTGACGTCTAAAATCGGGCGGAAGGGATTATAAGCAATGGCCTTGATGCCCATTTTTCTAAGTTTCAGGTCGTAACCTGAAGGAAGGGTGGAAAGAGAGCCGACGCTATCGTAAATCACCCTGACGTCGACCCCCTCCTTCACTTTCTCAACTAGAATCTCGAGTATCGAATCCCAGAAAACGCCGGGAGCGATAATGAAGAATTCCATGAAGATGTAGTGCTTGGCTTTTTTCAGTTCCCTTAGAATCGGCTCAAAGGCAAAATCCACCAGTCCGAAATATTCGACTTCGGTCCTTCCGTGCGCCCCCATTTTCCCGATGTTGACGAGGAAATCAGAGAGCGGGATCGCGGCGGGAAGCTGTTTGCGAATTTCGGAATGGGTCAGCTGATCGGTGGGGTGTTCCAAAATCGGGTAGCATTCTTTGGCCAGCTTTTTCCGGTTATGGCGGGAATCGGCTTTGTTGGCGAGGAAAACATACAGGAGGATGCCCCCGATCGGAAAGGCGAAGACGAAGAACATCCAAGCGATTTTGTAGGAGGCTGCGGAACCGCTGTTAATGATGTAAACGCTCAAGATGACATCAAGGGTGAAAATGAGCGCGATGAAATAAAGGATGAAGGTCGCCCCTTTCGCCGAATCGGTGACCACGCCCAAAAGGTAAAGCACTCCGAAAGCAACGAGCACCATTTGGGCAAGAATCAACAGCCCACACAAAAGTTTTGGCAGAAAAGCAGGCGCGAAGAGTTTCTTCATTTTATCTTGAGGGGTGATTGCGGCGGTAGGAAAGCAAATCGAGGTATTCGTTGAGGTCTAAGCCATACAACTTCAAAAGCCAGTAATAGGCTTTGCGAATCTCCACAATCGTGGAATCGCAGCGGATGAGCATCGAGAAATCGCTGATTTCCTTAGCGGGAAGAGAGCCGCGGAAATAGAAGAGGGAGTCCAAATAGAAACGAGCCTCCTCTTTTTCCTTAGGCGAAAGCGCGGCGAGGCGTTTTTTGTAAGCGTAGATGGGGTAATAAAGAGAGACTTTTTCGGCGAGCACTTTGTCCAAAGGATCGATGTAGAGGGACACGAGGTTGGAGAAATCGCTGTAGATGTATTCGAAATTGGCGCTTGGGTAGTGCAAAGGGGTCAAGGCTTCGCAGAAAAAGCCGTAGAGGACCTCTTTCTTGCCGTTGCTAACCCTTGCCATCGGGGTGATGGAATCAACGATTTTTATTCTGGCGCCGTATTTCTTCGCGATGGCCCTAGCCAAATCGTCTTTGGCGCTTTCTTGGCTATGGCATCTTCCGCCGGGGAAATGGTAACCGGTCAACGGGAAATCGTCTTTTCCCAGTTCGCGGAGCAAAAGCATGTGCTTTCCTTCCACGATGACGGCGCAGGCGTAATTTTCAACATTGTTCTTCGCCATAGTTAGACCCCACTTGAAACTAGAGCATTATAAGGCGGATTGTCTTAAAAGAAAACGTCCCCTTCTTAGAAGGGGGAGTTTTCGTCGCGATAGATTTTCTTGCTCGAAAATGGGCTCCCGTCATGGTCGATGCCCTCTTCAAAGGCGAGGAGGGAGGCGGCTATTTGGCTAACGTCGCAGTTTTGCTTAAGCAAGGCATCGCCTTTTTCAAACAAAGCGCGGGCTTCATCAAAAAGGTCACTTATATTTTGACGGCTTTCCCGTCCGGAGACAGGGTCCTTCCACGTCATCTTTCTTAGGTTTTCGACGTCATGTTCCTCGTATTTTTTGCCTGAGCCAGGATAAGTGAAACCATACATGTCCCCTTCTTTTCCTAGCAATTTCCAAAGAGGCCTTTTCCATCCGGTGCGGCTTTGGAGAAAATTCTCGATGGTTATGTAATCTGAATAGGCGTGAAAGAAAGTATCTTCGTTCAGCCCGCGGATAGAAGAACCCTCCCAAAGTTTGGAGATGGCTTTGGCGTCGTCCTTTCTTATCTTCATGGCTTTAGAAGGATTTCGGGATGCGCCATAGCGTTCGACGACCTTCAAATCCAGCAAGGCCTCAAAGACTTTGTGAGCGAAGGAGTAATGGAGGGTGAGCGCGCCGTTTTCATCAAACCCAGAGCGATAAAAGATGTATGGGTGGCAAATCCGATCGAGGCAATAATGCGCTAAAAGTCCGCGGACGTAATCGCAAAGAAAGTTCTTTGCCTTTGGGTCTTCCTCTTGGTTTGCTTTAGCCCACATTCTCGCGTAGAAAAGGGAGAAATCGCTTTTGTGCAAGGCTTCTCCCACGTTTTGTATTTCCGCCTTGTCTTGCCTCTTTTTCCAAGGGATCATGCCATAGAAAAAGAAGGGATCCGGCCCTTGGGTCCCTAAACGAAAGGCGTCGGAGAGCTCAGTCTCCAACGTCATGGCGAAGCAATAATGCGTCAATGCTGCGGGCATCGATTAGTCATCCCCTTCCCCTATCCCTTCTAGTCCGACCTTGAAGGAGGTTTTCTTGTTCTTCACGTTTTTGACGAAAGCGAAGGCGATCAAACTCGCGGCGAGGCAAGAAACGGCGTAAACCGGGAGGTATTTCCAGGAATCATTGGTCTGAAGGACGAAGAGCAAGGAGCCTAGCGCTACCGGGGTAATGGTCTGAGCGGCCATGGAAGAGGCGTAGTAATAGCCTGTGTAGGCGCCGATCTTCTTGCCCGTGCAAAGCTCGACGACCATGGGGTAGGAATTGACGTGGACAAGCGACATTCCAAAACCTTTAAAGCCCCAGATGATGAAGATGTACCAAGGGAAGGCGTTGTAGGTTCCTTCCGCAGGGATTTGAACCGGGAGAGCGAAGGTGAGGATTGCCCACAGGGCAAGGCAAAGCCCGGTGATGGAAAGTCCGGTGAAAATCGTCCATTTGCGGCCGATCTTCGAAGCGATGAGACCGCCGATGGCAAACCCAAGGACGGAGCCAAGGCCGCCGATGATGGTGTTGATGAGGTTGGAGCTGGTTTTGCAATGAAGGTAATAAAGGGTGTAATTGCCCATGAAGGTCCCGATGCCGTTATCGGCCATGAACCAGAAGAATTCGGCCAGGAGGATGAGGATGAGCATCGTTTTGTTGGCTTTGCTCAAAGGGGCTTCGTCGGTGACGGCGTCCGCGGTCTCAGAAAGCAATTCGCCGCGTTTCATCTCCGGCTCCATTTCCTTGGCGATCTTGTTTTCCTTAACGGTGAAGAACAGCACGACGGCGCTTACAAGCATCAAAATAGAAGCGATGAGGAAAGGGACTTCGATAAGCCAAATGTTGCTATGAGAAGGACCCAAGGCCCAATGGGGATCGGCGGAAGTCCCTAGATAATCGGACAAAACAAAGACGACACCAACCAAAGTTCCACAGGCTCCGCCGATGTAACCCATGATGTTGATGATTCCGTTGGCTTTCGAGCGAAGCGGTTTGGGGGTCATGTCGGGCATCAAGGAGACGGCGGGGTTGCGGTACATCATGGAGAAGGTCACCACCACCGCCATCATAGCGATGACCCCGGCGAGGTTATGATAATGGAACAAGACGGGGATGAAGGGGAAGGCGACGGCGCAAACAAACGTCCCGACGAGAATATAAGGCATGCGTTTTCCAATTTTGGTGTGAGTTTTGTCGGAAAGGTGCCCGAAAATAGGAAGCAGGATCAAGGCGGCGAGGTTATCCAAGGCCATCATAATGCCGACGAGATACTGGACCTCGGTTTGGTTCTTCGCCCCAAGAGCCTCAGTGAAAAGCTCAGTCAAGAAGGTCGGGCACCAAGAATCGTAGACCTGCCACAAAAGCAAGATGCCGAAGAAGGCGAAGCCGATGAGCATCGTCCTTTTGTAGTTAAGCTTAAAGGAGGCAGTCGAAGGCGTCGAAGCAGATTTAGTTTCCATTGTTTTTCCTCGATGGTTGGTACCATTTAAACACCTAGGGAGGCAAAAGGAAACGAAAAAGAATGAAAAGAGATTGATTCTAAAGTTAATCTTTCTTAATATAAATCCGAAAAGAGGCTCCCATGTATCAAACAAGAATCGGAATAGACGGAATGCGCTGCGGACAATGCGAAAGCCACGTGGCCGAACTGCTAAGCAAAATCGAAGGGGCGCTCCTCGTCAAAGCTTCTCACCTCAAAAATAGCGCCACAATCCTCTCCCCCATCCTCATAAGCGAGGAGCAAGTAGACAAAGCCCTCTACAGCTCGGGCTACCGCGTTCTGAGCTTCGAATCCACGACGTCTATAAAGGAGCCGTTTGTCTATAAAATAAAGAAACGTTCCTACGACAAAAAACACGGCTGATATGCCGTTTTTTATTCTTTTATCCCTTTTCATCACCCGCCAATTTTCGGTTAGGTTTTTGGATTCAAAAAACAGGCTTAGAATTTCATTGTTTTTTTGCCCTCCTTTGATAAAATCCCCCCGTTTATTCAAGGAGGAAACGCCATGATAAAAATCATGAAATACCTGCGAAAAATCGATTGGTTTTTGATCGTTGCCATCATGGGGCTGACCGTTGTGCAGGTCTATTGCACGATGAGCCTGACGGATGCGATCGGAGGTTTGACCCGAACCATCATGGAAGTCCAAGCCCATCAAGCCGGGGAAGCCGACATTTGGTGGGGGGCGGGAATGATGGTCGCCTACGCTTCGGGAAGCATGGCCTGCCAGATGGTCATCGCCTTGTGCGCGTCGGTCATATCCGCTTCTTTGTCCACGAATCTAAGGCAGAGATTAAATGACAAAATCACCTCCCTTTCGATGGGGCAAATCGAGCGTTTTTCCACCGCTTCCTTGATCACCAGGGCGACCAACGACATTCAGAACATCGGTTTCACTTTCGTCTTGGCGGCGAGGATGCTTTTCTCGGCCCCCGCGACAACCATCTGGGCGATATGCAAAATCCAAGCCGTTTCCGGCGAACTGACTTTTGTCACGGCCGGGGGCATCGCTTTGCTCGTCCTTTTCTTGATTTTGATGTTCGTCTTCCTAATGCCGAGGTTCAAGAAAACCCAGAAGCTCATCGACAAAATGAACCTCGTCGCGCAGGAAAATCTCTCTGGCATTCGCGTTATCCACGCCTTCAACGCCGAAGATTATCAAGAGGAAAAATTTAACGGGGTCAACAAAGACCTTACCAAGATCCAGATTTTCACCAGCAGGCTCACGGCTTTGATGAATCCCTTCCTCACGTTGATCATGAATGGGATTTCCCTAGGCATCTACTGGTTGGGCGCTTATTTAATTAATAAAGGGACGACCGACTATCCGACGTTGGTCTCTTTCTCCACCTTGTCTTCCATCATCATCATGTCCTTCATGATGCTGATGTTCATGTTCATCATGATTCCACGTTCTCAGATTTCCGCCAACAGGGTCAACGAAATCCTCGACAGCACCCCTTCTATCGTCGATCCAAAGGTTGAAACCGAAGCCAAAGAAGTTGGCACGGTCGAATTCTCTCACGTTAATTTTGCATACGACGAAAACGGCGGGGACGTTATTAGCGACATCAGCTTCCGCATCGAAAAAGGGCAGACGTTAGCGATTATCGGCCCTACGGGAAGCGGCAAAACGACGATCCTTTCCCTCTTGGCCCGTTTCTATGATCCAAGCTCTGGGGAAGTCAAAATCGACGGGGTCGACGTGAAGGAGATGAAAGAAGCCACTTTGCGTAAAAAGCTGGCCTTGGTGCCTCAAAAAGGCGTGCTGTTCTCCGGCACGGTTGAAAGCAACATCAAATTCTCTTCCGAGGATTTAAGCGACGAGACCATGGTCAAAGCCGCCCAAATCGCGATGGCCGACGACTTCATAAGCAAAATGGAGGATGGCTATAAATCCCGCATCGCCAGGGGCGGCTCCAACGTATCAGGGGGCCAAAAGCAACGGCTTTGCATCGCCAGGGCCATCGCTTCTTCCCCGGAAATCTGCGTCTTCGACGACTCTTTCTCGGCCCTGGACTTCAAAACGGATCTGCAAGTCCGCAAAAACCTCAAAGCCAATTTAAAAGACACGACGAAGATCATCGTCGCCCAGCGCATCGGCACCATCATGGACGCCGATGAGATCCTCGTTTTGAACGAAGGCAAAATCGTCGGGAGGGGGAAACACGAAACCCTGCTCCAGGAATGCGAGGAATACCGCGAAATCGCTTTATCTCAGCTTAGCAAGGAGGAACTCGGTCTATGAAAGGTCGCGTCCAAGATAACGAAAGGAGAAAATTCTCCGCCAAAAGCGTCAAAAAGGCATTCACGGGTCTTTCCAAAGACCACCTGCCCTACTTGATTTGGTTTATTGTCGCCTTGATTTTCCTGTTTGGGTCCGTTTTGCTTTCCATCTTCGCTCCAGGGAGGCTTTCCGATCTCACCAACATCATCGCCGACGCGGTTACTAAATCCACTGTGACGGGGATGCCGGTTTCCATTTCCATGAACGAGCTTGGAAGCGTGGCTTTAGGGCTTGTTTTCTTCTACGTCGCCGGAGGCTTCTGCTCTTTCGCCTCGGGGTTCATCCTAAACACGATTTCTAATCTTTACGCCAAAGATCTCCGTGAGGCGATCGGGAAAAAGATCAACGTGTTGCCTCTTTCCTACTTCGATTCCCACGCTTATGGGGACATTCTCTCGCGCATCACCAACGACGTGGATAATATCGCCCAGAACTTCACCACCTCCATCGCCACCCTTTTGCAGAGCGTCACGATGCTTGTGGGCGTGTTGATCATGATGTTCATCAAGAGTTGGCAGCTTGCTCTCACCTGCGTCGCCTCCTTGCCGATTTTGCTTGTCGTCGTCTTGTTGATGGCTAAGCTCGCCTTCCCCCAGTTCCAGGCCAGGCAAAGGGTTTTGGGCGATTTGAACGGGGTGATCGAGGAGAATTATTCCGGTCAGGCCGTCATCAAGGCCTTCGGAAATCAGGAGATGGAGAAAAAGCAGTTCAACGAGGTCAATTTCTCTTTGGGCAAGACGATGTTCAAAAGCGAAGTCTACATGGGGATGCTCCAGCCCGCGATGAATTTCGTTTCCTATTTGGCGTATGCCGGGGTACTTCTTGTGGGCGGGCTATTGCTCTGCAAAGGGGATGCCGGGGTCGATTATGGGCGATTGACCGAATTCTTGGTCTACGTCAACCTTTTCCAAAGCCCCCTATCCTCAATCTCCCAATCGATGAATTCTCTCTCTAGCGCTTCCGCGGCGTCTTCGAGGGTCTATGAGTTCCTTGGCGAGGCCGAACTTTCTGATGAGTCGGGCAAAACAGAGCTTTTCCCTTTGCCTTTGAAAGGGGAGGTTGAATTCGAACACGTCTGCTTCTCCTATGATAGCAGTCGAGAGATCATTCATGACTTCTCTGCTAAAGTCGCCCCAGGGAGCAAAATCGCGATCGTCGGGCCTACGGGAGCGGGGAAAACGACGATGGTCAACCTTTTGATGCGCTTCTATGAGACTAATTCCGGCCGCATTCTGATCGATGGGGTGCCGATTACGGAAATGAGCAGGGAGGAGGTCCACAAAACCTTCGGGATGGTCCTTCAGGACACTTGGGTTTTCCAAGGGAGTTTAAGGGAGAACCTTGTCTACAACACCCCTAACGTCTCCGAAGAGGACATAGAAAAAGTGCTTAAGGCGACCCATCTTTCCCATTATGTGAAAACTCTTCCCGGCGGATTGGATTACCAAATCAAAGACGGGGCTTCCCTCTCTTCTGGCGAAAAGCAGCTTTTGACCATCGCTAGGGCCATGATCCGCAACAGCCCCCTCCTGATTCTCGACGAGGCGACTTCAAACGTCGACACCCGGACCGAGGAGAGGATTCAAAAAGCCATGGACGCCTTGACCGAAGGAAGGACGAGCTTCGTTATCGCTCACCGCCTCTCCACGATCAAAAACGCGGATTTGATTCTCGTCATGAAAGATGGGAATATCATTGAGCAAGGCAACCACGAGGAATTGATGGAGCAAAATGGCTTCTACGCCTCTTTGTACAATTCCCAATTTGCCTTCGAATGAGGTGAGCATATGAAGATTGTCTCTTGGAACGTCAACGGAATAAGGGCTTGCTTAGGCAAAGGGCTTAAGGAAAGCCTCCTTTCCCTTGATCCCGATGTTATTTTCCTTCAGGAAACGAAGCTTAGCGATGACGCCCCTCTCCCACTTCAAATCGAGGGCATGAAGGTGTATTCCACGAATTCGAAGGTCAAAAAAGGCTATTCGGGAGTCGCTTTTTTAACCAAAAGCGAACCCCTTTCCGTCCATTATGGGCTGGATGATGGAGCATATGACGAAGAGGGAAGGACCATCACTTTGGAATTCCCCTCCTTCTATCTGGTCGGTGCATACGTCCCTAATTCCGGGGAGGACCTCAAACGCCTCACCTTCCGTCTTGAATACGAGAAAAGGCTTGGGGATTATTTGGATTCTTTGAAGGCGAAAAAAGAGGTCGTTTACACCGGAGATTTAAACGTCGCCCATGAGGAAATCGACCTCAAAAACCCTTCCTCCAACCACCATAACGCCGGCTTCACCGACGAGGAAAGAGAGGCTTTCTCCTGCTTGCTTTCTAGAGGCTACGTCGACACTTTCAGGCGTCTGCATCCCTCTAGCCACGACTACTCTTGGTGGAGTTACCGCTTCAAGGCGAGAGAAAGGGACGCGGGTTGGCGAATTGACTATTTCCTCGTCAGCGAACCTTTCTTTGACAAGGTCGTCTCCAGCTCAATCCACAAGGAGATCCTTGGGTCAGACCACTGCCCCATCGAACTCAACTTGGCGATTTAAAAAGCGGCAACCGCCGCTTTTTCTTTATTCTTTTTCAGACAGTTCTTCGAAGGCCCGTTTCGCTTCTTTGATGAAAGCCTTGGTCTTGGCCTCGTCTTTCCCTAGCAGGACGCCATTTTCTTTGATCGAGGTTTTACTGAAGGAGTCCACGCCGTAAGGATGAACTTTCTTAATCGCTTCATAGACGTTATCCGGTCCTAGCCCCCCGGCGATGATGATCTTGGTTTTGGGGAAGGCATCGACAATTTCTTTGTCGCTATTCCAATCGTGCGTCGTCCCGGCGACCCCGATGGAGGTGAGAGCGGGGTTGATGGAGTCGAGGATGAGATATTCGCAGAAAGAGGCGAAATGGGCGGCTTTCTCCATGTAATCGCGTGAAGGCAAACCGATGGCTTGCATAAGTTCGATATGGGGGTCAATCTCCTTTAGGTGTTTGGATAAAGAAGGCGTGGCTTCGTAATAATTTCCGCAGATATGGACGATATCGGGATGGAGGGTTTTGACGTAAGAAAGGACTTCGTCTTCATCTTGCGAAACGACAATAAGGACCTTTTTGGCCTTTTTCCCAATCGTTTTGAAGATGGCTTTGATTTCGTCTAAAGGGGCTTCTCTTGGGCAATCGTAGCCGTTGGCGATGGCGACTCCGATATGGTCGGCGCCGGCATTTAGGCACATGGTGGCCTCAGCAACGTCATGGATGGAATAAATTTGTGTGATCATGGCCATATCTTAAACCAAACTCCCTATAATAGGGCCGAAGGAAAAAAGAACAAATGAAAGAATATTCCAAGAAAAATCTTTTCTTCCCCGAACCTGTTTTGATTTTGGGGAGTTATGACGAAGCCGGGCGACCCGACGCGATGAACGCGGCTTGGGGAGGAAGGGCGGACTACGAATTGATCGCCATCAGCCTCGCCGACCACAAATCAACGCGCAATTTCCTTTCCAAAAAAGTTTTGACGATCGCCTTCGCCGACGAAAAACACGTCTCCAGTTGCGATTACGTTGGAATCGTCTCCCAAGACAAAGAGATGAAGAAAATGGAGAAATCGCTTTTGAAAACCGAAAAAGCGCCCCATATTGACGCCCCACTTTTCACCGATTTGCCAATTAACCTCGAATGCTCACTCGAAAAATGGATTCCTGACGAAGAGGGCGGAGGGATATTGATTGCCAAAATCCTCCATAGTTTCGTCAATGAGGAAGCTTTAGACGAAGAAGGCAAGCTCGATATCGAAAAAGCAGGTCTAATTTGCCTTGATGAAGAAGCTCATTTATACAGAAAAATCGGCAGCCCCATCGCGAAAGCTTTCTCCGTCGGTTTAGAACTTAAATAAATAACAAAAAACGGGAGAGTCTACATATGAAGTAACCCGCCTTCTATAAATAGAAGGTTTTGTTAGGAAAACAATGGTCGCTGGGGTAAAATGAGCCCCGTATCATGGAAATTATTTACCAGTTCTTCGAAGGGCTGAATTACGTTGCCATCATCATCGCATCCTTGGGGCTGCTGCCCCAGCTGATTTTCATTATCTTCGGGTCGATAAAGCCACGCGTTTTCTCTCCGGCTAAGAAATATCGGAAAATCGCCGTGATCATTCCCGCCCACAACGAAGAAGACGTCATCGGCGCGACCGTCAGGGATATTTTGGAGAACCAGAATTACCCAAAAGACAAATTCGACGTTTTCGTTTGCGCGGACAACTGCACCGACGCCACTTTCGAAAAAGCCAAACGGGCGGGCGCTTATGCCATTTCGCGCTTTTGCGATGATCCGAAAAAGAAGATGGCCTCCTACCCGACGAAATTATTGATGGATACCGTCATCAAAGAACACCCCGGGGAATACGACCTTTTCATCCGCTTCGACGCCGACAATAGGCCAGGACCCGATTATCTTAGAAAAATGAACGACGCCGCCGAAGAAGGCGTTGAGGTGGCTAGGGGCTATGAGGCCGCGACCAACCCAAAGCAGAATCGTTGGGCGCAGGTTTCCAGCGCCTATTACATCCGCGATTCCAGGCTTGCCTGCAACTTCAGGGAAAGGGTCGGAGGGAGCTCCATGCTCACCGGAGCGGGAATGATGGTCTCCGTTGCCTGCATTGAACGCATCGGAGGATGGGACGCGATGGGCGGAAGCGAAGACGCCGAGTTCACCATCAACCGTTTGCTTGACGGAACGGGCGTTCATTACGTCCCTGGCGCCGTCGTTTACGAAGACCAGCCTTCCACTTGGAAGGACAACTACCACCGCATCACCCGCATGGGGCATTCGCTTCATTCTCTTTTTTGGAGAAAGGGATGGAAATTGTTTTTCCATGGGCTGACTCATTTCTCTTTGTCGGACCTGGACATGTTTTATCAATTGTTCTTCATCCCCATTGGCGTATTGGCGTGTCTATGGTTCCCGGCTTATTACATCGTTTATTGCGTTCTTCATCTAGTCAACGGCTTCTCCTCGCCAATTCTTAATGGAATCTCAAACCTTGAAGGTACGTTATTCACGCCAGAGGCTTCTAGAGCGGCTATCTTATCCGATTTGCTCCCGATGGTCGGCTACGTTCTAGGTTCGATGTACGTGATTTATTCTTTCCAGTCGTATCTTTCGATACGTTTATCGAGAGAAGAACTGAGAGAAAAGAACGAAAAAGGGTGGGGTGCGGGCATTTTCCTTTCCGCGCCTTACATGATTCTTTATGATATCGCCGTCACCATCGGGGTTTTGACCAACCCTGGATGGAAAAAGATAAACAGGAACAGTCAAAGTAACGTCGAGGATGTCCATGAAAAAGAAGAACCTAGCCAAGGAGACGAATAAGGATTACCTGTCCACTTCCCCCACCATGGGGCTCTCTGAACAAGAAGTCTTGGAAAGAAAGGAAGAGGGACTTGCGAATGTATGTCAGCAAAAATCCGGCAAAGGATATGGCGACATCATCAAGAACAACGTTTGCAACTTCTTCACCATTTTCCTTTACGTACTCGCTATCGTTTTCATGATATTCGGGAGCGTTTTGAAGGCTTTTGGATATGGGCCTGAGGCGGAGAAGTATTTTGGCTTCTCCAAATTCGGTTACCTCATCCCTCTAACCTCGAATGTTGTCATTGGGACGATCACCGAAATCCGATCCAAACGCGCATTGGACAAGATGAAGCTCGTCAACGCGGCAACGACAAGCGTCTTGCGCGATGGCAAATTCGTTAAAGCCAGAGGCGAGGAACTCGTCTTGGGCGATGTTATTTTAATCAGTAGCGGCACCCAGATTCTCGCCGATGGCATCTTGCTAGAAGGGGATATCGAAGTCGACGAATCCTTGCTTACAGGCGAATCGAATCCGATAAGAAAATCGAAAAAAGGCGACGAGCTTTTCTCCGGTTCTTTCGTGGTTTCCGGAACAGCGAGAATGATTTTGACGAAAGTCGGCGATGACACCTACGCCAATCAGTTATCAAGCAAAGTAAAAAAGATTCATACGGAAAAATCCGAATTGATGCGGAACATCTACGGACTGTTGAATATCTTTTCTTTCGTTTTAATTGGCGTCGTCGTCTTGGTCACCGTGACGATGTGCGTCAAAATATCGATGTATGGGCAAGACGCCACCGTCTTCCCCACCCCAATCTCCTTAGACGACCCTTTGGCTTGGGCGCAAATCGTTTCCACCGCTTCCGCTTTCGCCATCGGCGTCATCCCAACGGGCTTGGTTTTGGTGACTTCGATGTCCTTGGCCGTTTCCATCGTCACGCTTTCTAAACAGCAGACTTTGGTCCAAGACCTCTTCTCCTTGGAAAATTTAGCCAGGGTTGACGTCATCTGTCTTGATAAAACGGGGACTTTAACCGACGGGACGATGGAATTGGTCGATTCTAAATACTACGTTTCCAAAGAAGACGCCGATTCTTATTTGGGAATCCTTTTGGGGAGCAGCAAATCGAGTAACGCAACTTCTGACGCTCTTAAAGCCGCGATAAAGCCCGTTCCGACCGTGATAAGAGAAGAGATCCCCTTCTCCAGCGCCAGAAAGTTCTCTGGCGTCGTCTTGAAGTCAGGCAAAGAGATTCTTCTAGGCGCGCCCGAATATCTTTGCAAGGCCTTCCCCTCCATTTTAAAAGAGGCGGAGGCTAAGCAGAAAGAGGGCTTAAGGGCATTGGCCTTGGTTTTTGAAGGAACCCCTTTAGCGCTTTATTTCCTCTCCGATAGAGTCCGTCCTTCGGCGAAAGACACGATTTCGTATTTCTACGAGAACGGGGTTGATGTGAAGATCATCTCTGGGGATTCGCCGTTAACCGTATCCAAGATCGCCTCAATTTGCGGCGTTAAAAACGCAGATAAAGTCATTTCTTTGGAAGGCAAGACAAAAGAGGAGACGGAGGCGCTCGTCGATGATTACGTGATCTTCGCTAGGGTCAGCCCTGAACAAAAGGAAATCCTCATTTCCGCCTTGCAGGCAAGAGGCCACAAAGTGGCGATGACCGGAGACGGAGTAAACGATGCCTTGGCTTTGCGTAAAGCGAACGCCTCCATCACTTTCGCCCGCGCCACCGATGCGGCGAAAGCTTGCAGCGATGTCGTGCTGATGGATAACGATTTCTCCCACTTGGAGGAAGTCGTCACTCAGGGAAGAAGAGTCGTCAACAACATCCAAAGATCGGCTATCCTCTTTTTGACGAAAACGGTCTTCATCATGAATTTGGCGCTTTTCACGATACCTTTCAAAGCGGGTCAAATGCTTTTCACAATCGAGAACGTTTACCTTTTCGAGCAGGCCATAATTGGAATCGGCGGTTTCTTCCTTTCCTTGGAGAACTCCAAAAACCCCATCGAAGGCAGCTTCAAAGAAAAAGTCATCCCTTCCGCTATCGCGGGTGGTTTCCTGCTTTTATTTGTTACGATGATCCCTTTGGCGTTGAATCAAATCGGTTTGTTATCGCAAGAGAACACCGCTACTAGCATCTCCGTTTTGACTCTGATTTCAAGCTTGGCGATCATGGGGGTGCTTTCTTTCCCTTTTACCAAATACCGCGTCGTCGTCTTCTTTATTTCCCTGGCGTCCGCTTTGCTTATGGCTTTGGCGGCGCCCAGATCTTATTTAGGTGGAGCCCCGACGACAATCAACATGATTTTTGGCTCGGATCATCTCTTCTGGAAGGAGTTCTTCCAGCCTTGGAACAGCTCGGTATTCGTAAATATCGAAGAGCAATCATGGATCGTCTGGATTTTCATCGCGACGGCGTTCCTTTCATCGCCTTTATATTGGTTGGTTGGTTTCCTGGCGAAAAAGATTTTTAAGTCTATCGAGGACGCGAAAACAAAACAGGAAAAAGGAAGCGCATAACGGCTTCTTTGCAATCCTTATCTTAATTTTGATGGGATTTCATCTATCACGCCGGATTTTTTGAGTTTAGTAAAAATCTTTTTTTGACGTTTGATGTCTTTTCTAAGAGGATGAGCGGTTGGAAAATCAAGGCCATTTTTCTTGTCTTCCACCGCTTCTTTGAACATCTCCTCTATGGCGCTGACCTGCAAAGAAAGGGCGAATTTAGGCGCGTAGAGAGCATAGGCGGATTTTAGTTCAGCAACCTCGGTTGGATGTTCGATCAGCCACTCGATTTTCTTTCTGAGGTCTTTGTAGGATCCGTGCCTGAAAAGGCAGCGTTCAGAATTCAAGGAGAAAGCATTTGTGGCGGAAAGCTTGGAATCGGAAATTAGAGGCAAAGCGCCACATGTGATGGCCTCAATCGCGGAGATGCCTTCGGTCTCGAAATCGGAAGCATGAACGTAAACGTCGGTGTAGCAAAGGATGTTGCGAAGTTCCTCTGGGTTACAAAAGCGAATGTCAATTGGATTGGCAAGGCCACGTTTTTCGGCCAATTTTTCGTAAGAACGTTGATTCGGGCCCTTGCCGCAGAGAATAACTTGGATGCGATCGTTGTATTTGCTTGAAGCCACAGCCTTTATGATGAGATCTTGCCGTTTTTCTGAAGCAAGCCTTCCAGACATTGTAATAACGATTTTGTCCGCATATGCATCGGGTTTTTTCGATTCAACAGGATGAAAGAAAGGAATGACACCATTGGATATCGTGTGGATAACGTTTTCTTTGTAATGGTGTTTTTTCAGTTCGTTGGCAATCATCGGCGATGGGCAATGCACCCTTTTAATCGAGCGGTAAATATACGTTTTAAAACCAGCGTAAAGCGCGTCGTTGAGTATTTTCGAATGGCCCAAATGAATAGCGGATGAAATATTTTGAGGCTGCAAATGATAGGCCGTGGTGACGGGAATATCGAGGCCATCAGCGATAGCTTCGGCCGTTTTTCCGAATTTCATCGGCAAAAAAACGTGAACCAAGTCGGCGTCTTTAATGCAGGAATACATGGTTGCCACGTCGCATTTAGCGAACATAAAGCCTTCTTTGCGAATCAAAGGTTCAAACAAAGGGAATTTAAAATGAGGCGTACCAACGTAATACGGGTGTTCTTTTCCATCTTGGAAATCGCAGCCAAGGATCGTTACTTCATGACCTTTTTTCCGGAGTTCATCGGCAAAACGGTTGCAGGTAGCTGTGGTTCCGTTGTTGAGTTGGTTTGCGCATTCAAGTACAAAGACGAGTTTCATAATTGGCCTGCAAATTATACTCGTCTTGCCAAAATAAACAATTTTAAAGGTTTTGCTAGTAGTTTTTTAGTCTTTTCGTTGCTTGCTTTTTAAAGTAGATTTTTGCAATGGGATTCTTTGGTTTATAAACATCAAATTCGCATCCATCCCTATCCACTTGAGCCTTAGCCAATGAAGTTTTGGATCGCTGACGCCCCACTTTTTCGACGTTTGCTGATAGGGCCTTATATGCAAGGGGCCGATATGCGGGTTTCGGATGAAATCCATATCCACGATTCGAAAAGCCCAAACCGCCACTTGGCGTCGGGATACCCAAAGCCCAGAGGACAACGAACCATGATAAAGGAAACTGGCGGATGGAACGCCTGGGCAATTTCCTCTGAAAAGGCAAAGATCGAGACAATCCTGGATGAAATGTCTGTTCGAATTAACCTCTCGATTGAAATCCTTTATTCTGGGGGCAAGGCGGAAAAGAGTTTCCTCATGCGTCCATTTTTCGCCACCGCTGCCATCGGTCGTTCCGTCGCGATATAGATAAAGAAGAAGGGCGTCGATAGAAGATTCGCTGATACCCCAGGACGTTAAATAAGAGACGAACTTATCAATTGGTGAAGAATGGACGATGTCTCCGCTAGCGCTTTTAAGGGAAATCTCCGCGCGTCCCACCTCGGAAAAAATGGAAACGTCGCTTTTGCCCCGAGGATCGGCTTTCTGTGCGAGGATCAAGCTTTCGTTAGAGAGCTTAGGAAAAATGGTCTCAACAAAGGACGTAATATTCGGATTCAAATCGTTCTTCGACTTTCCGTTTATCGCCGTTACGAAATCTGTTTCGAAATCAAGGCCGGCTTGCCCTCTAGGTTTGCGGTAATAATATCCCATAAGTATGCCTCCACTTATGAGTAAAGAAGAAAACGTCATTTCACTACAAAAAAGAGCGTAGATTGAATACAAACGTCGCGGTCAGGCACGAAAATGACGGTGTCTAGGTGAGATCAGCAAGCTTGCTTGCGTCCGCCAGGGCCACGAAAAAAAGCGCCGAAGCGCTTATTTTCGAGTTGGTGGCCCAAGGCGGGGTCGAACCGCCGACACCGGCATTTTCAGTGCCGTGCTCTACCAGCTGAGCTATCGGGCCAAGCGAAGCGACGGCCGGCTCAGCAAGAGCACGGCACTGAATCGTTTCTATGTTCTCGAATTTTGGCGGACCATACGAGATTCGAACTCGTGATCTTCTCCGTGACAGGGAGACATGTTAGGCCGCTACACCAATGGTCCGTCCTGCGCTTTCGCGCGAGAAACATTATCAAGACTTCAGGAAAACTTTTCAAGCATTAATTACGAATTTCACGCACATTTTAGAAAACCCCAAAAAGGCCCTTTTAAAAGCGATTTGCTTAAGCGTTGAGATGATTGGCCGTCTAAGCTTTGGGCGCGCTCTAAAATCAGAAAAACCCAAGGCTAGCCGTGCCTTGGGTTTCGTGTTTAGCTTCGAATCAATAGTTGACGACGGAAAGTTCGAAATAGGATTGAGGATGGTTGCAGACCGGGCAAACCTTCGGCGCGAATTTGCCGACGACGATGTGCCCGCAATTGCGGCACTTCCAGACGGCAACGTCATTAGAGACGAACACCACTCCACCTTTGACGTTCTCCAAAAGCTTTTTGTAGCGTTCTTCGTGATGCTTCTCGATTTCACCGACCATACGGAATTTCGCGGCGATCTCATGGAAACCTTCTTCATCGGCGATTTTGGCGAAGCTAGGATACATGGAAGTCCATTCATAGCTTTCGCCATTAGCGGCTTCGTCAAGGTTGTCGACGGTGGATTTGATTTCTCCGCCTTCGAGGTACTTGAACCACATCTTGGCGTGTTCTTTTTCGTTGTCGGCAGTCTCTAAGAAGAGGGCGGCAATCTGCTCGTACCCTTCTTTTTTGGCCTTTGAGGCGAAGAAGGTGTACTTGTTGCGGGCCTGTGATTCACCCGCGAAGGCCTCTTGGAGGCATTTTTCGGTTTTTGATCCTTTTAGTTCCATTGCTTTGAATCTCCTTTTCAAGCAAGTGGATTATAACAAAGACTCAATTGGCTTTGTTGTTAGATGCTTCTTTTTCTTTTGGGAGGTAGGCGATGTATTCCTCGTTTTCTTCTTCGGCGGAATAATCGAGCATGAATTCATAAACCGCATCGCGAAGAAGCTTTTTCCTTTCGGGGATGGATTTGGTCATATCTGGGTATAAAGGGCGAGAGATGTGGACGGTCATCTTGGGTTTGCGGTATTTGCCGAAAAAGAAAGCTTTCCTATAGGTCGTGCAGAAGGCGACGACAGGAGCTCCTAAGGTTGCTGGATAGATAAAAGAATCGTCCGGGAAAGGGCGAATATGAGTGGAATAAGGCCAAATATGCCTTTCGGGGTAAATGGCGATGGCGCGTTTTTGCTTATAACGATATTTAACGGCCTCTTCAAAGGCTTCCTTATGCTCCAAATCTGGAATGGGCAAGCAGCCAAGCATCATCACGATTTGTTTCAAAAAAGGGATGGAGATGGCGTCGCTGTCGGCGAGGACATAGCTTCTCTTGGGGCTGGTTAAGAAGCATTGAACAAGCCAACCATCGCAAATCTGGGTATGGTTGCCATAGAAAAAGACGCCTCTGCGGAACAAGGGCCGAAGATTTCTCTTCCCTTTCACTTTCACCCCATAGCCAATTTTCCCGACAAGCCAAAGGACGGGGAAGGCTACGAAATAATAAAGAAAGAAGGATAGGACGGACCAAAAGATGTTGTGTTTATGCACGTAACGGAATCTTTTTGGGAAGCTTTTCTTCTTTATCGACGTTCCTGCGAAGTCGTCGTTTAGAGGGTCTTCGTAATATACGATTTTGGGTTTGCGTTTCATAATCGGTGCTCGTCTATTTTAGATTTTTAATAAGGAAGAGGGAAGAAAATGAAATAAGCGATGCCCCGCCGCAACTACCCTTACTGTTTTTTGGGCTCCAGGTCTAACAAGCAAAATCCTTGATTTTACGGCTTAATATGCGAGGAAGAGGGGTCTTAACGCAAAAAAAGCAGCATCGAATGAATCGATGCTGCTAAATATTATTGGTTGCGGGGGATGGCTTCGATCCATCGACCTCCAGGTTATGGGCCTGGCGAGCTACCGGGCTGCTCTACCCCGCGATGTACACCGCTTTAGCGGCGAGAAGTAATATAGCCTCCCTTGGGGTTTTTGTCAAAAGATTTTGGAAGCAATTCGCTACTCGTCGCCATTTTCAGCGATTTTTTCGAAGCGATAAAGCCTGGCCCCGAAATCGAGGACGATGGCGATGTCATCGCCAATGCCGGTGCCATTCCATTCTTGCGGAAGAGGAAGGGCTCCTTCAAGCAAGCCTTTCCCAGAAATGTTCCCGCTCCACTTTTCGTTGTCCAATCCTTTTCTAGAAGCAATAAGATTAATAATGGTCCCCTCTTCTTTGATATGGACTGGGGAAACGGCGTTCACCAGCGCGCCCATTTTACGCAGGTCGATGCTTTCCTTTCTTACCGAGTAGGCATAGGAGGCTGATGGGTCGGCGTAGAGTTTGGGTAAACGACGAAAACCGGGATTAGGGATTTGAAGGCTTCTGACATAATTGACGAGAATCCTATTTTCATCTCTCATTTCTTGGAACAGCCCGTTGTCGAGCGAAAAATCCTCCAGCAGGGAATAGACGCCAAATTGGGCGGTATTGCGCACTTCTTTGTAATAGGAGACTTCGGAGATGATTTCCTTTTCCTCCAAAGGAGAGAGGTCAAGCACGTTCAATTCATAGCCAAGCACCCCGAAGCAAGCAACATTGAATTTGGTTCCAAAGCTCGTTTTCCTCAAGGTTTGATGGGATGTTTTCGCGGCGACGTGGTTGGACAGCAAACTGGGCGGATAACCTTTTATCATGCCTTTTTGGATAAAGCACCTCGAGAAGGAGTCGGTATTGTCGGAGACCCATCCTGTGTCGAAATAGGAGAACATACCAAGATCGTTTCTAGAGCCGCCTGATGCGCAGTTTTCCATCCATAAGGTCGGGAAGCGCCCACGGAGTTTAGCCAAAAGCGAATACAGAGAAAGAATGTAGGCATGGGCAAAATTGCCTTCCGGGGGCATGACGTCGGAGAAAACGCGGTTGTAATCCCATTTAATGAAATCAACCGCGCCTTCTTCGATCGTCTTGACAAGGTTTTCGTAAAGGTAATCGCACACTTCCTTTTTCGTTAAATCCAAAAGAAGCTGATTCCTGCCTAACGAGGGCTCGATTCCCGGGCTCGCGATGGCCCAATCAGGGTGAGAGGAATAAAGCTCGCTATCGATCGAAACGCTCTCAGGCTCAAACCAAAGCCCGAAAAGCATGCCTTCTTTATGAGCGTAAGAAGAAAGTGCGCGGATGCCATGGGGCAGCTTTTTGGAATTGATCGAATAATCGCCTAAGGATGAGCGATCATCGTCGCGATGCCCAAACCAACCGTCATCCAGCACGAAGGCTTCGATGCCTAAAGATTTCGCTTTCTTGATAAGGGAATGGAGTTTCGATTCGTTGAAGGAGAAATACGTCGCTTCCCAGTTGTTCAAGAGGATGGGGCGCGGTTTATGGCGATTCGATTTTGGGAGAACGCAATCGTTGACGAAATCGTGAAAAGATTTTGTCATTTCATTTTCGTTTCTTCCATAACTCAGCACGGCAATCGGAGAGGAGAAGGATTCCCCTTCTTTGACTTCCCAAGCGAAGAAAGAAGAATCGATTCCCGTAAGAATATGCGTAAAGCCCACGGAAGTTTGTTCAACGATTTCTTCGTGGTTTCCTGAATAAATGAGGTTGAAGCCATAGCATTCCCCATCTTCTCCTTTCAGATAGAAAAAGGGGTTATGGAGGTCGCTTGAGGAGCCGGTGGCGGAATGGCGTTCAAGCCTGGAGGAAGAGACGGGAATAGCCTCTTCGTGGAATTCGTCAATCCAACCTCCGCGGTAGCTAATGCAGGAAAGATTCGTTTTTTCCAAATCCAAGCAAACGGAGGCAAGTCGCTTGATTTTGAGAGTGTTTCCACCCTTGTTGATGAGTTTGCTGTAACGGGCGATGACATTCTGTTTGGCGAAAAGAAGGTAATGGAGCTCAAGAATCAAAGAATTTTGCTTATCTTCAAGCACCAAGACCAATTCTTGTTCGACGTTATCGGGCATTGGATAGCCTTCATGGGGGTCGGGAGCCCCGATTCTCTCTTCTTTGAAGCAGAAATCCAAAGGCTTCAGCCCTTCTCCTTCCAAAGCAAGGGAAGGGGTCGCGAAATAGCCTTTCCCGTTGCTTGAACATTCCAAAGGTAGGCAAGAAAGGGAAATGCCAGGATGATCTTTGTCGTAAACGATGCTTCTTCCCGGAGCCAAAGATGGGGAACGGTGGCAAAAAGGAACATCAAGAGGATCGATTTTACCGCCATAGAAATCCAGCACGGGCTTTCCTATTTCGTTTATGGAGATGCAATAGGAGGAATGCTCCGCTTGCAAAAGGAAGGTATTTTTATTTTTGCTGATCATGAGGCTAGTGTAGCATTTTTCTTTTCTTCCGAATGAAACGATTGTATTAGACGGGGAAGAAATAACGGATTTTGTTGAACTAGAGGAAGAATCGAGGCAAAGGGACGCCCACAACCCCTTTCTTTCTATGAAAGAAAACGAAATCATTCTAGAATAAGCCCATGGCAAAGAAACAATTCATTAACTTCGGATGGACTTTCGTGGAGGGCTTCGAGGAAAGTTACCTCGATAAGATGCCCGAAGGTGCACTCCCAATCGACATCCCCCACACGGTCAAGATGCTCCCATATCACTATTTCGACGAATCGGAGTATCAAGGCTTATATACCTACGAGAAAATCTTCGATGACGAGAACCCTTCTCTACCCGTGAAATTCCTCCATTTTGATGGGGTCATGCTCCAGATGCAGGTCTATTTAAACGGGATGAACCTCGGGCATTTCGTTTCGGGGTACCTCCCGGTGGATATCGAGGTCGGGAAGCTTTTGAAAGAAAAAGACAACCGCCTTGTCGTCGTCGTCGATACGCGAGAAGACAAAACCACCCCCCCCTTCGGCAACATCGTCGATTACCTGACTTTTGGGGGGATCTATAGGAAGGTCAGCATCGTCGCTCACCCTTCTTCCTACATCGCCGATCTTTCCATCAAAGCGGACATGGACGGCCATTTGGAAGTGAAGACCGACCTCGTCAACCCCAATCCCGAACTCAAAGTTTCCCATATCCTCTACCGCGATGGCAAAGTCGCCGCGGAATTCCTTGGTGAGGTCCTCGATTTGTCCTCACCCCACCTTTGGAGTTTGGACGACCCTTACCTCTATACCCTGAAGACAATCTATGGCGAGGACGAAAGGGAAGACAAAGTCGGCTTCAGAAGCGTTTCTTTCACCCCCGAAGGCTTCTACCTCAACCGGGTCAAGACGAAAATCCTCGGGGTCAACCGCCATCAGACTTACCCCTATTTCGGAGCAGCGGCGCCGGAGGCATTGCAAAAAGACGATGCGCGGATCATAAAATACGGGCTTGGGGCGAACTTGGTGAGGACGTCCCACTACCCCGACGACGAGTCCTTCCTTGACGAATGCGATAGACTCGGTTTGCTGCTAATCGATGAGATTCCTGGTTGGCAGCATATCTCCAAGGAAAAGAAATGGCGCGCCCAGCTGCGCGATTTCACCACGCGCATGATCCGCAAAGAGAGGAACCACCCCTGCTTGGTCGCCTATGGCCTAAGGATAGACGAAAGCAAAGACGACCATGAGCTTTACGCCTCCTTAGAACAAATCAAAAGAACCTTAGACCCCTCTAGGCAATCCTTGGGCGTGCGCTGCTTCAAAGGCTCCGAATTGCTCGAAGACGTCTACGCCTACAACGATTTCGTTTGCTGCGATTTAAGCAAAGGCCTAGACGACCCGAGGACCTACGTCAAAGGCAAGCATCCGCTGCTGGTCAGCGAGAACAACGGCCATATGTTCCCCACCAAATCCACGGACACTCAGGCGAAGCGCTTAGAGCACGCCCTCCGCCACGCTAGAGTCATCGACGATTCCTTCGGTTATCCTAATCTCTGCGGCACGGTCGCTTGGTGCGCTTTCGATTACAATACGCATAAGGACTTCGGATCCGGGGACAGGATTTGCTACCATGGCCTCTCCGATATCTTCCGCCTTCCTAAATACGCCTCCTACCTTTACGCCTCCCAGACATTAGAGAACACCTTCTTCGTCGCAAGCAATCTCGATTTAGGGGACGAAAACGGCATGTTCTTAATTCCCCCTGTCGTTTTCACCGACGCCGATTACGTCGAGGTTTACCATGGCGAGAATTTTGTCGGAAGGTATTTCCCCGATCGCCAAACCTACCCCCATATGCCCCACCCGCCCATCGAAATCGACGATTTGCTTGGGGCTTCGATCCTAAGCCTTGGCTTTACGGAGAAGGAAGCCGCCGCGCTAAGAGGGCCGGTGATGAAATACGCCTCAAAAGGCGCTTCATCCCTCTCCGTTAAGGAATCTTTGACCCTTTACCATCTCATCAAAAAGCATTTCAAGAGCTTCGACGATGGAGCGGAGGCGATTCAAAACCTCTTGCTTGGAAGGGGCGAGCACATGCGCCCGTTCCTTCTCAAGGCCTATAAAGGGAAGGAGTGCTTCGCAAGCAAGACCATCAGCCCTTCCACTTCCTTCCATTACGAGATCTCCTCCTCGAAAACCTCCCTTCATAACGGAGAAAGCTACGACGCTTTGAGAATCTCCATCAGGAAGCTTGACCAAAACAACACCTTGATGGCCTACGCTAACGATTGCATGCTCATCCAAACTAGCGGCCCCATCTCCCTTATGGGCCCTAGCCAAGTCTGCTTGGTCGGCGGAGGCATCTCACTTTACGTTGCATCCAAAAAGGTCAACTCCAAACAAAAAGCCGCCGTCGACATTTACGTCGAAGGGCAGCATCTGAAGTTTGATATCGACGTTGATTGAATAAATAACCACGGATAGACCGATTTTGTATCTCTATCCGTGGTTTTTTAAATGGATGAAACATAATGAAAAAAGGCTGCAGGAAACCCTGTAAGAAGGTTCCTAGCAGCCTTTTGTTTAGGCCTCGATTGACGCGTGGGCTTCGTCTTCTTTGTGGCGAAGCTCAAGTTCTTTGACGATCTTCTCCTCCATCTCTTCGTCGATCTTAAAGCCAAAGCGAAGCAAGCAATAAGACGCGATCATGGTCGCAAGAATCGTCCCGATGATGATAACGCCGAACAAAGTCAGTTGATTGGGGGAGATTTTCGCCCCTTCGATGGCGATTTGGGCGTTCCTTTCCGCCTCGGTGATGGTGCCTGAATTGTAATCGCCTTCAGCGTTTGAGATGGCGTTGATGAAGACGGACGTCCCCGTCGCGGCGTAGACGATCCATTGCAATCCGCGGTTTAAGCCTGAGCCAAGCTTGACGTCAAGGGGACGCCAGGCGAAACAGATGGATTCCTTTCTCTGGCCGAATTTGTATTCGTTGTAATCGATGGCGTTCTGCATCATGACTAGCAATGCCAAATAGAAGATGCCCGACGCCCCAAAGAAGAAGAAACAAGAGACGTAATACATCCACATGCTTCCGCCCAAAATCCAAAAGATGTTGCTTTCATCAGGCGTGTTGTAGGCTAAAGGCTTCTCGCCGAACAAAGGGAAGGCGATGAAGAAGAAGACAATGTAGCCGATGGTGATGATGAGGGCCATGCTCGAAAGGAGGGTCTTCTGCTTCATTTTTTTGCGTAGCCAAGGGTAGCAAAGCTGGGAAAGCACGGTGGAGAGAATATAGATGGCTAGCACGGCCGTAGCCACCAAGCCGCCTTTGTTCCCGCCGTATCCAAAGACCATGTAGAAATAATTCTGCCCGATTCCAGTGAGGATGAATTCACCGAACTGGAATAGCAGCAAGGCGATGACGACGAACAGCAGCTGACGGTTTTTCCCGACGACTTTGAACAGATCAAGAATCGAGGAGGATTCGGAGATTTGCTCCTGAACGCTGTCGCGCTGCTTTTCTTTGCAAAGGAAATAGACGAGCAATTGGGAAACAAGGAACACGAAGGCGATGATCGAGCCGATGAGGGCGTAGATGGCGGCGGTCGAAAGCGGGACGAGACCGGGGAGAAGGAACATGCACAAGGTCATCACGGCGGTGCCGATGGAGGCGGCGACGGTGACGTCGGTGGTGATTCTCGCCCTTTGCTTTGGGTCGTTGGTCAAAGAAGGAAGCATCGACCAATAGCCGATGTCGTTCATCGTGAAGCAAGCGTCCCAAAGGACATAGCAGACGATCATGAAGGCGACGTACCCCCAACCGCTTCCTCCGACCATGAACAAAGGGATGAGGAACATCAAGGCGACGGTCAAGGCGTTGCCGATAGCCCCAATTGCAATCCACGGCCGATATTTGCCGCTTTTGAGCCTCACCTTCTCGATGATAAAGCCCATGATGGGGTCGTTGAGGCCATCCCAGACCAAAGCGATCATCATCGCGACCGTGATGATGCCGTATTGGGCGCGGAAGGTCGCCGGGTCGCTAGAAAGGACCCCGGCGGTGATCGCGTATTGCATCAAAAAAGTCCCGATCATCGTGTAGCAGGCGTCGCGGAAAATGCCTGACCACGGATAAATGATCCGGGTGAGTTTGGGGACGTTGTCCCCTTGGAAGGTCTTCTCTTGCAGAAGCCCCCCGCTTTTCTTTTCTTTCATACGAACTCCTTGATTAAGTTGCTTAAATTATAGGTTTTAAGCGCTTACATTCAAGGCGCATCGAAACTTTTTACCACTTATTGAACACTTTTTCGGCAAAGCCGGGGACGTCGGAGAAAGAGAAAGGACCCGATTCTGTCAAATACGAACCGCTGAAGGTGCCGAAGACTTGATGCTGGTTGGAGCGAAGCAGCAAGGCGTTGGTATCGCTGTGGCGGTCATAGAGGGGGTGAAAACGGAGCTCGAAGCTATCTTCGGGGAAGCGAAACAGCCAGTCCTTCATGAAGTCGTCGCTGCCGGATTTAGACAAAGGGATGTCGAAGATGACCCTGCCTAGCTTATGGGCTATTCCATCGATATAGATGACGTTTTCGGTGGCGTTAGAAGTATCGCCGAACCCATATCCAAGGTTCCATCCCAAGCGATGGCCATCGAATTCGGCGGAGACGGAACTCCAATACCAGGTGTTTTTATACGTCCAAACGCCCCTCCCCCAATCAAGGACGCCATAGGAGGATTTGTTGAAATCAAGGGTTCGCTCGCCGAGTTTGGCATAGCCATGGGCAAGGAGGCAATTGATCTTCTGATTGTAATAGAAATGGCCCTTCTTATTAAAAGGCGTGGCGATGACCAAGGAATCTTTGCAGGTTTCCTCCAAGGTTATGTCGCAATGGAAGGGAGTCTGCAGCTTATCGACGGATTTAATAAAGGCGACGAGCCTTCTTTTGCCGTTGCCTTGGTTTAGGAAAGAAAAAGAATAGCCTTTCTTTTCGTCCTTGACGATGACGTCTCCCTCTTTCGAGGATTCGGGGAGTTTGATCTTGTCGCCAGGAAAAGGGAGCATGATCGATTTGGTGAGGTCGAACTTGCTTTTGAAATCAAGGACGGAAAGGGAAATCAGACCCATATAGGAGTTGTTGGCAAGGGTCAGCGCGACGCCGTAATCGCTGTTTCCGACGTAATAATAATCCCATTCCTTGAGGCGGTAGAGGAAGCTTTTCGCGCTTTTTCTCGAATATTCCTTCACTAAAGAGAAGGCATATCCGGCCTCTAGCAGGTCGCCTTTTTTGCTTAGCAAAGGGCCGGGGGTTAGGAGCTTTTGGTTATCCATATGTCCTCATTATAGCCCAAAATCAAATTTATTCGCCTTTGGATGCGATTGAAGGGTCGGCCATGACGGTCGTAACGGCTTCCACGATACTCGTTTCCTTGGATTCGCGGCCGTATTTATCGACGTCGGCGGCGTCGCGGACTTCGTGGGTCAAGCAGCTAGGGCCGCCGATGCATCCGCCGGGGCAAGCCATGCCTTCGATGAAATTGCCTTCAAGGCGCCCCGCTTTGTATTTGGTGAGGGCCATTTTGCATTGATCGAGGCCAGAGCATTTCACGGGCTTGACCTCAAAGTCGATGTTTTGCTCTTTCAAGGCCTCGTTGACGGCATCGGAAAGCCCGCCGCTTCTAGCGAAGATCCTGCCGAAATAGGAGGCGTTGTCCAAAGGCTGGCCTTCAAGTTTGGAAAGATCGATGCCTCTAGAGTCGATGAGGGCTTGGAGCTCTTCGAAGGTGATGACGCAGTCGACGTAAGGGGAAACTTCTTCCCTCTTGGCTTCCATCTTTTTGGCGATGCAAGGTCCGACGAAGACCGTTTTGCAGGTCGGGTCGATGGATTTGAGGTATTTGCAGATCGCGCCCATCGGGGAGAGGTTGGTGGAGATTTTCTCCTTAAGCTCAGGGAAGGCGATTTCGATGTAGCGGAGGAAGGCCGGGCAGCAAGAGGAAGTGCAATCGCCCTTCTCAGCTAGCTCTTTGGCTTCGTTTAAAGCGACCATGTCCGCGCCTAGGGCGGCTTCGATGACGTCGGTGAAGCCAAGCTGCTTGATGCCGGAAACGACTTGAGGCAAGGTGGCGTAATGGAATTGGCTGGAGATTGAAGGGGCGACGACCATATAGGCCTTGTAGTTCTTTCCACCCTCGGATCCCTTCAGGATGTCGATCAAAGGAAGAATGGCGCCTTTGTCCATGATGGCGCCGAAAGGGCAAGCGTAGGAGCATTGGCCGCAGCGGGTGCACTTCTCCTCGATGATGTTGGTGATGCCGTCCTCGCCGCTTTTGATGGCGCCGACTTTGCAAGCGGATTCGCAGGGCCTCTTGCGGTTTAAGATAGCCCCAAAGGAGCAGGCTTTGGCGCACATCCCGCAGTTGACGCATTTATTTTTGTCGATGTGGGCGCGGTGATCCTCGCTGAAGCTTATCGCGTTGAGGCGGCAAGCCTGGGCGCAGCGATGGGCCAAGCAGCCCCTGCATAGATCGGTGACTTCCATCCCGCCGAAGGGGCATTGGTCGCAGGCTTCGGGGATGACCTCCAAGATATTGGGGTTGTTCTTATCGCCCCCCATGGCGAGTTTGATTCGCGAAGAAGCGATGGCCCTTTCTTTATAAACGCAGCAGCGCATCGTCGCTTTCGGGCCCGGGGAGATGATGTAGGGAATCTGGTCTTTCTTTTCCATAAGATCCCCATCCCAATAAGCCGTCGCGACTTCTTTCAAGACGCGGTATTTGAGCTGTTGGACAAGGGTGTCGAATTTTAAGGGCGTTGCCATGGTGATATTCTCCTTAGAAATAATGGATTTGGACGTTTTTCCCGAGTGCCTTCAAACTTTGCGAAAGGCGCTCGATGATCTGCATCTTCATTTTGAAGGTGATGGGGCTATCGGGGGATTGATGGGCGGGATTGACCGCGCAGCCACAGTCGATGAGGATGTCGCTAGATTCCTCAAGCAAGGATTTGGCGAGCAGGCTCGCCCCGTCTTGCCGATAGCTCCAGGTGAAATAGAGGTGATTTGAGGAGGCGTAATCCTCGACGTAAGAGAGGACTTTGTTGAGGGTGATGATGCCTTCGGTGGCGAGGTCGACGCCTTTGATAATCGAATAAGGGGGGACTTCTGGATCTTCTGAGTCAAGCCTCCCCTCCACCTCGCTTCCTAGATAAGAGGCGACGAGGCGACATGTCGTGCCTCCGCAGACGATGTGCTTGCCGCTACTAGCGAAGAAGGAAGAGAGGATTTGCTCATCCTCCTCTTTCCGGCTTGGCGGCCCGACGAGGAGGTTCGTCTTCATCCTTCCCCTTTTCTTAAGCACTAGGGCGGTGCAATCATCGCCAGGGTTGCGGTTATAGAGTTCGTCGGCTTTCTCTAATAGCACCGTGGCCAGGCTTTTGGAGGAGAGAAGGGAGGAATCGTTTCGCTCTAAGAAGGCATCTATTTCCTCCTCCCCCCAGCCGAAGTTCAGGCTCTCGCCGATCCCAGCGTGGACGACGCCATCGCTATATAGGCATAAGGTGGAGTCTAGGCCAAGATAGAAGGAGGCTTTCTTTATCGTCTTGCCCCCGACTAGAGAGGTCTCGTAAGCAAGAGGCACTTTCTTCCCCTGCCTAAGAAAAGCGGGCTCGGGGTTATCGAAGTTATAGATGAGCCCGGTGTCGTCAGGGTTGATTTTCACCAAAGTAAAGGTGCTGTAGGCGACGTTCCCGCGGCTTTTGGATACGGGCAGGGTTTTGGCTAGGCTGAGGACGCCTTCTTCTATCCCCACCCCTCCTTCGATCATTTGGCAAAGCATAGTGGAGGTGAGGGTGGACAAAATGCTCGCCTCAACCCCCGACCCGATGCCATCGGCAAGGACGAGGGTCAATGACCCATCCTTGCCTTGGACCATCTTGACATGGTCGCCGCAGAGCTCTTCGCCTTTGTGATTGAGGGAAAGATAGCCAACCTCAAGATAGCCCTCCTGCTCATTTGGCTCCATCTCCGCCCCCTTTCTTCTCCTTGAGGGCGTTAGAGAGGGCGGTCAGGGCTATTTTGGTGCTGGCGGCGGATTCCCCAAGCAACTGGGCGATCTGCTGGACGGTCTCCATGTTCTTCTCGATGACCTCGGAAGTGACTTTAGCGGTCCTTTCAGCGTCTTCGAGGTGCCTTTTCTTCCTCATCTCATGGTCGGTGACGTCGCGCAAGGAGGCGATGATGATGTGATATTTCTGATCGTAATGGATGGTGGCCTCGGCGATCCTGCCGTTGCTTAGTTCCATTTTCCTAAGATGCGTGCTTTGTCCCGACAAAGCCAAACAGAATAATTCGGGATCGATGAAATCGGAGACGTTATGCCCGATTAAGGCGCTGGGAGAGCCAACTTTTAGCAGCCCCGCCATCGCCGGGTTGGAAAGCTGGATGATGCAATCCTCGTTCAAGACGAGGATCCCATTTGGTGAATATTCCACCACATCGCTTCCTAAGCTTACGGCTTTCTCGCTTAGATAAGGCAGGCACATCTCTAGGTTGGCTTTCCCTAGAATCACGGCTTTGGCCTTTTCCCGGCAGGAGGGATATCCGCAGCAAGAGCAGTTGAGCTCGTCTTTTTTGCTGGCTTTTCCGATCTGCCTAAGCACCTCTTCTATCTCTTCTTCGGAGATTTGCCTGCTCTCCCTATGGAGGTTAGGGAAATCCTTGATCAAATCTTTAGAAGATAAAGCCGCGGTTTGGAAATCCTCGTTTCCAGCGAAGTTCCTAAGATCGACCAGGCTTTGCAAAGGGCCGCAATGGCCCTTGCTTGCAGCAGGGCCGCCCAAGCAAGAGCCCGGGCACATGCTTAGTTCGAGGAATGCCCGGTGGATCTTCCCCGAAGAGGCTTCTTCCAAAGCCTCCATGCAATGCGTAGATCCCGACAAAGCGAGGTAGGAATAGCCCTCTTTCCTGCGCTTCATGGAGGAGATGATGCCTCCTTCGCTAGGGAAGAGGCGAGTCAAGGAATGGCTCTGCTTTTTCTCGCCGAGGGGCGAAAGAGAAACCTTATGGCGTGAAAGAAGCTCCTCAAGCTCTAAGAAAGTCAGCACGCAATCGGGGCCATTAGAATCCGTATCGGCTTCGACTTTTTTGGCGATGCAGGGGCCGATGAAGATGACTTTGCATCCTGGATGCTCTTTTTTAAGCATCCTGGCGTGGGCCTCCATGGGGGAAGGCACTTTGGCTAGATAAGGCAAAAGCGAAGGAAAGCGTTTCTGAATCAAAAGATTAAGACTGGGGCAGCAACTCGAGATGAGGATGTCTGGAGACTCCTCAAGGAGGCGTTCGTATTCCTCTTTGACAGTTTTAGCGCCCCTAGCGGTCTCCTCCACCCCTATAAAGCCAAGCTTTCTTAGCCCTTCTTCCATCCCTTCTAATCCGACGCCAGGGAAAGAAGAGATGAAACTAGGGGCCAAGGAGGCGTAGCAATTCCCCTCTTTCAATAAGGACGAGGCCAAGGAGGTGTCGTCTCTGATCTTCTTGCATCCCTGCGGGCAAATGGAAAAGCAACGTCCGCAATAGACGCAGTCTTCAGGGATGATTGAAGCCCTTCCATCGGAAAAAGCGATGGCTTTGTTGGGGCAGGCGCGGATGCATTTGTAGCAGCTGCGGCAATCGTTGGTGAGGCTTAGCAAGGCATCGTTCATAGGGGTGAACCTCCAAGGTGTCAAAAAGGGCCTGCACGCAGGCCCGATCGGACTAGCCTAAAAGCGGAAGGACTTCCTCTTCAATGAAGCTCTTGGCCTTTTCGGGGGTGAGTCCGGAGACCACCTTGCCCCCTACTTTGACCGAAACGCCATCGCAGGCACAAGGACCGAGGCAAAAAGCGGCTTTGAGCTCGATCTTCTCCTGCAAATGGGCGTCCTCGATCTGTTGGCGCAGAGCGTCGATGAGTTGCCGGGAGCCCTTGAGGTGGCAAGAGCTCCCGACGCAGACGGCAAGTTCGATTTTATCCATTAGTTCCCTTTGTAGGCGTCTTTCATGATCTGGATCATGTCCTCGACCATGGGCTCACGGGGGTTGCACGGGGTGCATTGGTCTTCGTAAGCCAAATACGCCAGCTCCTCTAGATGCTCATTATAGTTCTTTTCGTCGGGAATGATGGACTGGAAGTTCATATCGATGCCGATTTCCTTGCCAAGGTCCAAAACGGCTTTGGCGAGGTTGGCGGTGCCTTCCTCCGGCGTATCGGCTTTGATGCCAAGGACGCGGCAGATGTTCTGGTACTTCTTATCGGCTTGGTATTCCTCATACTTTGGCCAAAGAGCGAGCTTAGTCGGCTGAGTACCGTTGTATCTGATGACGTGAGGCAGCAAGATGCCGCAGGTCTGGCCGTGGATGGTGTGGAATTCTCCGCCCATCTTATGGGCTAAGGAGTGAACCAAACCAAGGAAGGAATTGGCGAAGGCCATGCCGGCGATGGTCGCGGCATTATGCATCTTCTCCCTGGCTTTGAGGTCGTTCTTCCCGTCTTTGACGGCGCGGGGGAGGTACTCGAAGACCAACTTAATGGCCTCAAGGCAGAGCCCATCGGTGAAGTCGCTGGCCATGACGGAGGTATAGGCTTCGATGGCGTGGGTGAGGACGTCCATGCCGGTGTAGGCCGTGGAGCGAGGAGGAATGTTGGTGGTGAATTCGGGATCGACGATGGCCACGGAGGGGGTCAAGGAATAGTCGGTAAGAGGATATTTCTTGAGGTTGGCCTTGTCGGAGATGACGGCGAAGGGCGAGACTTCGCTGCCGGTGCCCGAGGTGGTCGGGATGCAGATAAGTTTGCTCTTCCTGCCGAGTTCTGGATATTTGAAGGCCCTCTTGCGGATGTCCATGAACTTCTGCTTGAGGTCGTTGAAGTCGACTTCGGGGTGCTCATAGAAGATCCACATGCCTTTGGCGGCGTCCATGGCGGAGCCTCCACCAAGAGCGATGATGGTGTCGGGCTGGAATTCCTTCATGAGGGCGACGCCGCGGTTAACGGTGGAAAGATCGGGATCGGGTTCGACCTCATCGAAGAGTTGGTAGGTGACCGGGTTGCGGCGAAGAGCCAATTGGTCGGTGACTTTCTTAAGGAAGCCGAGCTGGACCATCGAATGGTCGGTGACGATGAAGACCTTATCGACGTCTTTGGCGGATTTGAGGTATTGGATCGAATTGCGTTCGAAATAGATCTTCTGCGGAACCTTGAACCACTGCATAGTATTTCTCCTCTTGCCTACTTTCTTGATATTGAGCAAATTGATGGCCGAGATGTTGCCGGCGACCGAGTTGTGGCCATAAGAGCCGCATCCCAAGGTCAAAGAAGGGAGGAAGGAATTGTAGACGTTGCCGATGCCGCCGAAGGTGGAAGGCGAATTCCAAACGATGCGGATGGCTTTGACTTTGTCGCCGAAAGCATCAGACATCGCCTGCTCTTTGCAGTGGATGGCCGCGGTGTGGCCCAAACCGCCGAATTCGAGCATCTGCTCGCACATGGCGAAGCCTTCTTCGGCCCCTTTGACTTTATAGACGGCGAGGACTGGGGAGAGCTTTTCTCTAGAAAGGGGCTCAGCGGGGCCGACTTTGCTGCATTCTGCAGCGATGATCTGGCACCCTTCGGGGATTTCGAATCCCGCGTTTTTGGCGATGTTTTTGGCGCTCATCCCCGCGACGGCGGGGTTGAGTTTGGCGGATTCGACGTCTTTGTCGCCTTTGCTGACGCCGAACATGAATTTCTCAAGGGCGCGGGCTTCTTTCTCGGAAGCGAAATAGACGCGGTATTTCTCTAGCATCGCCTTGGTCTCGGCATAGATTGCCTCGTCGACGAAGATGGCGGATTCGGAGGCGCAGATCATGCCGTTGTCGAAGGATTTGGACAAAACGACGTCATTGACGGTCTGGGGGATGTCGGCGGAGCGATCGATGTAGCAAGGCACGTTTCCGGCCCCGACGCCCAAAGCGGGTTTGCCGCAGCTATAGGCGGCTTTGACCATGGCGTTGCCACCGGTGGCGAGGATGGTCGCCACGCCAGGATGGTTCATCAAAGCGCTGGTGGCCTCCATGGAGCCGTGTTCGATCCACTGGATGCAGTTCTTCGGAGCCCCGGCGGAAACGGCGGCGTTTAGCATGACGGTCGCGGCTTCTTTGGAGCAATGGAAGGAAGAGGGATGGAAAGAGAAGATGATTGGGTTGCGTGTCTTGATGGCGATCAAAGACTTGAAGATGACGGTCGAGGTCGGGTTGGTGACCGGGGTGATGCCGGCGACGACGCCGACGGGCTCGGCGATCTCGGTGATGCCGGTGACGGGATCGTCGGAGATGATGCCGACGGTCTTGGTGTGGCGCATGTTGTTGACGACGTATTCGCAGGCGAAGAGGTTCTTGGTGGCTTTGTCCTCAAAGACGCCGCGCTTGGTCTCTTCGATGGCCATCCTGGCTAAAGAGCCGTGATGATCGAGTCCGGCGACGGACATTTTGGCAACGATAAAATCGATTTTCTCCTGATCGTAGGTGGCGAATTCGTCGAGGGCCTTCAAGCCTTTCTTGACGAGCTCATCGACTTCCTTCTGGGCCGCTTCCTTTTTGGCGGCGAGCTCTTCCGGGGTCGGAAGCTTTTTCGTTTCTGCCATTGTTATTTTTCCTCCTTGGCAAGTTCGACGTTGAGGCGGTGGCTAAGCACCGCTAGTGACGAAGCGAGATTGACGTTTTCGACGACCACTCCTTCCTTCACCTCCAATTGGACGGGGGCGAAGTTCCAGATGGCCTTGGCGCCAGAAGCGATGGCGAGATCGCACACGCCTTGGGCGTAGCTGGCGGGGACGGTGAGGATGGCGATGTTGGCTTTCAATTGGCCCATGAGTTCGGGGAGCCTGTCCACGGGGAAGACCATCTTGCCCCCGAGCGTCTTGTTGACGAGCTCAGGGTTGGAGTCGAATCCCGCAAGGATCTGAAGGCCCATTTCCTCGAATGCGGGGAAATTGAGCAAGGCGCCTCCAAGGTGGCCGCAACCGATGAGAACGGCGCTGGCGGCTTCGTGGTAGCCCAGGAATGATTCGAGATCTTCCACCAGCTGCTTGACGCTTCTACCTTTCTTCGGCCTTCCGGCTTCTAGAGATACGGCTTGAAGGTCTTTGCGGACCTGTTCCTCGCTGTAGCCTAGCTTTGCGGCGATGCGCGGAGAGGAAACAAATTCCACTCCCTCGCTCAGCAGTTCCTTAAAATATTTAAGGTATATAGGGTAACGGCCGAGTTGATTGTTTGAGAACTTATTAGTCATGGTCTCTCCTTTCGCTAATCCTTTACCGAAAAGAATACTATGCGCATGAATGTATAAAATCAATGAAAAAGTATTTTTTTACCGTTATACTCATTATAGAAATCAGTAATTTTCAGTCGGTATAACGTTAATTGCGAATTGTTGCCTTTTCATCGATGGTTTTTGTAAGGGGTTTCAATGAAAATGGAAGCGCTTACTACTGCATTTTCAAGTCAAGATAGATGCCTAAAATATTTTTTATTGACGTTTTTTACGCATTCGTTTTTATTTCATGTCTTTTTTATTTTCCCCGTTTTATCGATATGTTTTTGTTTCAACTGTTATACATTTCCTCTGAAAGAAATAACGATATTACCGGTATCACTTTCCAAACCGCCTTTATATCGGTAAAGAAAAAAACGCGTTAGGTAGAACGAGGTTCCTAACGCGTCTTTGTCATTTCCAGCAAAAGAGGCTTATTCAGCTTTCTTCTTGTTAACGAAGACCAATCCAGCGACAACCACTCCTCCGAGGGCAAGGAAGCCAAGGGAAGACATCGAAGCCCAATCCGCGGTTTTGACGGCGGACAAAGGAGATCCTTTGCCGTTGGTCGGATTGATGCTTGCATCCCAATAGTCATAGACGGCCTTGGCTTCAGCGTATTTAGTATGGATGTTGAAGAGCTGCTGGGCTTTATCGCTCAATTCATCGTAAGCGGTCGCGGCGTACTCATATTTGGTTTTGCAGCTGTCCCCTTCTTCCGGATCGCCAGAATAGGGAGTGATCCAGGTGGCGACGAAGTTATCGACTTCGGTGAAGAGGGAATCGCTGATTTCCGAAATGGAATACGTCATGGAAATAAGCTTAACGCCTTTAGCAATGTTACTAATCTCAAAGGAAATCGAATCGGCAAAGACGGAAGAAGAGGAGGAAACGGTGACGTTGTTACTGCTGTTCAATGCACCGGTTCCAATAACGGTTGAGCCGGCTTTAATAACGATGTCGCCGGCGGCGCTGCTGTTACCGCTAAAGTTAGCAACGACGGAATCGACGGAATAAAAATCGTTCAGAGCGCCTTTTACCAAAATCGAAGAAGCGGGCTTGTCTTTTGAGCCAATTTGAGAAAAATTCGGATTAGCGGTAAAGGAAGTTGTCCCAGTAGCGGCACCCGTCCAAACAATCCCCTCCGAGTCTTCGAAAGTCGCGGATGCAGTTTTGAAGTTCCACGAACCATTAGCGCTTCCAAAAGAAATGGTCACGGGTTCATTAGATTTATCAGCGACGGTGATAACTCCATCGAAGGAGGCGACGACCGAGCCTGAGGAGTCTTTTACGGACACCGTGTAGGCAGTGCTACCAATAGATTTGGCGGATACGTTAAGTGTGGTCTTGTCTTCTGTGATAGAAACCTCAGCAACGGAAGAATCGACAACCGACGCTTCATAGCTACAGTCGGTAGGCAAATTCGAAGTAACCAAAGAATAAGACGCGGTTTTATTGGGCCTGAGGTCAATCTCAGAGCCGTCAGTGACCGTAACGCTAGGCTTTGGCTCTTCAGACGTCGTCTTATAGGTGATTTTAAACTGAACCTGAGAATTATTGGCATTTGTGACTTGATACCAGAAATACTTCGCGCCTTCCGGGAGTTTGGGGGTCAAATCATAGACAGAATCTAGTTTTGAAAGCGTTCCGGTGTACTGAGCCAATTTGGAAGGGTATTCAGAAATAAGGTCGCTACTAAAATAAACACCAATAGAAACTGCGGTGCTCGCTCCTTTGTTGGCGTAAATCTCAAAGGATTCGATTCCGCTTCCAAAAGGCGTTGTATTGTAAATGTAAGCACCTTTCTTGCCGATAAGAACCGCGGACTTGTCCTTCGCAAGCTTATTTGAACCGCTTGACCCCTGCTTTTTCGCCCCTTTTGAGAATACATACTCAATCTCATCATCCGATGTGATGGTAGTGTCTTTCGTTGTTGCGGTGTCCGAAAGACCGTCCATATCCCCATGAACATAGCTGGTTTGGACATCGGATTCAGCTTTCACCGCCACCGCTGCGTTATTGCCAAGCGAGGACATTCCTGCGCCAACGGCGAAGGAAGAGATGGAGACGGCTAAGGCCAACAGGCCTAAAGCGAGGATGGAATTCTTTTTCATTCTTTTACTCCTTTTGGGCAAAGGGTTTCGAAGAAAAACGCCGAAAAGGGGATATTTACCCTTTTGCTGATGTCTGACTTTTTCCTTTGGAAACCAAAATTCACGGCCCTTTTATAACAAAGCTGAATACTTTTTTCCACCCTGCTTTAGATTGATAAATGCCATAAAAAGAAAACCGCCCTTTGTATCGGTATTTTTCACCGATTGTAGAAAGCGGTTTCATTATTTTCGTAAAAACTAAGAGGCGGAAAGGCTTAGCTACGAACCCCTGTGTCGCTCCAAATGGCGTCGGCGAAGGAGGGGCTATCGACGAAGGGGTTACGGCCATAACCGTTTTTGCATAGGTAGTTGTTGATCTGCTTTTCGATGGCGTTAGGAGCGTATTCCCTGTTCCATTTCAAGAGGGTTGAGAGCCTGCCCATGGTTTTGTTGGAGGCGTCGTCGGTATTCTTATCGACAAGCTCAAAGTTATAACTGCCCCCATAATAGGCCGTCGCGGCATAGAGGATGACCCTAGCGGCCTCCCCCCTGGCTCCTTCGAACCCGCAGGAAGCAGGATCCCAAGTGCCGGAAGACCCATCGCCATAGAAGTTGTTTCCTCTGCTAGAATTCTCCGCATTCAGCGTAGGACGAATGATGAAGGGATCGGCGCCAGGCCCGGATTTTCCAGAACCTCTGGAATTGGGCCAGGTGTGCTCCCTGTTGCAAGAACTCGTCGTGGTTGTCAAAGCACCGCTTCCGCCGACTTCGGGCGAGCAATGATAGAACGGAACGAAAGTCGAGGAGCCTTCGGGATATCTCGCGGCATCCGCCCCGACGCTGAGGCAGGCGCTGTAGCTGCAGGTTTTGGTCTTGTATTTCAAAATCGCGGTCTGCAGATCGGCGCGGAGGGAATTCCCGATTTTGGTAAGATCGATGTTGGCCCAAGCTTCGCTAGGAGTAACATCTGGAATACTGGTGTCCGTTGAAGAGGAGGAGGAACCATCGTCGGTTTTCTCAACATAGGCGGGGACGGCGAAATAGACGATGCACTTATCTTTATTGTCGTAACCGCAGAAAGAGCCGTTGTAATACTCGACATAGACCCCGTCTTCGCCTTCGATGTGGAATTCAGTCTCGGTGTCGGAGGTGACGTTGAAATATGTCGCGGTGTCTTTGGTGCCGATGTTGTTGTGGGTGCCAACTTTCCCCGACCAGAGATACCCTGCCCCGTTAGGCAAAGCGATGGAGAAGGAAGAATCGGAATTCCAATCCAAGGTCAAAAGGGCGACCGAGGAATTCAAAGCGACGGAGGTTGAATTGATGGTCTCCATGTCCACGCCGACGTGGTACCAGGAATAATTCTCTTTGGCCTGGCCGGTGTAGCCCATAAACGTCGAACCGTTTTTGGCGAGCATAACGACGTTCTTGTGGTTCCTAAGCTGTTCGACGTTGTTTATCAAAACATAGGCATTAGGTTCGTGGTCAAGGGAGTCCGAGGAGCTTTGAGCGGAAGATTGACTAGA
>CAVGXP010000029.1:57783-59331 GCA_963633165.1 bacterium
GCTAACGTGGAAAGGCTCAAGGCGACAATTTTGTTTTTCATGGATGGCTCCTCAATAAATTCGAGGCAAGTCTATCAAAAAGCGCGTCTAGCCTCAACGGCTAAACGCGTTATATGTCCTCAGTCCTTTTGGCTTTGGATGAATTCGTAGATGTAGTTATAGGTGTTGGACAGCTGGCAGTTGTCCGAATTGGTGGCTTCGAAGCCGGCTTTGATGTCTTCGTAGCTATCGGTGGCGAGGTTGATTTTCTTCTTCCCTTCCCATAGCGACATCGCATGGGTGTAGATGGTCCATGAAGAAGTCCACCAGCCCGTGGTCGTCCCTTTATAGCTCCACATCGTCCAGGAATATCCCCTCTTTTCGTACATCGCGAGCTGTTCTTTCCAAGCCTCGCCGTCTTCGAAGAAGGTGAATTCCCCCATGAAGAAGGGGACATCGTAATCATGGCCCCAGTTCTTTATCTCGTGGTAGCCGTTGAATATCCAATAAGGGACTTTGTCATGATCCCAGTTGTACATGTGGGTCTCATGCATGATGTTCTCCCACCCCCACTGCTTGGGATCCATGAAGCAATCGTAGCTCCAGACGGCCTCTATGGTGATGACGTGCTTGTCGCCGGTGCCTCGGATGGCTTTATAGATTTTATCGAAGACGGGATAGCAAATCTCGGGATCGGTTCCTTCCCCCGGATTATCGTAATCCGAGCACGGTTCATTGAGAATGTCATAAGAGGCGATGACGGGGGATAGATCTGGACGGGTATTCAAATAATGGGAGGCGACATAGGACCAAAGATCGCAGGTGGCGTCTTGATATTTCTCTTCTTTCCAAAGATCTGCTTTCGTGGTGTCCCCAGAATGCTCGTACCCGTTTTGTCCGCCGGGAGCCCCGTGCAAATCTAGGATGCAATAAAGTCCAGCGTCTTGACAATTCTTTAAGAAAGAATCGATGTACCCGAACGCCTTATCTTCATCCTTTCTCGAATATGAGCCGTTGTTCTCATCGAGGATGTCCCTCCAATAAAACGGGAGTCTAATGACGTTCATGCCCATATCCTTGATAAAGGAGAAATCGCTTTTGCTAAACCAGTTCTGCCGGTAAATAGACCAAAGTTCTTCGCGCTGCTCTTCCGTCAAATTGGGGTTGGAGGCAAAACCTTTCAAGGTCTCTTCCATAGGAAGGCTAGGATAAGTAGGGAGATTATCGTGGTCGTAAACGATGTTGCCTTCATCGTCTAAGGCTTCTCCAACGCTATAGGGGGACATCCAACCTTCGGATACCAAAAGGTTCCCGGCGTTGACACCGCGAAGAAGGATGTAATTTCCGTCTTTGTCGTAGAGGGCCTTCCCGCTTTGTTGAATAAGACCGGTGGAATTGCTGATTTTCGAGGAGGCGTCGATCCGAAGCGCCCTGTTAGCGGACATGGAGGCCACGACACCGACAAAGCCTAAGGAAAGCAATACGATTCCGCCCAAAACCGAGGATGTGATAATCAGTGCTTTTTTTCTTTTTGTCATAACAAAGTGGCCAAAACCTAGCATTTTAAAA
>CAVGXP010000030.1:0-4586 GCA_963633165.1 bacterium
GCGACGCCTTTTAAGGTCGTCATCACAAGCAATATCCCAAAATAGGCCACGACGATGGTTGCACCATAAGCGAAAAGAGAATTATCCGCCGGAGCCTTCTTTTTGCATAAATAGCCTAAGAAAAAGCCGATCAGGAAATAGGGAATTCCAAATACGGCGTATAAAGCGTATTTGAGAAAACCGTGCCACGGGCTTCCCAAAAGCCTATTCATATAGGTGGTGAATTGCCCTCCCCCATAGATGGAAAGTCCGATGATTAGAAACCAGAAAAGGATGTTGAAAAGAATCTTCTTCCTCCCCTCCCACTTCGGAGCGAAAAAATAAAGCAAAGAAGCGGAGAAGATGGACAATAACTGGAAAGGGGCTTCTCCTAATAGGAAAAGGCTTCTGCCAAAGAAAGAAGAAGGATTATACAAAGAGGTCGTCAAGGAATAGTCGAAGAAAGTCAAAACGATAAGCAAAACGGAGAAAAGAGAATAAACGGCGATGCGTTCGATCTTACTCATGGCCAAAGAGCTCCTTCTTTAAATAGACGGAGTCTTCCGGGGTGATTTTGCGAACAACTTTGCAGGGGCAGCCATAAGCCAAAGAATCGTCGGGGATGTCGCGGGTGACGACAGAGCCCATTCCGATGACGCAGCGTTTTCCTATCTTTACCCCAGGGCCGATGCTAACACTTCCGGCGATCCAAGTGCCATCGCCTACCTCGATTGGAGCACCATATTCCTCGTCATAGAGGGTCCCATCTTGCTTGGCTTTGCATTTTCTCTCCTCCGCTAGCAGGGGGTGAATGGGCGTGTAGAAAGAGACATTGGGCCCAACGAAGACGTCGTCTCCTAGACTCACTAAACAAGTGTCTAAAACGGTGACGTTGAAATTGACGAAACTCCTCTCCCCCATTTTGAAGTTGCATCCATAGTCAAAATGGATTGGAGCCAACAAGGTAGCGTTGTCGGCAACATTAGGAAGAAGCTCGCGTCTTACTTCCGATTGCTCTTTTGAGTTTTCGGGCAATGAATTGAATTGGCGGCAGAGCTCGTGTGCTTTGTCCCTTAACGCGCAAAGCTCGGGGTCGCTAGTATCGTAGAGCAAGCCCGAGAAGCATTTTTGTTTTTCGTTCATAAAAAATATTTTACGGCAAAAGAAAAGGCCCTTCAAGCGAAGGGCCTAGGGGACTAAAGCAATTACTTGCTGAAGCGGAAAGCGGCGATGCCGGGGTAGACGGCGTGGTCGCCGAGCTCTTCCTCGATGCGGAGGAGCTGGTTGTATTTGGCAACGCGCTCGGTGCGGTTAGGAGCGCCAGTCTTGATCTGGCCGGCGTTCAAAGCGACGACGAGGTCAGCGATGGTGGTGTCGGCAGTCTCGCCGGAGCGATGAGAGACGACAGCGGTCCATCCGGCGTTCTTGGCCATCTTGATGGCCTCGATGGTCTCGGTGAGGGTGCCGATCTGGTTGAGCTTGATGAGGACGGAGTTGGCCGCGTGCTCTTCAATGCCCTTCTTGATGATCTTGGTGTTGGTGACGAAGAGGTCGTCGCCGACGAGCTGGATCTTGCCGCCGAGTTTCTCGCGGAGCTTCTTCCAGCCTTCCCAGTCGCCTTCGGCCATGCCATCTTCAAGGGAGATGAGCGGGAATTCGTTGGCGAGCTTGACCCAGTGGCGGATGAGTTGATCGGAGGTGTAGACCTTGCCGGACTTGGGCTGATGGTAGATGACCTGGCCATCTTCGCTCTTTTCGCCCTTGGCCCATTCGGAGGCAGCGGCGTCCATGGCGAGCATAAAGTCTTTGCCCGGTTCATAGCCGGCGGCTTTGATGCCTTCCATGATGAGGGTGAGGACTTCCTCATCGGAACCATGCTTGGTGTTGGGGGCGAATCCGCCTTCATCACCAGCTCCGGTGGAGAGGCCTTGGCCCTTCAAAATCTTCTGGAGGGAATGGAAGACCTCGGTGCACCAGCGGAGAGCTTCGCTCCAAGTGGGAGCGCCAACCGGCATGATGAGGAATTCCTGGGAGTCGATGTTGTCGTCAGCGTGGGCGCCGCCGTTCATGATGTTCATCATAGGAACGGGGAGGGTGTTGGCTCCGGCACCGCCGATGAAGCGGTATAGGGGGACGCCAAGGCTCTTGGCGGCAGCGTGGGCGGCGGCAAGAGAGACGGCGAGGATGGCGTTGGCGCCAAGGCGGCCTTTGTTGTCGGTGCCATCAAGTTTGATCATGGTGGTGTCGACGAGGAAGGTGTCGGTGGCATCGATGCCAATCAAAGCGTTGGCGATTTCGGTGTTGATGTTGTTGACGGCTTTGGTGACGCCTTTTCCGCCATAGCGGGTTTTGTCACCGTCGCGGAGCTCGATGGCTTCGCGGGTGCCGGTGGAGGCGCCGGAAGGGCTCTCCGAGCGGCCGACGGTGCCATCGGCGAGGGTAACTTCGGCCTCAACGGTCGGGTTGCCGCGGGAATCGATGATCTGGCGGCCAAAGACTTTGACGATTTTGGTTTTGTCCATTTTCTTTCTCCTTTAAGGACGGCTAGATTATAAACATTTATTTCACGCGCGCGCCTTAATTTCTAAGAATTTCGCCGCTTTTCTCCCTTTTTATCCCGATTTTCATCGAATTACCGCTTAAATTCGCTGTTTGGAACACCATTTTTGCTCATTTTTAATCTCTAAAACCATTTTTCGCAGCCCTTTAACGGTTTGACAGTTTGCCTGAAATGTCTTGCATTTCGCCTTAATTTCTTCATGATTAGAACCAAGGAGGGAACAAAAAATGAAAAAAGCTTTGAAAATCACGGGGATCGTCTTCGGTATCCTTATGGTTCTAGCCGCGCTTATCTTCTTCATCACCGGGTTCGTCTTCTTCGGAACCGCCGACGAAGTCGCTAAGCAGATGGTGCAAAACGATTCCGGCATTTCATACGAAGTCGCTCATGCAACTTGCATCGCAACGGGAACGGGTTTCGTCATCTCCGGCGTGATCGTTGTCATCGGAGCCGTCTTCAGCTTCGTCTTGGCCGGGCTTTCCGGACAAGAATATCCGAAGAAGGGCCTGTTCATCGCCTTGGGCGTGCTTGCCATTCTCACGGGTGCTGAAGTCCCCGGCGTCATCGCCATCGTTCACGGCGCCAAAAACGGCAACTGATATTCCGTTTAACCTAGGCTCGCTTCGGCGGGCCTTTTCTTTTGGGCGAATATGCGTACTTTTTTGTTTTTCTCCCCCTCCTTCTTTCTGATTGAGTCATAATAAAGTCAAAAGAAAAAAGGGGGGTCATTCATGCCTGAAATCAAATGCCCGAATTGTGGGAAGACGTTCACCATCGACGAGAAGGAATACACCAGCATCGTAGAGCAAATCAAAGCTCATCTATCCGAAGAAGAGATATCCAAGCGCATCGCCGAGAAAGAGGCGATCCTAAGCAAAGAAAGCGCGTTGAAGCTAAAGGAAAGCCAAGAGGAAAGCATCAGGCAGGTCCAAGCTCTTAAACTCGAGATCGAAAGTTTGAAATCCTCTAGGCAAAACCAAATCGATAAGGCCGTTCTTGAAGAAAGAAGGCTTTCCCAAGAACGTCTGCTCAAAGAAAAGGAAGCCTTGCAGAAACAACTTGACGCCACCAATCAGGAGAAATCCAGACTCAAGCTAGAAAACGAGGCCTTTACCAAGCAAAAGGAAGAGGCGGTTAAATTGGCAAAAGCGGAGAAAGACGCCGAGATTGCCAAACTTCAAGGGGAGATCAACGCCTACCCCGACAAATTGTCACGCGCCTTAAACGAGAAAGAGGCGAGGATCGCGAAGCTGCAAGGCGAAATCGATTTCAACAAAAGCGCCTATGAGCTGGAAAAGCAGAAAACCAGCGATCAATACAACGCGCTTATCCAAGCCAAACAAGACGAGGTCAATTACTACAAAGACCTCAAGACAAAGATGTCCACTAAACTCGTTGGGGAGAGTTTGGAGCAGCATTGCTACAACGAATTCAACCGCGTCCGCTTGCCAGGATACCCCTATTGCGAATTCGGCAAGGACAACGAGGTCTCTTCCGAATCGGGCTCCAAGGGCGATTTCATCTTCCGCGATTACGAAGACGAGACGAAGCAGACCGAGATCGTCTCCATCATGTTCGAGATGAAGAACGAGACCGACACTTCTTCCGCCAAGAAAACCAACGAATACTTCTTCAAGGAGCTCGACAAAGACAGGAACGAGAAGCATTGCGAATACGCCGTCTTGGTCTCGATGCTTGAGCCCGACAACGAGTTCTACAACGCCGGCATCGTCGACGTGTCCTATAAGTACCCCAAAATGTTCGTCGTCCGCCCCCAATGCTTCACCGCGATCATTGCCTTATTGAAGGAGGCCAATAAGAACGCTTTGGGATACAAAAAGGAACTGGCGATCGTCAAAGAGCAGAACATCGACGTGACCCACTTCGAGGAATCCCTCGACGAGTTCAAAGATAAGTTTGGGAAGAATTACACCACCGCCGCCAATAAATTCCAAACCGCCATTCAGGAAATCGACAAAACGATAGAGCACCTGAACAAAACGAAGGAAAACCTCCTTTCAAGCGAAAGGAACCTCCGTCTTGCCAA
>CAVGXP010000030.1:5176-7210 GCA_963633165.1 bacterium
ACCACAAGAGGTTCGGCAAATGACCTTCATGGATATTGACATCCCCTTCCATCCTCCTAGAATAGAGGCGCGTTGAAGGAGACATGCTCAAGCGCCTATAGGCGCATGGAGTACCACTCCGGAGCCCCTGGGGAAATAACCTAGGCGCATCCCACCGCGTTAAGGGGGTAAAGAGCATAGGCCTAGTGTCTATGAAGTAAGGTGGTACCGCGCAGCCAAGCGTCCTTATGCAAGGGCGCTTTTGTTTCTATTAAGGAGGAAATCCATGAAAATCGTTTATTCGGGCAAAGAATTCGAAGTCGAAGAAGGGCTTAGCGGATTCGAGGCGGCTAAACTGGTCGATCCAGAGAAGAAGAACAAAGCTTTGGCCTTTTCTCAAAACGGCAAGCTCTTCGACATGAACAACAAGGTCCAAGAAGGGGAACTCTCCTTCGTCATGCCTAGCGATCCTGAGGGGTTTGAGATGATGAACCATTCCTGCTCCCACTTGATGGCGCAGGCGTTGATGCACCTTTATCCGGGTTGCCTGTTCGGCTTTGGCCCGGCAATCGAAGAAGGGTTCTACTACGACGTCGACTTCGGGGACAAAGTCATCACCGACAAGGACTTCCCCGCGATCGAGGCGGAGATGAAGAAACTCTCCAAAGAAGCCATCCCTTATAAGAGGGACGAAGTTTCGATGGAAGAGGCTTTGGAGATCTTCAAAGACAACCATTACAAAGTCGAGCACATTAAAGAGCTCGAAGGAACCATCTCCATCTACCGCCAAGGGGACTTTGTCGATCTTTGCCGTGGCCCCCACGTCCCCAACACTTCCTATTTGAAGCATTTCAAGCTCCTCTCCGTCGCTGGAGCCTATTGGAGGGGCGATAGCAAGAACAAACAACTCACCCGCATCTACGCGACCTGCTACCCCACCGAAGAGGCTTTGAAGGAGCATTTGGAGATCCTGCAGAAGAGAAAAGACAACGACCACAGGAAACTCGGCAAAGAGCTTGGGCTATTCATGCTCAGCGACTTCGCTCCGGGCATGCCTTTCTTCCTCCCCAAAGGGATGATCGTCATGAATGAGCTCGTCTCCTATTGGAGGCAGCTCCACGTCAAGGAGGAATACCAAGAAGTCATGACCCCGACGATGATGTCGAGGAAGCTCTGGGAGACCTCCGGCCACTGGGACCATTACAAGGACAACATGTACACGACCAAAGTGGACGAAGAGGATTACGCGATCAAGCCGATGAATTGCCCTGGGGCGATGCTCGTTTATAAAAACGGCATCCATTCCTACCGCGAGCTCCCCATGCGCATCTCTGAGCTAGGGCACGTCCACCGCCACGAGGCTAGCGGCGCGCTCAATGGGCTTTTCCGCGTCAGGGCCTTCACCCAAGACGACGCCCATATCATCATCAGACGCGATCAGATCGAAGAAGAGGTCAAGCGCATCATGGCCATCTTCGACCAGGTCTACAGCGTCTTCGGGCTTAGCTATAAGATCGTCCTCTCCACTCGCCCGGACGACTTCATCGGGGAAGTCTCTTTCTGGGACGAATCCGAACGCATCTTGGCCCAGGCCTGCAAAGACTCCGCCCACGAATATCAGATCAACCCCGGCGATGGCGCTTTCTATGGCCCGAAGCTCGATTTCAAGCTTAAGGATTCCATGGGCAGAACTTGGCAATGTGGGACCATCCAGCTCGACGTCAACCTCCCCCACCGCTTCGGATGCTTCTATATCGACGAAAACGGCGAGAAGGTCGAGCCGGTCATGCTCCACCGCGTCGTCTTCGGCTCCATTGAGCGCTTCATCGGCATCCTCATCGAAAACTATGGCGGTGCCTTCCCGACTTGGCTCGCCCCGGTCCAGGTGAAGCTGCTCCCGGTCAATCTGGCCAACCATTTGGATTACGCTAACGAGGTCGCCAAAATCCTCAAAGATGAAGGCGTCCGCGTCGAAGTCGATGATTCCAATGAAAAACTTGGCTACAAGATCAGGAACGCCCAGGTTGAGAAAGTTCCCTATTCCATCGTCATCGG
>CAVGXP010000031.1:0-36193 GCA_963633165.1 bacterium
ATCAGGCCTAATCTTATTCAATGGTCGGAACGACGGGGTTCGAACCCGTGACCTCCTGGTCCCGAACCAGGCGCACTACCAAGCTGTGCTACGTCCCGAAACTCGCGCAAACCGCGCGAGCGATAGTATAAACCCCGACTTAGAAGAATTCAAACAGGGACATTTGGTTGGTTTCACCTAAATCTTTAAGAACCCCAAGTTCGTCAAGATCCTTGACGTTGGTCCCGTTGAGCTTGGTTCTAGAAAGCAAATCTTCTTTTGAGAGGAAACGCTTGCCGCTTTTCCTGGATTCGACGACGCTATTGGCGGCATTCTCGCCCAGGCCATCAACAACGGTGAAGGCCGGAATCAGAGCTTTGTTCTCATGATCGGCCACCCAAAGTTTGGCCTCGGAACGGTACAGATCGATATTCTCCACCTTGTATCCGCGCTCATACATCTCAAGAGCGACCAAATCGGTCTTCAAGATGTTCTTTTCCTTGGGCGATAAGGGGTTATTGCGGTCATTTTGACGCGCGGAGAGGGCTTTGATCTGATCGATGATCGCATCTTCTCCTTTAAGCATGACCTTCAAATCCCAGTCGTCGCTGCGAATGGAGAAGAAAACGGCATAGAATTCGAGAGGATAGTAGAGTTTGAAATAAGCGACGCGGACGGCCATCATGACGTAAGCGGTCGCATGGCCCCGAGGGAAGAGATATTTGATCTTCTTCGCGGAGTTAATATAGAACTCCGGAACCTGATGGGCTCTCATATCGGCTTCGAAATCAGGGGTTAAGCCTTTGCCATGGCGGACGTCCTCCATGATTTTGAAGGCTTTTCCTTTTTCAATCCCGCAGGAAATCATGTAGGTCATGATATCGTCGCGGCATCCGATGACCCCCTGAAGGTCAGTCGTTCCATTAAGGATCAGATCTTCGGCGTTTCCGGCCCAAACGTCAGTACCGTGAGAAAGGCCGGACATGATAAGCAGATCGTTGAATGTCTTTGGATTGGCTTCTTCAAGCATTCGCTGCGCTAGACCCGTTCCGAATTCGGGGAGAGCCAAGGCACCAGTCTTCTGGTTCATGAAATTGCGGTGCAGATGCAACTCAGCCGGGGAGGTAAACAAAGAAAGGACTTTTTTATCGTTCATGGGGATTTTGCGGATATCCACTCCTGTCAAATCCCTGTAATAACGCATAGCCATAGGGTCGACGTGCCCCAAAATATCAAACTTAAGCAGCTCATCATGCATAGAATGGTAATCGTAATGGGTGGTGAGCCATTCCGATTTGAGATCGTCAGCAGGATGCTGCACGGCGGTGAATTCATAAAGGTCCCTGTCGGTAGGAACGACGACAATACCACCAGGATGCTGTCCGGTTGTGCGTTTTACGCCAGTGCATTTAGCCGCCAAATACGAGATGTAACTTCCGTTGATGGTTTCTGGATTTCTTCCGATTTTTTCGAAGTATCCCTTCACATAACCATAAGCGGTTTTCTCCGCAACCGTTTCAATCGTTCCCGCGCGGTAGACCTGATGCTCGCCAAGATGGACCTTCGTCATTTGGTGGGCGAGATGTTGCGCTTCTTCTTCGAAGTTCAAATCAATGTCAGGAACCTTGTCCGCAGAGAAGCCAAGGAAGGTTTCGAAAGGAATGTTCTGGCCATCAATAACGAGCTTATTGCCGCATTTTGGGCAATTTTTCTCCGGCAAATCAAAGCCGGATTTGATTTCGGGATCATTGCTGAATTCCAAATAATGGCAATGAGGGCAATGCCAATGCGGAGGGAGAGGATTGACTTCGGTAATATCGGCCATAGTGGCAGCGAAAGAGGAACCGACGGAGCCACGGGAACCGACAATGAAGTGCTTAGGCGCGTTTTCGACGTCTTTGATGAGAAGATGGGCGATGTAATAGGTAACCGCATACCCGTGTCCGATGATACCGGTGAGCTCTTTTTGCAGACGTTCCCAGACAAACGAGGTCGCCTCAAGCACCTTCGGGTCTTTGTCTTCCCCTAGGTAATCATAGCGGTCGTGGAAATTCTTCTCGCAGAGGTCTCTGAGAATCTTGTCCGAATGGGGCAAGTTGGCATCAGGGGCCGCGGTGCCGGAAAGCATCGGGACGATGTCGTCCCTGATTTGATCGGCGATGAGGTTCGAATTGGTGATAACGTATTCCCTCGCTTCCTCTTTCGGCAACCACGCCTCAAAAGAATCGAGCATCTCACGCGTTGAGCGGAAATGCTGATCGGGGTTTTCGAAATAAGGGTGTCTTTCGCGGGATGGCGGGCACAAAGGATGGGACCCGTTGCCTACGCCTTTAGCATAAACGAAGACGTCCCTGAGAATCTTGTCTTCAGGATTGACGTAATGGACGTCTCCGGTGGCGACGACGGGGACGTTAGCGATATGAGCGGCTTCAATGATGTCTTTTAAGACCTGAATAAGCTGCTCCTGAGAATGCACCCTCCCCATGTTGACAAGATAGGAATAGTTCTCAAGGGGTTGGATCTCGATGTAGTCATACCATTTGATTGCGTCGACTAAAACGTTGCGGTTCCTCGTCATGGCGAGCTCAAAGATTTCCCCGTTGAAGCAAGCGCTGCCGACAAGGAAATTCTCCCGGTAGGCATTGATCATTTCCCTAGGGGTCTTAGGCAAAGAGGCGCGTTCTAGATAAGTTGTCTCCCCCGCCGTGATGATGCGGTATAAATCCTGCAAACCCTTGGTGTTTTTGACCAATACGCAGCAATGGTAATTACGGATGTGCTTGCAGAAGGCGTTATAGGCAGCAGCTTCGTCTTCATGACGTTTCTGCGCTTTATTTTTGATTTCTTCATCTTCGCTAGAGAGCTCGGGGTCTTCTTCCTCGCCTGTTGGGAGGCTAAGGGAAGCAAGGTCTTGATGAGTCATCCCCGGATGGTCTTTTTCCAAGCGGAGGATGATTTCCTGCCAGCCATCGTTAAGGCATTCGCAGTCATAATCGGCACGGTGGGCCTTTTTGGCATCATAGACGTTAAGGTTGAGGTTCTTCAGCATTGCCTCCTCGTTATGCCTACCGGCAAAAGGGAAAAGGTAATGGGATAGAGGGAGGGTATCAACGATGGGGTTTTCTATCGAAGAGGGCAAAGTCGAATCGGGATGAGAAGCGTTATAACGTTCCAAAGCGGCATTGAGGAAACCAACGTCAAAAGTCGCGTTATGCGCAACCAAGATATACCCTTGGATCATCTCGATGATCTTCGGCAACATCTCGTCCATCGTCGGAGCGTTCCTTAGATCGGCTTCGGTGATGTTGTTGATGGCCATAGCCTCGCCGGCGTGCTCAAGGGAAATGTCTGGCTTGATGAAAGTATCAAAACGCTTTAAAACACGTCCTTTTTCAACGAAGACGGCGCCGAATTCGATGATTCTTTCGTAACGGGCGGAAAGACCGGTGGTTTCAGTGTCGAATACGCAATAACGGGACTCTCTTAAGGAGGCGGAGGAAGGGTTGAAAATATAATCGGGCTTGGAGTCGAACATATAGAGTTCAGCGCCATAAATGATTTTCAAAGGTTTCTCGTCTTTGCCCGATTTCTTGATTTTCTTCACATGGGAATCATGGGCGGCCTGGGCGGAGGGGAATCCCTGCACGGAGCCATGGTCGGTCACGGCAATGGCCTTCATGCCCATGTTTTTCGCTAAGGCATAATAGTCGCTCATTTCCCCCACCGCATCCATCGTCGACATCTTGGTGTGGAGGTGCAATTCAACGCGCTTTTCTTCTTCAGGATCCTCGCGAAGGGCTTTCGGGGGCAAGGCATCAATATAGTGAACGATGATTTCCTTTTGTCCGCGGAAATCTTTGTCCACCGCGCCTCTAATGCGGAACAAGGCTCCGTTTTTAACCGAACTCAAAGTTTCTATCGGCGTGCGTTTGCCCTCAAAGGCGCGGCATGAAATGGCGTCGCTTGAATCCCCCATGCCAAAAACGAGCATCTTCTTGCCCTTTTTGGTGGTGCGCATTTCCACTTCAAAAGCCTCACCGGTGAAATCGACGTTGGTGAGTCCGGCCGATTCGACGTCGGAGAGCTTGTCTAGAATCATATAATCGCCGGTTTTGAAAACGCGCTGACGGTTCCTCTCCTCTTCCATCGCCTTTTGGTTGGCCATTAGGCGCTCCATAATCTCGTCTTCGCCTTTCTCTTGGTTTTTGGCGAATTCGTCGGCGATATGGTCCTCCATTTGCTCTTGGGTAAAGGAATCCAAATCTAACGAGGCCTCCATCGTTTCCTCGCCTGGGGAGACGAGCTCAGACGGGGACAAGGAATATTCCTCTTGGGGGTCATAAGAGGCTTCATCGGGCAAAGTCTCCTCTTCTTCAGAACCTTCTTCTACCGAGGGAGGAATTTCGATTTTTTTTACGCTTTGGACGATATTAGAGGGGTAATTAAGCCATTTCAGAAAATCGCAGAAATCATTTGCGAGCCCCCCGGATTGTTCCTTGGCTTCCTCCGATTCAAAAATAAGGGCATACGCGTCATCGTTTTCGCTTTTGGAAAGAGTGAACCGAGGCGTTTGGTGATACACATCCAAGCTCCAAGCATTCAATAGTTCCAAGAGATCGCTTTCTTCTGGGGATTTAGAATAAACAAAGCGCATCGAATACGGGTAACGGATATTCAAAAGCCCTTCTTTAAAACGCGCTAACAACGAATAATCCCAAGGGCTGTCTTTGCGGACCACCATATCAATTTGATTGGGATTGTCCTTATTTTTATGTAGACCAATGATATCAAGGTCACATTTGTTGACTTCGTCGGGAAGGCCGATAGAAGCAAGGAAACGACACATCACTTCTTTCATGACAATTTGACCTCAAGCGATGAGCTGAACGATGTCCTTGATGGCTATCGCCACCATAAGGACAAGCAGCAAACCAAGTCCGACGTAAGATACGATCCCTTTGACTTTCTCCGGAACTTTCTTTTTGCTGATGGCTTCGATGATCGTCACCAAAAGCGCCCAACCATCCAAGCCCGGGAAAGGCAGCAAATTAAAGAAAGCAAGATTAATTGAGATAAGCCCAGCATAAAGGAAGACATAGCCAACCCCGCCCATTGCTTCAACCGTGGGCAAAGCCGCGGTCATGCCGATGATGCCAGACATGTCTTTGATCCCCCCGGTGAAAAGAGACCCTATGCCTTTGACGATCGCCCCACAGGAATAAGGAACCAAGCGCCCCCATTCTTTCCAAGTGCCTTGGAAATTAAGGGTGTTTTTGATGGTGGGCAAATAGACTCCGGTGCTTCCAAAACTGCCGTCTTTCTTCGTCAGCGTCAAAGCATAGCTGACTCTGTTCTCATAGGCCTTCTGCCAATCTTTGCCGATATCCTCGTTTAAAATGGGCAAGAAGGTAAGCTGAGGAATGGTTATGGTGGCCCCATCGGAGAGGTTGCCCGTATTGAAAACGCCTTCGCTTAGATTCGCGCTTTTGCTGAGTCCGACATTGGAATACCCCGCAGGAAGGCTCTCTTCTGATTCCTGATAGAAATAAAGCGAAGCATTGAGGTCTTTTCCGTTAATGAGGTTTTGGGGCACGAAAGTAGCGACGTAAGAAGCGCTCATCCCCGAAATGCTGACGGATGAGGAAAGGCCAAAGCCATAAGTCGATCCATTCGCGGTTTCTTGGTGAGGCAAGAGCAAGACGTAATCCTGCGCCTCGTATTTGCCGCCATTAGCTTCTTCTAAATAGCTTTTGATTTCCCCAGAGAAAGTGGGTGTGAGGTAATAAACTCCGATGGAAGTATCCGCGTCAAGAACCAAGGAGCTTCCATTAGCGGAATAACACGAATAATAATGCGGGCAGCAAGCGGAAACATACAGAAGGACCAACCCCAAAGCGAAGTTCATGGTGACGCCGGCGAGCAAAACGATGGATTTCTTCCATTTGCTGATTTTCTCCAGTGAACGGCTTTCGTCCGGAACTTCGAAGCCATCGGGGACGACACCCGTCTCCCCGTACATGGAGACGTAACCTCCCAAAGGCAAAGCGCGAAGGCTGAAGTAAGTCTCGCCGTTTTTGGGCTTCCTCTTAAACAAAGTCGGGCCGAAGCCGATCGAATATTCAAAACAATAGACCTTGAAAATCTTAGCGGCAGCCAAATGGCCCGCCTCATGGATTGAGATAAGGACGCCGAGGATGACGAGCATCAAGATAACGTTTCCGATCGTGGTGAGTATTTGGGTCATAGGGATCTCCTTTCGATTTTCTTTGTCACAAACATACGGGCATAAGCATCCGCGGATAGTATCTGTCTTAAAGACGGATGCTCCACTAAGGGAATGGCGTCGATGGCGCTTTTCACCAAGGTTTCAATATCCAAGAAGGGGATTTTCTTATTCAAGAAGGCGTATACCGCTGTTTCATTGGCGGCGTTGAGGACCGCCGTAGCGGTGCCGCCCCTTTTGAAAGCGTCGATGGCAATTCCGGGGGCAGGATAGCGATGGGGATCGAATTTGTGAAAATGGTAAGGGCCTAATTCCGAGAGCTTGTTCGCCACGACGGGTTTGAAGGGGATGTTCCCTTCTTTTAGGGCGTATTCAATAGGTCCTCTCATGTTCGGAACGGAGACGTCGGCCAAATAAGTGCCGTTTTTCAGCAGAACAAGGGAATGGACGTGGGATTCATCATGCATGAGGATTTCCGTCTTCTCCAAAGGGAAGTCGAAAAGCCATTTGGCCTCGAGAACCTCAAAGCCCTTATTCATCATAGTCGCCGAATCGATGGTAATCTTCGCCCCCATTTTCCAAGTGGGGTGATTCAAAGCCATTTCGGGAGTGACGTCGCGAAGTTCCTGACGAGATTTAGTCCTAAACGAGCCCCCTGAGGCCGTTATGAGGATCTTGTCGACCTCTTGCCGCGATACACAGGAAAGCAATTTGGCGATGGCGACATGCTCTGAATCGATGGGGTAAAGCTTTCCTTTTCCTTCAGACAGGCTTTTACGGATCAATTCCCCTCCCACTACCAAGGATTCCTTGTTCGCTAAAGCAAGAATTTTGTTCTCGCTTAAAGCCGTAAGGGACGGGCGCAGCCCGGCAAAGCCCACTAAAGCATTCTCAACCATATCGCATGGACATTCTTTGATGATCTGTAGCAACCCATCATCCCCGCAATACCAATGGATTTCTGGAAATTTCCCCGCAAATTCCTGTTTATCGTTTTCTTCTTTGACGCAAACGTGCTCAATCGAGGGGAAGGCGGAAAGAATAGATTCGATTTTATCGACTTGATGGCCGACCGTGATTCCTTTCAAAGAAAACAGCCCCGGATTGCTTTTAAGCACATCCAAACTTTGCGTACCAATCGAACCCGTAACGCCGAGGATCAAAAGGTTTTTCATAGCAAGCTTGCCACCCCACCGACCAAGAGTTTGGTTTCCGGCGCGGAATAAGACCAATACAGACAAACCATCACAAGCACGGAGATGCCAAGGACGGAGAACAAAGAGCTATCGATACGGTCAAGCATGCCACCATGAGGCCCGAGGAGGTGGCTGTAGTCCTTGAACTCGAAATGGCGTTTGATAAGAGAGAAGGACAAATCGCCCAAGTCGCCTAAAACAGGAACAATCAAGCTCACGATGACGACGGTATACCAATGTTCCAAATCGAATACGCCAGGAAGGACGTCGAGGTGGCAAGCGGAAAGGATCAAGCAATAAGCGATGAGCACTGCGCTAGTGGCGATCCAGCCAACGAAGAAGCCTTCCCACGTCTTCTTTGGGGAAACGCGCGGATTCATGTGATGACGGCCAAACAGCATGCCGCCGAAATAAGCGAAAGTATCATTAAGCAAAGCTCCGAGAAGTGCCATGACGAGCAATTCGCTGCTTTGCCCAAAACGGAATTCAGAGGAAGTTAAGGGATAAGTAAGCAAAGCTTGCTTGGAAACAAAGGGGACGTAGCGCAGATAAAGGGCCGCCTGCAAGCCTAAACCTACCATCAAAACCATCGTGAAATAGTAGCAAATATCAGTGAAGGAGAAGGTCTCTTGCCCAATGGAAAGCCAGAAGAAGACCAAAAGCATCAAACCTAAGATGATCGGGGAAACGGAGAGGGAGAAAGCCCCACTTCCATGGCCCCCGTTTTCGAAGGTGCGTTCTAAAGAGAACGAGAAGTCGTAGATGTAGCCTTCTTGTTCAAGCTGGTTCAATATTGAATCTCCATACCCTTTGATAAAGGTCCAAAACAGAGTCAAGAAAAGGAAAACATAAACAATGAGATAGATGTACCAACGAGCGGGTTTTTGCGGGGCACGTACAATCTCATACCCAGCGAAAACGGCAGCCAAGGCAACAAGCCCAAACCACGCCCAAGAACCGTAGAAAAGGCAAGGCACGGTGATGATTATAAGGATAATCGCCACCAACACTCTGCTGCGGATGGATTTTTTGCCTTTTTCGGAAATGTTGTTGATTTCGATATTGCCGACTTTATGGGTATCGGGCAAAGGCTCTTCAGAAACCGGATTCAGAGTTTCTGGATCAATGGGCTTCTCACTCATTCTTAAGTCCTCCGTATCTGCGATTGCGGTCTTGGAATTCCTTTAGGCAATCGATGAAATCTTCTCTTTTGAAATCCGGCCACTTGACCGGGGTGAAAACGAATTCGGCGTAAGCGTTTTGATAAAGCAAAAAATTAGAAAGTCTTTGTTCGCCCGAAGTGCGAATCATCAAATCCACATCGGGGATGCCGGCGGTGTAGAGGTAATTTCCAAACGTTTTTTCATCCACGGAGAGAAGATTCTCGATGGTGCCCTGCTTATATTCTTCGGCGATTTTTCTAGTGGCTTTAACGATATCGTCTCTTCCCCCATAATTGAGGCAGACGTTGATGATCCAATTGGAGTTGTCCTTGGTTCTTTCAATCGCGTTATTGCATACCAAACGCGTTTGTTCTCTGATGCGGGAAAGGTCGCCGGAAACGCGGATTTGGGTCCCGACGGAATCTAAATAATCGATTTCTTTCTTGAAGAATTCCTCAAGGTAATCCATCAGATGGTCGATTTCATCCTGCGGTCTATTCCAATTTTCGGTGGAAAAAGCGTAAAAGGACATGTATTTGATTTTGAATTCGCGGCACGCCTCGAAAATATCAATGATCCTTTTGCAAGCTTCATGATGGCCATAAAACCTAGGAAGGCCGCGAAGTTTGGCCCATCTCCCATTCCCATCCATGATAAAAGCAACGTGATCGCACTTCTTGGAAAGGATAAATATGTTATCTTGTTTCTTCTTCATCGAAGGGATTATATAGCCCAAAGGGCTATTTAAAAAGAAGCGTGACGAGGGATTGAAGAAATTCAATCTGGCCGTTATGAGATAAATCACCCTAAAACGAAAAGTAAACGTTAACAAGCGCCTCAGTAACGTGCTTCATGGTTTAGTAAGATTAGGCTTTTATGTGGCGTTTGATAACTTTTTAGAAAAGAGGTGAGGTGCCATAAAAACCAGGTGGTGATCTTGTAAAAATTACTGCAAAACCCCCATTCTTTGGCCAAACACCAATGGAGGCAAATAGCATCATTACGATAAAAACCCTCCTGCTTGTTGTTTCAGCAGGAGGGTTAGAATTAAGGTTGATTTCTGAATTTATCAGATAGTCATGATTTCTTTTGTTTTTTCGGCGACGATGGAGTCGACTTCTTTGTTGGCTTTGTCGATTTCTTTTTGGATATCTTCCTCGACCCTGTCCTTCAAATCATCAGAATAGGTATCGTCTTCTTTGAGCAAGGAAAGAGTATCGCGGCGAACGTTACGAATGGCGACTTTAGCCTCATCGCCAAGAGCTTTGGCTTTCTTGGCGGTCTCTTTGCGGATATCCTCAGTCATCGGGGGAACTACGATGCGAATGGCATCGGCTTCCACCATCGGGGTGACGCCGAGATTGGCGGCGGAGATGCCCGCGGCGATGGCTTTCAAATCTTCCCTGGAATAGGGCTTGATGAGCAATTGACGGGGCTCAGGCATGGAGATGGAAGACAATGAGGAAATATCCATCTTTTCGCCGTAATAATCGCATTGGATGCCGTTAAGCATCGAAGGATTGGCTCTGCCGGAACGAAGCTTGGTCAAGCTAGAGCGGAAGCTGTCGAGGCTTTTGGCGACTTTGTCGGCGACTTCGGAAACATAGGGGTCCATATTTTTATTCTCCTTATTTGAATTAATAATTATTGCCTTTCTTTGTGGATGGTCGTGCCGATGTCCTCGCCATTAAGCACTTTCAGGAAGGAGGAAGGCTCATCCATATTAAACACTCTAACCACCACATCTTTGCCTTCAAGCATGGCAACGGCGGTCAAATCCATAACGGCAAGCTTTCTTTCGACCACATCATGGTAAGTGAGATCGCTGAGCAGTTTGGCATCTTTGTTTTTCCTAGGATCGGAATCGTAAACGCCATCGACTCCGTTTTTCGCCATCAAGATGGCGTCTGCGTTAAGTTCAAGGGCGCGGAGCGTGGCACAGGAATCGGTCGTGAAATAAGGGTTGCCTGTACCGCCGGTGAAGATGACGATCTTTCCTTTCTCAAGATGGGCCATGGCCTTTCTGCGGAGATATGGCTCACAGCATTGAGGGACATTTATCGCAGACATGACACGGGTATTGAGCCTTTTTTTCTCAAGGGCGTTTTGAATGGCCATGCCATTCATGATCGTCCCGAGCATGCCCATATAATCCGCCTGGGCCTGTTCGATGCCGATTTTATCCGCCATCCTTCCTCTCCAGATGTTCCCAGCACCGACGACGATGCCGATCTGAACGCCAGAAGAAGCGATTTCGGAGACGACGTTGGCGATTCTTTCAAGCTTTTGACGATCGAAGATGGAGCCATCCTCATTATCGGCAAGAGCCTCGCCTGAGAGTTTGATTATTACACGTTTGTAGATGGGGTTCATATCGGCGATATTATAACGGAATAAGCAACAGAAAAAAGGATATAGTCGAACAATGGTGAACAATCAAAGCAAAGCAAGAGCGTCCTTATGTTAAAGAAACGAAAAGGCCCTCGCTTTCGCAAGGGCCTTATGGTTAGGCGTATTACTTGGAAAGTTGGCCGACTTCGTAACGGACGAAGCGGATAACTTTGAAGTCTTTCTCTTTGCAGAGTTGGTCAACGCTGAGCTTGCCGCTCATGTCGAGAGCATAGGCTTTGCTGCCAAGGCAAGCATCTCCCAAGCGAGAATCGACTTTGCGCTGAGCGATGGTGGCTTTGACCTGGTCGGGCTTGGAGGCGAGCTTAGGATCCTCGGCAACTTCCTTGGTGGCGATGGCGAGTTCCCTTTCCTTGGCCTCGGCGGGGACGTCAGCCAAGCTGAGGTATTCCGGAGAGGAAGAAGCGACGGTCATGGCGAGGCCTTTGCCGACTTCCTCGCCCATATCCTTGTCGAGTTCGACGAGGCAGGCGATCTTTCCGCCGGCGTGGATGTATTTGCCGAAGGATTCCCCGTTCTCCGCGTGGAGGATGAGGTAGCGGCGGAAGACGAAGTTCTCACGCATGGCGACGACGGCATCGGTGAAGATGTCTTCGGTGGCTTTGATGGCGCCATCGAGATCAGCAGGCTGCTTTTCGAGCAAACGGGCAACGATGGAGTCAACGATTTCGTGGAATTTGGGGGAGCCGGAGACGAAGTCGGTCTCGCAGTTGATTTCAACGACGATGGCGGTCTTCTTGTCTTCGCTCAAACCGATGGAGGCAAGGCCTTCAGCGGCGGTTCTGCCAGCTTTAGCGGCAGCTTTGGCAATACCCTTCTCACGAAGGATATCGATGGCTTTTTCCTCATCACCGTCAGCTTCGATCAAGGCCTTTTTGCAGTCCATGATCCCAGCGCCAGTGCGCTCTTGAAGAGCTTTGATGGATTGAATGGTAACAGCCATTATTTCTTCTCCTCTTTGGCGGGGGCAGCGGTCTCAGCGGCTTTGGCGGCTTCGGCTTTGCGGGCAGCGAAGCGGGCAGCGCGCTCGGCCTGCATCTTGGCATAGCGCTCTTCGCGGGCCTTGCGGGCGGCGCGGACAGCCTGACGATGCTGCTCGGCGGCGATGTCGGCGACCTTGATGGCGTCTTCCATGCTGGCCTCAGCGCCTTCGTCTTTGACGTAAGCAACTTCGGTGAGTCCGCCACGGGCTTCGACGATGGCGTCGGCGAGGACGCCGATCAAGAGTTTGATGGCAGAGGTGGCGTCATTGTTGGACGGGATGGGGAAATCCACCACATCGGGGTCATCGGAGGTGTCGCAGATAGCGAACACGGGGATGTTGAGCTTATGGGCTTCGAGAACGGCGTTGTGCTCAACGGTGGGGTCAGCGAGGACGATGGCGTTGGGGACGCGGCGCATTTCTTTGATGCCTTCGAGGTTCTTTTGGAGCTTGCCGAGTTCTTTCTTAAGAAGAGCGACTTCCTTCTTGGGGAGCTTGTCCCAAGAGCCGTCTTCGGAAGCAGTTTCCAAATCGCGGAGTCTCTTGATGCGGCCCTGGATGGTGCGGAAGTTGGTGAGGGTTCCGCCGAGCCAGCGGTTGGTGATGTAGAAGGAACCAGAGCGAACGGCTTCGTCAATGACGATTTGCTGAGCTTGGGTCTTGGTGCCGACAAAGAGAACTTTTCCGCCGGCTTCGACGATGGCCTTAAGGGCATTGTAGGCGGCGACGGTCTTAGAGACGGTCTTGGCAAGGTCGATGATGTAGATGCCGTTGCGAGCGCCATAGATGAATTTGTTCATCTTGGGGTTCCAACGACGGGTTTGATGTCCGAAGTGGGCGCCGGCTTCCAAGGCCTTCTTCATCGTGATGATGGGGGCGTTGGGATCGCGGACGATTTCCGCCATGGTCGGCTCGGCTGCGGGGGCCGTTTCGACGGCCTCGACTTTTGTTTCGTCACTCATTTTGGTGACCTCCATTTGTTTTTGCCTCCCTCGCTTCGAACAACTGACCACCTATCCGATTTTTGAGCCTGCTTCGGCCCGGAAGGAACACGGCGTTGAATCCACGGGGTGCGTATTAACCCACTCCCTTAAGGGAGAGGGCCGAGGTTGAGTATACTCTCGCCCCAAAGTAAGGGGAAGAACTATTTTCTTGCTCTAGGGCAACACGAGGGAACTGGACCCTACTTTTTTTCTGGAAGTTTGCCCTCCCTTTGGGGGAAGAAAGTTTCGTATTGCTCCTTCATCTTTTCTTTGCTCACATGGGTATAAACCTGGGTGGTATCAATGGTCTCATGTCCAAGAAGCTCTTGAATAAGTCGCAAATCCGCCCCGTTTTCAAGCAAATGAGTCGCAAAGGTGTGACGCAGTTCATGGGGATGGAGTCCCAAATAGATGCCTGTTTTTTCTTCGATGGCACGCAGAATGTACTCTAGTCCCCTCACCGTCAAAGCCCGCCCATGGGCATTGAGAAAATACTTGTCGCTTTTAAGGGTATCGCAATTATCCGCGAGCAATTTCGCCCTCAGCCCAGAATAATACGATTTCATCGCACTCTCCGCGGTCTTCGAAAAGGGGACGATTCGTGTCTTGTTCCCTTTTCCTTTCACCCGGATGGAACGTACCCTGAAATCAATCTGGCGAAAGGTCAAGCCAACAAGTTCAGAAGCGCGGAGGCCAGACGAATAAAGAAGTTCCAGGATTGCTTGGTCACGATCCTTCAAATAATCAAGGCGTTTGGAATTGGCGTCTAGCAACGCGTTGACTTGATCGCGATATAAAACATCCGGATAATGGATTTCCGCCTTCGGCGAAGAGGCTCCGACGAAAGGGTTTTTGTCGACGTAGCCCCTTTTCTTCAAAAAGGAATAATAGCCACGGAGAGATGACATCCTTCTTTGGCAAGAACGATGGCTGACTTTGTTTTGGAAGATTTCCTCAGAAAGAAAATTGTCGATGTCTTGGGGCTCGACCTGATCGAAAAGAACCAGCTCCTTGTCCAAGAAAGCCTGAAATTTATCGATATCCCTTTGGTAGTTGTCCAAAGTCTTGGGGGAATAATTCCTTTGGCATTTCAAATAATCGAGGAATTCTCTTTCGGTTTTATTCATTGGAAGCCTTCCAATACGATTCTATCGCGAAGAGGGCGTTTTGAATCGAAGGTTCCCGATTATGTTTATCCGAATGTGGCAAAAGGGCCCAATTCGCGTTCATGGGGGCAAAGTATTTGCCGCTTGCTTGATTGAGGTAAGAGAGCAAGGCACCAGTGATCGTGTTGTCAGGGACTTTGATGAAAGGCTTCCCTTCCACTTTCCTTGCTAAATTGATCGCGGCGATGATTCCGGTGACCGCGCTTTCGACGTAACCCTCGACCCCGGATAGTTGACCGGCGATATAGACGTTTTCTTTTCCTTTAAGCGTAAGATCAGGATTCAAGCAGGACGGGGCGTTCAAATAAGAATTCCTATGCATTAATCCATAGCGGATGAACTCGGCATGCTCCAAACCCGGGATCATCGAGAAAACCCTTTTCTGCTCAGGGTAGGTAAGATTGGTCTGGAAACCAACGAGGTTATAGCAATCCCCGAGTTTGGTATCTTGGCGAAGCTGGCAGACGGCATAAGGGTGAGGGTGGTTTTCATCCCACAGTCCAAAAGGCTTCAACGGCCCATGACGGAGGGTCTCTTCGCCTCTAGAAGCAATAACCTCAACAGGTAAACAACCCTCAAAATAATGGGTGTCAAATTCGTGGAGAAGAGCTTTTTCGGCATGGGTGAGTTCATAGACAAAGCGACGATATTCCTCTTTGGAGAACGCGCAATTGATGTAGGAAGAATCATCTTGCTCGTAGCGGGATTTGAAATAAGCTTTCGAGAAATCGATGCTGTCTTTTTTTATAATCGGCGCGCTGGCGTCGAAAAAGGAAAGGTTCTTCTCCCCGGCGATCGAAGAAAGTTCATTCAAAAGATCGCCACCGGTCAAAGGACCCGTTGCAACGATAACGTTTCCTTCGGGAAGAGCGCAAACTTCCTCTTTTTTGATGGTTAGATTAGGGAAAGAAAGAAGTTCTTCGGTGATCTTTTTGGCAAAAAGAAGGCGATCGACGCTTAACGCGTTCCCCGCCGGTACGGCGCATTCCTCGGCTTTAGACATGAGCAAAGAGTCCATGCGGCGCATCTCTTCTTTCAAAAGGCCGCAGGCATTGTCCAAACGGGCGGACTTCAAGGAATTGGAACAAACAAGCTCTCCGAAAAGCCCTGTTTCATGCGCGCCATCGCTTACATCCGGGCGACGCTCGAAAAGAGTGACTTCATAGCCTCTTTTAAGCAGGTAATACGCGGCTTCGCTTCCGGCGAGGCCCCCACCGATGATGGTGGCTTTTTTGTTCTCGCTCATTTGTCTTTTTTATCGCTTAGCCATTCGTGATAACGGCATTTAGGGAAATTGGTGCAGGCAAGGAAGCTCTTCTTTTTGCCCTGTTTGATCACAAGGTGACCGGTTTTGCATTTGGGGCAAGGCTTGACGAAATCCGCTTCGGTGTAAACCTTCTTAGCGGAAACCTTTCCATCAAGAGAGCGGGTATAGCGGCAGGAAGGGAAGCCGGAGCATCCGATGAATTTATCGCCCTTCTTGTTGGTTTTGTACACCAAAGGCTTGCCGCAATCAGGGCAATTCTCCCCCACGAGTTCATCGGGGGCTTTGGGTTCGCGTTTGATATAACGGCAATTGGGGTAATTCGAGCAGCCAATGAAAGTGGTCCCTTTTCTGGAACGCTTGATCACCAAGGGATGGCCACATTCGGGGCACAACTCGCCCGTTTCCTCGTCCGGTTCTTTCTGCATCTTGGCTTTGGCCTCGGTGAAGTTCTTCTGGAAGGGTTCGTAGAATTCGTTCATAGCCTGAAGGAAAGTTTCTTCCCCTGCTTCGACTTTGTCGAGTTTCCTCTCCATGTCGGCGGTGTAATCGGGAGAAACGATGTCGGGGAAATATTGCTGCAGGGTGCTGACGGCTTTCTTGCCCTCTTCCGTCGGGGTCAACACGCCACGAGTGGCGGTAACGTATTTGCGTTTTATAAGCGTCTCAATCGTCGTCGCGTAGGTAGATGGACGGCCAATGCCTTTTTCCTCCATCGTCTTGACGATCGAAGCTTCGTTATACGGCGGCTCGGGTTTGGTGAACTTCTGCTGAGGGTTAACGTCCGAGGCTTTGTAGTTATCCCCTTCGTTGATTTCCGGAAGCAAAGCCGTATCGTCTTCATCGAATTCTTTGTAAACAGCCTCATACCCCTGGAAAAGGGTTCTGACGCCTTTGAGAGAGAACTCCAATCCGTTGCCAGAAAGGGCAACGCCGGTGCTTTCGATTTGCTTGGGGGCCATCAAAGAAGCCATGGCGCGGCAATAGATGAGTTTATAAAGTTTGGCTTCGTCGGCGGGAAGGAATTTCGCGACTTCCTCCGGGGTCCTATGGGTTCCGGTTGGGCGAATGGCTTCGTGAGCGTCTTGGATGTTTTTGCCGGCTTTGGCCTGACGGAGAGAGCCCACATATGCATCGCCCCATTTTTCCTTAATGAAAGGTACGGCGTGATGCTTGTAGAATTCCGGCGAGATGCGGGTGGAATCGGTACGCATATAGGTAATCAAACCAACGTGCTCGCCATTGACCTCTTCGCCTTCATATAGTTTCTGAGCGATGGATTGGGTTTTCGCGTTGGAGAAGCGGAATTTGGAGAATGCCTCTTGCTGCATCGAAGATGTGGTGAAAGCGGGACGGGGGAAAATTTTCTTCTGCTCCTTCTTCACCGAAGCGACGTTCAACGTTTCTGGGATTCTAGCCAAAATTGCGTCCGCTTCTTCCTTTGACGAAATTTTAGCGGGTTTGCCATCGACTTTGGCTAATGTGGCCTTATAGAGCTTGCCGTTAATCTCAACGTTAAGATCGATGACCCAATATTCGGTGGGGATAAAAGCATCGATCTCGCTTTGACGGTCAACAATCATTCGTAGCGTCGCGCTTTGAACCCTGCCGGCGCTTTGAACACCGATTTTCCGTTGCAAAAGCGAACTCACTTGGAAGCCAATGATACGATCTTCCAAGCGGCGGGTTTCCTGGGCCTCGACAAGATTCATGTCGATCGTCTTCGGGTTCTCCAAAGCTTCAAGAATTGCAGGTTTGGTAATTTCGTGGAACTGCAGCCTCTTGGTCGTGGAAACAGGGAGCTTCAAAACGCTGGCCAAATGCCAGGAAATGGCTTCTCCTTCGCGGTCAGGGTCGGTTGCAAGATAAACTTCGTCAGCCTTCTTGGCTTCGGAGGTTAGTTTGGCAACAACGCCCTTCTTTTTGGCGGGTATCTCCCAATCCGGCTGGAAAGAATGCTCGACGTCAATGCCAAGCCCTCCCTTGCCGTGGGTGGATAAATCGCGGATATGGCCTTCACTAGCCATCACTTTAAAATCGTCGCCAAGATAGCGACCGATCGTTTCACATTTTTTGGGAGATTCTACAATTACGAGTTTCATGACCGGAGAAGAATATAGGCGCTTTGCTTTTGTTGTCAAAGGTTCGGAGAGGCCACATTTCCTTATATAAATAAAGTAATTATTTATAATCGTCGGAAATATTTTTTAGCGTTGATAAGTTGCAAGCAAATCCAAGACGTCTTTGGTGTTTTGGACCAAGGCCGCTCCCGTTTGGATGAGAAGATTATTTGCGCTGTCCTCATCGGCCCTATAAGGAAGGCAAGCGACATCCCTCCCTGAATCCAGAGCAACCCCTGCGGTGATCAAGGTCCCGCTTTTGGGTTTGGATCCGCCTAAAATCGTCAAGCAACTAAGCCCAGCAAGGATTCTATTCCTATCAGGGAAATGGTGCTTAGCCGGTTTGACGAAATCAGGGTATTCGCTAAGCAGCAATCCTTTTTCGCCGACGATTTCCTGCAGATCGTAGTTTTCCGCAGGGTAATGATAACCAAGCCCATTTCCTAAGACCCCAACGGCCTTGTTGAAACTAACCGCTCCTTTCATGGCCGAGGTGTCAATTCCTTTGGCCAGTCCTGAAACGATGGTAAACCCTTCTTTGGCCAGCCCCTCCGCGATTTCATGGGTCTTTTTCATCCCATAAGCGCTGGAATCTCGAGACCCTACGATGGTGATACACTTCTTATAATCCTTAATAAGGTCGATGTTACCCTTATAAAACAGCACAAAAGGTGGCTGGGTAAGATTTTTAAGACCAACGGGGAAATCCGCATCCAAAAGGGTCATGTAGGACCGCTGGTTTCTTTCGGCGTTAGCCTCGACTTCGAGCGGGGAAACGGGCTCCTTGTTCTTGATGGCCCTCATCATCGCCGACCAATCGCCTTGGTGTTTGGTGGCTAAATAAAGCAAAAGATGTCTCGCATTCATGGGTAAATGTTTTCCTCCACCCATTCAATAAATGCGAATTGGACGTTAGACGAATAAATCAGAAAAGTTTCAGCTGTGTTTCTTTGAAATGGGCAACGGGTGCGAAGCTTTGCCTGTGGACGCCTTCGATGGGTCCGTTTTTGTTAAGCTCCTCCATGTGGGCTTTCGTTCCATATCCTTTGTGTTTCGAAAAAGAAAACATGGGGTAGGTGTGTTCGAGTTCGAGCATGTAATTATCGCGGGTAACCTTCGCCAAAATGGAAGCTCCAGCGATATTTAGGCATTTCGCGTCGCCTTTGATGATGGGAATGACGGGCGAGGAAAGATCCTTCAAGGGCATCGCATCAGTAAGAATCAGTTGATAAGGATGCTTTATCTGGGCGATCGCACGCTTCATCGCAACTTTTGTAGCCTCATAAATGTTGAGGGTATCGATTTCCTCCACGCTGGCCATGGCGATGCCGAAGTCGAGGGAATTGTCCTCAATCATCCGGAAAAGATTCTCTCTCTTCTTCGCGCTTAATTGTTTGGAATCGTTGATATCCTCGCATTCGAAATCAGGGGGGAACAACACCGCCGCTGCGCAAACCGGACCGGCCAAAGGGCCTCTTCCCGCCTCGTCGACGCCGATAATGAAAGAAACCAGATCCGAATAATATTGTCTTTCTTCTTTCAGCATGCGTTTGGCCTTTCCAAAGATATCGCTCCAAGCAAACCGTCTTTGAATTCCTTAATAACCAGATAAGAAGCCTTCTCCAAAGAGGGCTCACCGTTTTCCAAAAGACCTCGTTTTTGCGCGATATTCAATAAAATATCGTTGTTTTGCTGGTTTTCTAAAGTCTCAATCCCAAATCTACCAGATAAGCAAAAAGGGTAGTTGTTGCGTAGATAATCAAGTAATTGCTCAGCTAAATCATGGGTGGGAAGAACGTCTTCCCTCATTGAGCCTAGCAACGCCAAACGAATGGCTTGGCTCTTATCGGGGTAATTCATAGGCAGAACCCCTGGGGTGTCTAAAAGAATGAAATCCTCGGAAAGCTTAATCCACTGTTCAGAACGCGTAACCCCGGCTTTATTCCCAACTGCGGCGATTTTTTTGCCGCGAAGGTTGTTGATTAAAGTTGATTTACCGACGTTAGGGATGCCGATAACCATCACGCGGATGGGTTGAGGTTTCATGCCTAGGCGTTTTTCCTTTTCTCTTTTCTTCGCCAACAAATCATTGGAAGCCTCACGGAGCAAGGAAAGAAAATTCGCCTTCTTGAGATTTCCCGCTATAGCCATTTCGCCTTTGCTTTTGTAGTAAGAGATCCAGGCTTCGGTGACCTTGGGATCGGAATAATCCGATTTGGAAAGCAAATGGAGGGTGGCTTTATTTCCTGTTTTGCCACGGAGCAAGGGGTTTTCGCTAGAGACCGGGGCTCTGCTATCAAGAACCTCCACGATCAAATCGATGACCTTCAGATACCCCTCCATTTGGCGGAGCGCTTTGGCCATGTGCCCTGGGAAAAAATGGACTTCTTTTGCTTTAGGCATTGCTAACGACCTCACTGTTCAACGTTTTTCTAAATGCGGAGGAATCAAGGTTAATATAATTCCAAATCGGGCGAAGCTTATTCAAAGCAAAAACGGGAGTGAATGTGCCGTCGCTGTTTTTTGTCAGTTTCCTCAAGCAGGTAACGACATAAGCTTTGCCTTGCAGGCAATATTCAGGAATCGCACCGATGGTCCTCGAATCGCTAGAGTAATGGCTTGCGCGGTTGTCGCCGAGGACGAAATAGGAATTTTCAGCCAGTTTCAGCGGGCCCACCGTTTGATTGGCGATCGTGATTTTGCTTTTATAGGTTTCTCCATCGACGTCTTCGAAATCATCGAAACTGTAATAAGAGGAATAAGACTCCACGGTCCCATCGGTTTTGACGATGGTCATCGTCCCCCAAGGAGTCGTCATATTGCCCTCTTCGTCCAAATCCGGGCGAATAGTAATGGTTTCCCCTGGGAAAGCGACGATCCTTTTTATTTTCAGCGAAGCACCGCTTTTAGCGGCATAGGTCCCATCTTCTTGCCTTGCCATATCCGCGGGATAATAGGTGATCGCGATGTCGAACCTTTGAAGATCGGACAGCCCACGTTCGCCCATTCTAGCCCAACCATAATCGACGTAATCGCCGTCCCCTTGTTCGGCGCTTTTCCAAGTAATGGGAGCATAAGAGCCATCCGATTGCCTCACGGAACCGTCTTTGTTTAGTGTTGGATACATCGAAGCGCCATCGACGAAGAAGGCATCGCCATAATTAACGCTGAGATAGACGACATTGGCCGAGACTCCGGCGACCGCAACGAAAGCACTGATGAGCAGAACATCTAAAACAACCTGCCACCAATGGTGCTTCTTTTTCTTCTTGGGAAGCAAGTCCCCAGTAAGCTCTCCTTTTGTCTCTAAATAGTCGTCTGGCATACCCGAAAAATTATAAAGGCCAAGCAACGTGAAAAAAAGGCCTCCTAATGGAGGCCTCGTCACTTTAATGGTTGTAAACGAATTACTTGGCTTCTTTGATACGAGCGGCTTTGCCAGAGAGCTTGCGCATATAGGTGATCTTGTTGCGGCGAACCTTGCCCTTGCGGACAACCTCGATCTTGGCGATGGAGGGGGCGTTGATGGCCCAGGTGCGTTCCACACCGATACCAGACGAGATCTTACGGACGGTGAAGGTCTCAGCGATTCCACCACCGCGGCGTTGCATCACAACACCTTCGAAGATCTGAAGACGTTCCTTTTTGCCTTCAACAATACGGACATACACACGGACGGTGTCACCGGAGTTGAATTCAGGAATGTCGTGGCGCAGCTGACGGGCGGTGATTTCTTTCACGAGTTGATTGTTCATGATGAATGCCTCCTTTACAGCTTTTTAGGTTTCTCCTCAGGTTCATAATCCGTGACGAGGACAGCGGAGCCTGCGTATCGTCTTTCGACGCAAGGGCACTATACTCTTGAGGAAGGGGGTAAGCAAGAAAAAACGGCCTTAATTAAACGCATCAAACTCCTAATCTCATAAACAATGAAAACATAAAATCACAAGAGTAAATGACCGAATAACATAACCGCCTAATTTGAAAATAAATATAATAACCAACGAGGTTAAAAAACATGGATTATTCATATGTTAAAGAATTCCATAAGCTAGGCTTTGGAATGTTCGTCCACTATGGTCTTTACAGCACCATCGGCGCCGGAGAATGGTATTTCGAATGCGCCTACAACTGCAAAAGGATCAGCAAGCCCATCACCATCGAGGAATACATCGCAAAAACATTCCCCGTATTCAACCCTAAGAAGAACTGGGCCAGGGACCTATGCAGAGTGGCCAAAGACGCGGGCTGCCGCTACATCACCTTGACCACCCGTCACCACGAAGGTTTCTCTTTATATGATACGAAAGGCTTAAACGAATATGACGCGCCCCACTCCCCTGCAAAAAGGGATCTCGTCAAAGAGTTTGTGGACGCTTGCCATGAATTCGGCTTGAAGCCATTCTTCTACCACACTGTCATCGATTGGTGGCAAAAAGATTTCCAAAAAGGGGATTTCGATGCCTATTTCGATTATCTCCGCAAATCCATTGAAATTTTATGCACCAATTACGGCGAAGTCGGTGGTTTTTGGTTTGACGGAACTTGGGGATTGCCCCAAGGAGTCAGCTTCCCCGAAGATATCTATAAGCTCATTCACCGTTTGCAGCCTAGGGCCATCATCACAAACAACACCGGCCTGGCTTTCTGTGGACAAAAAGGGGGAGAGGAAATCGACTGCGTTACCTTTGAGAAAGGCAAAGCGTTCCCCATCTCCTGCGATGCAGAAAGGCCTTTGACCGGAGAGGTTTGCGACACCATTTGCGATCATTGGGGATATACGAAGGACGACTACGATTACAAATCTTACTCCTATCTCCTCAACGAGCTCATCGATACAAGAGCCTGTGGCTGCAACATGCTCCTGAACGTTGGCCCTAAAGGCGACGGCACCGTCCCCTTCATCCAGAAAAGCATTATGAAATTGCTCGGTGGGTGGCTAAAAAAGAATCGTTACATCATCCTCGACGCCGAGCCCTCCTCGATTCAGGCTGATGGCGCGGCGCTATTTGAAAAAGATGGCAAATATTACGCCGTCGTCAAAGACGTTCCCATGGCCGCCGATGTCAACGTCCAACGCATCGTCGGCGACAAAAACGTCATCGTCAAAACCGATAAGAAAATCGTCCAGGGCAAGATGGTGGACGTCCCCAAGGAAAAATTCCTCAAAACCGGGAACCAAAGTTTCATGGTCTATCCTTTCGGATACGGCACCAATCTAGGTGCCCGCACCGCCGAATTCAAATTGAAATAAGCGGCATAACCTGTTAAGTAAAATTGCTTGACACCAAAACCTTTAATCTATAAAGTAACCCACGTAAAGGAGAAATAACCATGTCTGTTAAACTTAGATTGACCCGCATCGGCCGTCACAAAGACCCCTTCTACCGCATCGTTGCCGCTGATTCTCGTTTCGCCCGCGATGGACGTTACATCGAGCAAATCGGCACCTACGATCCCGCCAACGGAGTCGACTCCGCCGACATCAATGAAGAGCTTGCCATGAAGTGGCTCAAAAACGGCGCCATCCCCTCGGATTCCGTCCGCGCCATGCTCAGCCGCAAAGGCATCATGACCAAGTTCGCCGAAAGCAAGATCAAGAAAGAAGGCAAGTAATGATGGAAAGGGATTACGCAGCTCTGCTACACCCCATCATCGACCCCCTCATCGAGAAGCCCGAATCCGTCATGATTCGTGAGCTCCCCGGTGGAAACGAACGCAACGTCACTGTCTTGATCGTTGCCGAAGACGACGACACCGCCCGCCTCATCGGCAAGAAAGGGTCCGTCGCCAACGCTCTTCGCGAAGTTATAGGAATCGCCACCAAGGCGGATGACACCGACACCAGGATTCATCTCAAATTCGAAAGCTTCAACGAAGAAAAGAAAGATAATCAAGAGGACGACGGGAAGTAATTCCCGCCGTTTCTTTCTAAAATGGAATACGTAACAATTGCAAAAATATTAGGCACACATGGCCTCAAAGGGCAGTTCCGCTGCTACAGTCTGACTTCCTTTCCGAAGGAACGTTTCCAGCTTAGAAGGAAACTGACTCTTCATAATGAAAAGACCGACGAAAGAGTGGACGTCACCTTGTCTTACGTCCGGCAACAATCCGGTTTTTATATTCTCGGATTTGAGGAGATCGATTCCATCGATAAAGCGGAAGCCTACCTGAAGTGGACCGTCGACATCAATAAGGAAGAAGCCCCTCTCCCCGAGGATCACTTCAGAATCGCAGACCTCATCGGATGTGAAGTCCTTGACCAAGAAGGAAAGAAACTCGGCGAAGTCAAAGACGTTTTCTCTTATTCCCCCACTTGGACCCTAAGAGTCAAAAGGGAGGAAGCGAAAGACTTCTTTGTCCCTTTCGTGGACCAATTCATCAAAGTCGTCGACATCGACAACAAGAAAATAACGATTGAACCCATCGACGGTTTGCTATGAACATCACGATACTGACTCTATTCCCGGAGATGTTTGAAGGCTTCGCCACAAACTCCATCATGAAACGCGCCCTTGGAAAAGGAGTCGCGACTTTGAATGTCGTCAATATCCGCGATTACACAAAAGACAAATATGGAAGAACGGATACCCCTCCTGTTGGAGGAGGCGCCGGGCTTATTGAAAAGTGCCAGCCAATCGTCGATGCGCTTAAAGCGAATAAAAAAGAGGATTCCCACGTTATCCTGATGTCTCCAAGAGGCCACCGCTACGACCAAAAAACAGCGCAAAAGTACTCTAAATTAAATGATTTAGTCATTATTTGCGGTCATTACGAAGGAATCGACGAACGTGTGAATTCCTATTGCGATGAGCTTGTTTCCATCGGCGATTACGTCTTAACCGGCGGAGAAATCCCTGCGATGGCAATCTCTGATTCGGTGATTCGCCTTCTTGATGGAGCAATTACGAAAGAATCGCTTACGGACGAATCCTTCAACAACGACTTGCTTGAATATCCTCAATACACCGAGCCTTACGATTACGAAGGAATGACGATCCCTGACATTCTCTATTGTGGAAACCACCAAGCCATTGAGAAATGGAGGAGGAAGCAATCGCTATACCTCACCAAGAAATATCGCCCAGACCTCTTTGAAAAAATCGAGCTGACAAAACAAGACAAAAAGCTTCTCGTCGAGCTTGAGTCAGCCGAGACCCCAAAATGGGAAATAGAAGCCCTAGAAAAGGGAAAGAAATTCATGAAGCATTGACCCTATGGAAACATAGGGTTTTTAAATGCCACTAAAAAAGCGCGGACAAATGGCCACGCTTAGGCTTTCAAAAATTAATTAGAAGAGAACGGATTCGCTCTTTTCCTTCATTTCTTTCGAAGCCGTGAAGGGGATGCGGGTGGTGTAGCCGGCTTTGGCGGCGACGATCATCTTGGTCGGCCAGGCAAAGATCACGCTGTTCCATTGCATAACAGTGTCGTTGTAGGCTTCCCTGGCAGCGGTGATTTCCTGCTGGAGGTAGCGGTTTTGCTGCATGCAGTCGGCGATTTCCTGGTGAGCTTTCAAATCCGGATAGTTCTCGAAAGCGATGTTGATCTTCCTATCGACGCTCTCCAACTTGGTCTGCAAATCATTGCGATCGGTATCGGAGATGTTGCCAGAACGATATTTGGCGATTTCGGTGAAGGTGGATTTATCCAAATCAACGGCCTTGTCGAGAAGCTTGGCAGCGTTTTGAAGGATGACGACCCTTTGCGTCTGATAGTTGTCGATGGTGGAAGCGTCGTGTTGGATCTTTTGCTGAAGCTGTTGGAGATAGCTTTTGGCTTTGATTTTCATGACAGCGAAGACAATGCCGGGAATGATGCCGCAGACCCAGAGGATGACCTGGAACAAAGTGCTCCTCCAGTCGGTCTTGACCGCCACTTGTTTTTCGATGACATGGACATCGCGGCCAGCTTCATTAACTGGGCCAGTCATTTCGTCTAATTCATTTGCCATTGTTTAATTCCTCCTTGGAATTTGCCTCCATATTATCACCCGTTTTCTCAGTAGAGAAAAGAGAGCCTAACGCTTTATCGGCAGATTGCCCGTTTTCATCCCACATGAAGGAGAAAAGACCGCGTTGATAATAGGAGCCTAGATTGGACAAAACCGTCTTTCCACCGCTTCTTTTTTGGTTGAATTCCTTGCGGTTGCTTCCAACATGTCGGACCCCGATTGAGGAATCCTTGGTGACGAGGTCGTATTTGATCCAAGGGACGGGGATATCGTGGAGGCGCCCGTCGCCACCCATTTTGGAAACATGTTCCACCATGGGGGTCTCTTTGAAGGAATAAGCGGAAAGGAGGACCTGATCGGTATTTCCGACTTTTGAGCTGGATTTTTGTTTGATGATGAGGGGCAAATCATCGCCGGCGTCCTTGGGCTTGAACAAGGACGGGCTCATGCCATTGGCCATAACCTCATGCTCATAGCTGGTCAAATTCGAGCCATAAGAGCCGTCGTAGATGTATTCATGAGGCTTATGCATTTGATATAGAGGGATAGAGAGCAAAGGCGCGAGATCGAAATAAAGGGATTGGATGTAAGCGTCGCAGTAAGAGACGAAACGGCTCTTCATTTCCTTCCAATCGTAACCGCAGAAGCCTTCGGGATTGGCGGAATAGTCAAAGCTTTGGGAGTGGGCGGAGGCGATGGAATTCACCATGCCGTCCTTCACCATCACGAAGTCGTCGCCATAAGGCTGAGGGTTCTCAATGATGTTGAGCATGTTCTTCTGCGCAAGCGGGGTGAAGAGCAAGCGGAACTCGACTTCGTTGTCGCGGTCATCGGCGCCGAAGAAGACATCGAAATGGTCGTTCCCCATCGGCGTAATGACGTGCTCACTACCGGAACTAAGCTGTTTTTCGGACAATTTGCGGAGTTTTTTCATTCCCGCGGCGGCTTGCTTGTCCCTATCGCCATCCGACATATTTGAAACGCCGGAAGGGCCTCTAGAGAAATGAAGATGGGGCGCGGCTTCATTGCCGTAAATCAGACGCGTATCCGTCCTATAGAAGGGAGCGGGACGAGTAATGGTCGCATAGAGGGTCTGGGTATGATGCTGGGTGTGGGTGCCATTCTTATCGTGGTAAGTGGTCGTCCAGTGGATGGTAATTGAACCGGTGTAGTTTTTGTCTTTGGTTTCTTCGGTCAAGATCTTCTCGACAATGAAGGGGTTGCCTTGGATTTGCCCAGAGATGACTCCGAGGACGGTTTGATGGGGGTCATCGATTTCCCCGACGCCGAATTTATCGCGAAGATAGCAGAATTTCTCAGGGGAGAAATAGGGATCAAGATCAATAATAGGAGTCGCCTTTTCCATGATGACGCACGGGGCGTTCCAATCAAAGGAAGCATTTAATGGGCCCATATCGGATTTGCAGACATCCAAGGATTGTTGGGCTTTCTGTTTCGCCTTCGCCGCCGCTTCCTCTCTTTTTGCCACCATTTTCTTGACGACGGTGGAGATAACAACGATTAAGGCGATTCCTCCGGCAATGAGGAATCCGCCGATGAGATAAAAATACCATGCGCCACCTAGTACTCCCACCACTATCGAAATGACGCCGGCGACGAAGCAGAGAATCAGCATCACGAGAACGAATATCTTCAATCCTCTCGCGGATGAAGCCTCCTTCTCCAAAGCATCGGCATTCTCTTTGTCTTTTTTATATTGCTTGACGTGCTCCTCGTTAGCGGCGGTATCGACTTTGCTGTCTTTGGTCAAAGAATCGAAATATTCTTCGGCGGCTTTGTGGTAGTTGTCCTTAAGCTGCTTTTGAAACAGCTCCCTAGGCTCATACAGCATTTGGTCTTCCATGGTTCATCCTCCTTATGAATTCGTGATGGATTAAATTTTGAAATTAGCGGAATCCGCCGAAGCCTTTCGGCATCTTCCCAGATTTCTGGTATTGTTTCATCTGCTTCATCATCTCTTTGGATTGATCGTATTTGCGTAAAACACGGTTGATGTCAGCGTTGGTGAGACCGCAGCCTTTGGCGATCCTGTTCTTGTGGGAATAACGCAGCACTTGAGGATGCTTTCTCTCGTACGGGGTCATGGAATTAATGACGGCTTCGAAAACCTTCATTTCCCTTTCGGCGGCGTCTTTTTGCTCATCAGTTAATTTGGGCATGCCCGGGATGAGTTTGGCAATCGCTCCGATGGAACCAATCTTTTGAACTTGCTTCATCTGCTTGAGCATATCCTCGAGGGTGAAGTCCCCATCCATCATCTTCTTCGCTTGCTTTTCGGCCTCTTTCTCATCGATGTTTTCTTTGGCTTTCTCAACAAGCGTAACGATATCGCCCATCCCTAAGATGCGATCGGCCATGCGATCGGGGTAGAAAGGCTCAAGATCGGTCATCTTTTCGCCGTTGCCCGCGAATTTAATCGGCAAACCCGTCAGATATTTGATGGACAAGGCCGCCCCGCCCCTGGCGTCGCCATCGAGTTTGGACATGATGACGCCGGTGAGATGGAGGTCCTTATTGAAAGAATTGGCAACGTTGACGGAATCCTGTCCGCTAGCGGCATCGACAAGAAGCAGCACTTCGTCAGGACGGACTTCGTGGTTGATCTTTTTCAGCTCTTCCATCAAAGCCTCATCGATCTGAAGGCGGCCCGCGGTATCAAGGATCAAAACATCGATTCCGGTTTCTCTGGCTTTCTGTTGAGCGGCTTTAGCGATATCGACGGGGTTTTGCTGCCCCATGGAGAAAAACTCCACGCCAATCTGCTCGGAAATCTGCTTCAGCTGATCGATGGCCGCAGGACGGTAGACGTCCAAAGCGCCGAACATGACTTTTTTATTGAGCTTGTTCTTAAGGTAATAACCGAGTTTGCCGGCCGTAGTCGTTTTGCCAGTGCCTTGCAAGCCTACGAGCATAATGGTCGTAAGCCCAGCATTGTATTTGATTTCGGTTTGATCGGCGCCTAAAAGTTCTTTAATCTCGTCGTGGACGATTTTAACGACCATCTGAGAAGGATTGACCTTCTTGAAGACTTCTTCCCCGACGGCTTTCTCTTTGACGTCGGAAACGAAGTTTTTGACCACTTTGAAATTCACGTCGGCCTCAAGCAAGGCGACGCGGATTTCCTTGAGCATTTCATCCATGTTCTTCTCGCTCAAAGTGGCTTGCCCCCTCATCTTCTTGAAGATGGAGGAAAAGCGGTCGCTTAATGATTCAAATGCCATGGGTCAATTCCTTTCCTAACGCTTGGTAACGCATTAATTTCTTTTTTGGGTCCGTCTCTTCTTCGATTGATTTTATTTCTTCGCAAAGGGATTCCTTTTTCTTTAACAGGAGCAGCTTTGATTCGAATTCTTCCAACTTCTCCGTCGACTTTTGCAAGGTGTCGTAGACGCCGGACCTCGATATTGAACGGTTCTCTGCGATTTCCCCTAGAGATAGATCGAATCGATAATAATCCGCCATGACTTCTCTTTGTTTTTCGGTTAAAAGGGATTCGTAGCATTCCAAAAGAGAGACCGCCCTTTCGCGGCTATACAAGGGATCCTCATTCATTTTCCTTGTCTCCAAGCAGCAATCCATAGAGGTATTTATCGAGGTCGAATTCCTGCAAATCCTCCATTTTTTCGCCTAAACCAATGAAACGAACAGGCAAACCTAATGTGTCGCGAATCGAAAGGATGATGCCGCCTTTTGACGTCCCATCCATTTTGGTGACGACAATGCCGGTCAAAGGGCAAGCGTCTTTGAAGGAAGAGGCTTGAAGAACGCCATTCTGCCCTGTTGTTCCATCAAGGACCAAGAAGGATTCATGGGGCGCGCCAGGAATCTCTTTGGAGAGGACGCGCGAGATTTTTGAAAGTTCCAGCATCAGATTGGATTTCGTCTGTTGCCTACCAGCGGTGTCGACGATCATCAAATCAATCCCGTTGGCCTTAGCATAGCTTGTGCCTTCGAAAGCGACCGATGCGGGATCAGACTCGCTAGCCCCGGTCACAATCGGGCAATTAAGCCTGCCCGCCCAAACCTTCAATTGTTCAACCGCGCCCGCGCGGAAAGTATCCCCCGCAACAAGAAGGACTTTCTTGCCTTGATTGATGTAGCGATAAGCGAGTTTGGCTATGGTCGTCGTTTTGCCAACGCCGTTAACCCCGCATACAAGCAGAACTGTCGGACCTTCGGCGGCAAAATGGATCTCGTTTTGGATGGATTCGCCTTTTGTGGCGTAGCCGACGAACATCTTGTCGACAAGCAGCTCATTGATAGTTTTCGGATCAGAGATTTTTTCTTTCCCAGCCTCATCTAGAGTCTCTTCGATTAAACGCAGCGATAGTTCCACGCCGACATCGGATTCAATGAGGATCTGCTCAAGCTCTTCGAAATATTCCTCGTTCACCTTCGCATATCTTTTTGATAGCTCATCAAGCTTTGAGGCGAAATTCTTCCTGCTCTTTTCTAAGCCCTTCGTGTATGTGGAGAGGGATTCTTGTTCAACGACGTCGGCTTTTTCCTCATTCTTTTTTGAAAATTTATTTTTGAGAAACGAAAATAGACCCATCTTTATTTAGCCTCCGGAAGGGACATCTTAGATAAAGCATCGGCTGCGGCTTCAGTTTCCGCGGCCTTTTTGTTCCTGCCTTCGCCCCGGCCAATCTCATTGCCCTCGAAATAAACCGCGGCTACGAAGTGTTTGTCCTCGCCCGTTCCCCATTCCGAAAGTATGCGATAGGTGACGCTTTCTTTCTTATCGGCCTGCATCGCTTCTTGGAGCTGGCTCTTAGGGTTGATGTCCATGTTTATGTGGGCGGTGCGGATGTCCTCTTCGAAAATCCTTCTTACCAGGCGATAGGTAAACAAAACGCCTTGATCGAGGTAGACCGCTCCAATGAAGGATTCAAAAACATCCTCAAGCAAAGATAGGTTGGACTTGGAAGCCTTTTCGAAGCTGGCTCCAACTTTGATGTATTTATCCAAACCGAGTTTTTTGCAATAAGCGGCTTCAGAGGAGGTGCGGATGAACTGCGCTTTGAGCATCGACAATTGGCCTTGTTCCATCTCGGGATGGTAAATATAGCAAAGCTCGCTGGTCACCATGCCCACCACGGAGTCGCCCAAAAATTCCAGGCGTTCATAATCCTGGTGGCGAGTCCCTGCCATCCCGTTATATGAGGAATGGGTGAAGGCCAGGCGATAGAGCTCCTCGTTGTGGGGAAGGATCTGGAAGGAGCGATATAGATCCATGTATTCGCTGCTCATAACGACCTTATGTAGTATAGACTAAATACGTTAATTTTGTTGTTTTAGGCCAAGGAAATATCCTCTAAGGAGGCTTTTGCCGCATCAAGGACTTTCCGATATTCCAGCGCGTTTTGGTTTTGGAGGATTTCTTGGGCGTCTTTTCTAGCGCAAGATAACAACGCCCCATCTTCAAGAAGGTTCAGATATAAGAAATCCGGCAAGCCGCTTTGCTTCACTCCCGCCCAAGTCCCCGGTCCTCTGAGTCGAAGGTCCTCTTCGGCTATTTTGAAACCATCTAGGGTCGAGCACACAACATCGAGTTTTTCTTTTGCTTCATCGTTTTTGATGTGATCAAGCAATAAGCACAGCCCTTCCTCACCATCTCTTCCAATTCTCCCCCTTAGCTGATGAAGGGAGGAAAGAGCAAAATGCGAGGCTTCGTAGATGATGATGAGATTCGCCGTTTTAACGTCGATGCCGACTTCCACCACCGAAGTGGCGACTAAAATGGGGGTTTTAAAAGAAGCGAAATCGGCGATGGCCCGTTCCTTCTCTTGACCGTCCATCCCACCATGGAGCAACGAAACCTTGCCCGGAAATTCAGATTCATATAAATCAAAGACTTTTTCTACGGAAGTATATCCCTCTCCTTCGATCTGAGGAGTGACCACATAAACCTGATGCCCGTTGGAAATGGATTTTTTAGTTTGAACGAAAGGGGTTCTTGCGGTCAATTCCATTTCTTTGGTAACGATTTTTCTCTCTCCTCCAGGGAACTCCGTTAACGTCGATACCTCCAAATCGCCATATACGCTTAAAGACAAGGTTCTAGGAATGGGGGTTGCCGACATCAGAAGCAGATCGCAGGAATCCCCTTTTTCCTGAAGCAAAGCCCTTTGGTTGACCCCGAATTTATGTTGCTCATCAATAACGGAAAGCCCCAATCGAGCATAATGAACCATAGAAGAGAATAAGGCGTGGGTACCAACGATGATCGAAGCTCCCCCGTTAGAGATTTCCTCTAAAACTTTCCGTCTCTCTTCCCCTTTGCTTTCGCCTAAAAGAAGGACGACTTTATAAGGGGTAGAAGAAAATAAGGACGACAAATATCGGTAATGCTGCTTGGCCAAGGTTTCCGTAGGCGCCATCAAAGCCCCCTGGGATCCTCTGGTAGCATTAGCAAAAAGCAACAAGGAGGCCACCAAAGTCTTCCCGCTCCCCACATCCCCTTGCAGCAAACGGTACATCAAGGATTTCCCCTCCATATCGTTCAAACATTCGGCGATCGCGTTCTTTTGAGAGGCGGTCAATGAATAGGGCAAAGAATGAACGAAGGACCTTAAGTTAGCGCGGTCAATCGTTCCTTTATCCGTTGAGGAAGGAATCGAATTGGCTTTCCTTATCAAAGCGTTCTTCAAGCAAAACAAAAGCCCTTCTTCGTACTTCAAAGCCCTTCGTCCCTGACGGATGTCTTCCTCACATGTTGGAAAGTGACAACGGTATAAAGCGTCTTTCTTATCTAAAAGGCGGTATTTCTCTCTTAGCGAAGATGGAACCAAGCCCAAAGAATCGCCGTCGAAATTATCGAAGCATTTGTGGACGAGATCGCGGAATAGGTGATCTTGGAAGCCATCGGGCAAGGAATAAACCGGAACGAATGCGTCTTTTTCGTCGATTTTCCCTCTTTTAGCAAACAAGAAATTCAATTCATGTCTAGAGGCATCGTAGCTGCCCTTTAAAGTAAATTGCCCATATTCCTGCAGAGTTTTAACTAAATATGGTCTGTTCCAGGCAACAACTTTGAATTCAGGTCCATTCAAAGGACGAAAATAAAACTGCGTGGATGTCGCTTTCATGAAGCGAAGGGTTCGGATTTGGCCAACAACCTCACCAAAAAGAACAACTTTCTCTTTATCCTGCAGACGAAGGAGCTTCTTAGGGTCGGTATATAGAAAGGTTTCATAACGCCGCGGAAGATGGGAAAGAACCTGGGATTGTGTGAATATGCCCATTTGTGCGAGGTAATATTTCGTTTTTGGCGCGATTTTCAAACCCATAGAGGAATTTTAAAACAAGGGAGGCAAAGAAAAAACGCCCCATCGTTTTTCCACAAAGGAGCGTTATATAGAAATCCTATCGTGCAATATTTTTATTCAACGCCGACGAGGAAGGAATAAACAGGCTGGTTTCCGCGGTGAACCATGACTTCGACTCTATCGCTGTATTTCTCTTCGACAAAAGAAGCGACAGAATTCTCTTCCTCTTCGGTAACGTCTTGACCAAGAAGAATGGTCATTGAGGAAGAGGAATCAGAAGTTAGGCTCTCAAGAAGATTCTTTAAGGCCTCAAGCTTATCTTTGACGCAGGAAATGATTTTTTTGTCTTCCATCGCCATGTAATAATCTTTGGTAACGTGGACGCCTTCGATGTCGGTGTCTTTTATCGCATAGGTAACCGACCCGGATTTAACGTTCTTTAAGGCCGACTTCATATCTTCATAGATTTCTTCCGGCGAAGCATCGGGGTTGATTTGCATAGCCGCGGTCATGCCTTGAGGAATGGTTTTCGAAGGGATGACACGAGCTTTGACATCACCGTCTTCGTAGACGTCGCAAGCCTGGGTCGCAGCCAAAACAATGTTGGAATTATTGGGGAGGATAAATACGTTTTTCGCGTGGGCTTTCTTAATCGCTTTGATGAAATCCTCGGTAGAGGGGTTCATGGTCTGACCGCCGCTGACGATGACATTAGCGCCAAGTTCGCGGAAAAGTTCATCCAAGCCATCGCCAGAGCTCACAGCGACCAAGCCGATTTCCTGCAACGGGCCATTATTTTCCTCTTCCTCAACAGGCTGTTTCTCTTCTTTGTCACGATTCAAAGAATTATTAGCGTCATAAGCGATCATGCCATGCTCGATATTCTTGTGTTCTTCCGACATGTTCTCGATGACAATGGTCACGAATTCGCCGAATTGTTGAGCGTAATTGAGCATATTCCCCGGGAAAAGGGTATGGACATGAACTTTGACGATTTCCTCATCCCTTACCATGACCACGGATTTGCCATGTTCCTGAAGATATTTTTTGAAAGTGCCTTCGCGGAAGGCTTTCTTACCGTCTTCTTTGCTGCCAAGCCTGACGATGAACTGGGTGCAATAGCCATACCCTTCCTCATCTTCGGAAAGCTTAGCGCCTGCATATGGAGAAACGGAATTGGAGACGGGTTCGGAAATTTCTTTTCTTTCGATCACTTTTCCATGAACCGCGGAATCCATGCCTTCGAGCAAATAAACCAAACCGGCTCCGCCAGAATCAACAACGCCGACTTCTTTCAAAACGGGAAGAAGTTCCGGGGTGTGTTCAAGAGAAATGCGGGCTTGCTCTAAGATCCAATCCATAGCCTCTTCAATGCTGTGGATGGAAGACAAGGATTCGCTTAACGAGGTGCTAGCTTCGCGGATAACAGTGAGGATTGTCCCCTCAACCGGTTTCATGACAGCTTTATAAGCGACTTCCTTAGCTTTCAAGAAGGCTTCGGAAAGCTCTTTGACATTAATCGTTTTCTTATCCTTAAGCGATTGGGCGAAACCGCGGAAAATCTGACTGGAAATAACACCAGAATTTCCTCTAGCACCCATCAAAAGCCCACGGGAAAAAGAGGAGGCAAGTTCTCCGACAGTGTCGAATTCCCGATTTTGAATTTCTTTAGCACCGCTCGTCGCGGTGAGGTTCATATTCATTCCGGTATCCCCGTCGGGAACAGGGAAAACGTTCAATTGGTCAACTTCGGGATAATGATTAAACAGGTTATTCGCACCCGAAATATACATTTGTTTGAGAGTAGAGGCGTTAATGGTCTTCATAAATCAGTCAATTTCCTTGAGATCTTGGACATAGACGTTGACGGAGAAAACCATCCCAAACGTCTTATCCAATTCATAACGGACCCTTTTTTGAACTTCGAGGGCCACTTCGGTTAGCTTAACGCCATAGGCGCAAACGATGCAGACGGACACTTCGTATCCTTTTTTGGTCTTTCTCGCGTAAACGCCCTTGACGAAATCTTCGTCTTTAAGGAGGATTTGGACTTTGTCGAGCCAAGAAGAGGTCCTTCCAGCCAAACCCACAACCCCATAGCAGGAAGACGCCGCTTTGTGGGCGACGTTTGCGATTGCGTTCATCGAGATGTCGATTCCGCCATAAGGGGTCTTTTGATCAATATTCATATTCAAAACGCATCAATGATGCTCGGGTATTATCCCACTTAATGGGCATTTGGGCAAATCTGCCAAAATGACAAACTGGGATGTCATCAAACGAATCGTCAACGGAATCCGTCGCGTAGAAAATAGCAAAGCGCAGAACCAAAACAAAAGCCAAAATCGTTCGGGCTTTGCGGGTTAATCAACGCAAAGTGGTGAAGATTCGATAGAGATAAAAATTAGAATAGAGTTAAAGAACCGTTAATGAAACGTCTTAAAATTTTCTTTAAAGCAAAATCAACGATGCCCAAACTTCTCCAAAAGCAAAAGTATCAGCAAGCGCGCGGAATTAGAGAAAATTAAGTTGCGGTCAGAAAGCATATCCCTGACCTGAGCTTCGCGATATAAAGACGCAGAAATGTCCTCAAATTCCTCTTTATGAGAATCGCCTTTATTCAAAAGGCGGCAAATAACCACGGAATTGCACTCATCGGAGAGACCTTCGCTGGTCGGAGATGGCGGAACGATGACTTCGACATCGCAGATGTTATAGCCCGTTTCCTCCAAACATTCTCTTTTCGCGGTATCTTCTTCAGTTCCGTCCTCCTTATCCATTAAGCCAGCTGGAAAAGAAATTACATCTCTTCCTAGGGCTGGGCGGAACTGCTTTTCTAGAAGCAAAGATAAACGTCCAGAGTCATCGATGTGATAGGCCCCGATGAGAACAGCATCCGGCCTGGAGAATTCTTTGCTAGATAAACGCAGGGCAGGAATCGACTCGTTCCTGGATGCCACGAAATAAGAATAAGGTTTGCTCATTCCCTTAGATGCAACCTCATAGTGTACGGTATAAAAATTAAGGAAACGGTGATCTGTTTCTTTGTCCGCTTTAATAAATGTCCATTTCATAGGCAAAAGATAATCCTCTAAAGCTTAAAAGCCAACGAAAAAAGGGCCCGAGGGGGCCCTGGAAAAGAAAAGAGCTCGGCAGCGCGCTATTTTCAGGGGTTCCCCCCCTATCGTCGCCGCGGCGGAGCTTAACTTCCGGGTTCGGGATGGTGCCGGGTGTTCCCTCCGCGCCATCGCCGCCGAACTCTTTCCACGCGTCATGAGGCCGACGCTCCCTGAAAACCGGATATTGCTTCGCACGTCCTTCCCGATCGCCGAATCGCCTAGCGCGTCCGACCAACGCATCCGATGAATCTCGAATGAAGATATATAAGATAGATTTCAAGGCATTCGGGCTATTAGTACCGGTCAGCTGAGCGCCTCGCGGCGCTTGCACTTCCGGCCT
>CAVGXP010000032.1:0-18413 GCA_963633165.1 bacterium
TTCGTTCCATCGCTTTGCTTATAACGGAAGGCAAAAGGAGGCTTCCCTGGTAGCTGCAAATATTTGGCGTCCTCGCTGGCGACATAGACGTCAAAGGTGATTTTGGTGTATTTGGTGACTTCGCTGACGTTTAGGAAGATTTTGTCTTGGTTTTTCGCCATGAAAATCTTATTGCAGACCTTGTCCTCGAATTCCATGACTTCATGGGTGCTCGCTTTGTCCCCAACGGTCAACAGACCGTTAGCAAAAGTAAATGTCCCCGTCTCCTTGATTTCCCCCGGTTCATCTTCGGAATCGGGCAATTCGATGGGATCAAAAGCGACTTCGTTTCCAAGGATATTGGCCCTCACCGCTTTGATGGTCTCATCGCTTACGCCGGCGACTTCTTTGAGGTAACGCTCCACGGAGGCGGTGAAAGTTCCGTTCTTCGTGGGGTAATTGCCCATAATCAGCTCGTTCATTTTGCCAAATGAAATCAAATTCCCCGTGGTATTCTCGAAGATTCCGGTATCGTCAAAGCCATCCCCGGTTGAATTGACCGCGCTGCGATACCTCGCCCCTTGGGAAGAGAAGGTGGTGAGCTCGAAGTCCTTTGTCGCATCCGCATAAGAAACTCCTAACAGCCCTTCGAGCAGATAGGCCAAAGTCCCCGTTCTATCCGCCCCGGCGTTGCAATGGAAATAGACAGGATAGGAAGCGGGCTCGGCGAGTTTTTCGAAGATGCGCTTAATCGAAGCGGAAGAACCGGCATCATAGCCCCTAGTGACTGTAGCATCGTCGGTCGCGCCAGGAGAGGTATAGCCTGGAACAATCATCGTATATTGCCACATGCCGGCTTTAAAATATTCGACTCTGTCGTCTTTAAGATCGTCCGTCCCGTTTGTTCTGAGGTCGATTTCGGTCTTTATGCCCAAATCCTCGGCGAAGGCCTCTTTGCCACTTGTCGTGATGGTCGAGAAGTTGCCCCCGCGATAGATCTTCCCATAAGGGATCTTCGTCCCTCCTTGGGCGCTCCACCCGCCGAGGTCACGCATGTTGAACATGCCATCCACCGCCATCGTGCGAACGCTTAATGTGTCGCTTACGCGGAAGGAATAGTCGTCGTTGATAAGGTTCCCTTTATCGTCCGAAACCCTCCAATAATAGACATCGCCCGGCGTTAATATACCCGGAAGAGTCAAGGATCTGTTGCTGGTGGTATAACGCTCGTAAGTGGTGAAATCCTTATCCTTGCTGACGTCAACGATGTACTTCGTGCCATAGGTGCCGTCCCATCTGAGATTCTTCCTCGCTTGGTTGTTGAAAGGAGAAGTCACCTTTAGGGCTTGAATCTGTTCCTCTTCCGTGGTGGCGTTCAAATACGAGGCCACATTGGAATTAATGAGGCAAAATTCGCCTTGGATCGGAGCGATGTAGCGGGGATCGCCTTTGACGATATTGGTCCCGTTTTCAAGCTTTTGCTCGCCTGCTTCGTCAAGGAAGCATTCATCGCAACTAGGGCAGCGATAATAAGGGAGGGAGCCCGCCTTGAATTCCGTGGGTTCCACCCTCTCCACAAACGTTAGGCCTTCATGGGCGCAATCTTGCAACGTAATGACTATCACGCTATTGGACTCGATTACGAAAGAATAGCCATCTTCCCCTTTGTCCAAGGCAGCCCCGTTGACGGTGACAACAGCCACTTTCCCTTTTGGAACATCCACTTTAAAGGAAAGTTTCGTCCCGGATTCATAACTATTCGCCAAAGGGTTTCCGCTAAGGCCAGTGACGGTGACGCCATCGTCGGCTTGGATGCTCAGCGTGAAAGTGATAACCGTTTGGGAGGATGAAGATGATGTTTCAGATGTCGTCACTGAGGCGCTAGAAGACGATGAGAAATTTGAGCTGCTATTTTCCACTCCGCCTCCAGCACACGCGCTTAATAACAAAGCAAGGGAAAACAACGGAATCGATGTGTTTTTCATCATAGATGCTCCTTTACTCAAACCGCGTCCGAAAAAAATGCTTACAAACATTTTACATTAAGAGTAAAGAAGGGACAACGAAGCCGCCGCTTTATCGTTATCCCAATTCCGTTAAGAATGCCTTATTGGCAAATCACACCAGCCTTGCTTAAGGTTTTCTTGGCCCAGTCCTTATAACGGGCGAAATAATAATTTGCCTGTTTCTCCGATATTCCCAAATTCCTTGCGATTTCAGACACCTTATATCCATCGCATACGCCGGAAGCGATTTTTAGTGAGAGAGGATTCACGCTTTTTGGCAGTTTATTGAGAAGTTCTAAGGACTCCGCGTAATCAAGGAAAACCCTCGGGTCTTCCGGAGAGGTGTTCTGAACGATGTCAGCCATGCAAAGGGAGGACTCTTCCCCTTGCTCATCAATTTGAGGGGCATCGAGGGAAAAGGCGACCATCATCTTGGTTTTGGACAGTTTCGAATCCACCGCGTTAGCCAAAGCGAAGCGGATGCACTTCAGCGCATAAGAAGCAAAACTCACCCTTCCGAAACGATAGGATATCTCCGCGTCGAGATAACCGCGGAAAAAAGCCTCGTTGGCCTCCCATTCATTGAGGATGGACATGATCGAAGGGGAAGCGCGACGGCAGATGCGGTGCCTGTTCTTGTAATAACGAAGGGCGAGGAGATCGCGGCAGCTGTCTCTTCCCATCCTTCCAAGCAACAATAAAGATTCATCGGAGACGTCGACGGAAAAACCGTCAGTCGTAGACCTCATATGTATTGATTCCTCCTGAGGAGGCAAGAACGCTTAATGGGAGCGCAAAGAAGAAATCTCGGCGAGGAAAATCGCGGTCGCTACGGACGCGTTAAGCGAATTCACATGGCCGACCATCGGGATTTTTGCGACGAAATCACTGTCGCGGACCAAAAGACGCGACACCCCGAACCCTTCGCTTCCAACCACAAGGGCAATCGGGCATTTATAATCGATCTCATCGTAATTGCTCGTACCGCTTCCGTCGCTGCAGACCACCCAGAAGCCATTGTCCTTGAGTTTGGCTATGGCTTGGGAAAGATTGGGGACGGAGGAGACCTTGGCGTAGCAGATGGCTCCGGTGGAGACCTTGGCCACAGTGCTATTCAAAGGAACCTCGTTCCTTTTCTTCATGATGATGCCATCGACCCCAAAAGCGTCGCAGGAGCGGAGTATCGCCCCAAGGTTATGGGGATCTTCGATGCCATCGAGGATTAGAATAAGGGGGTATTTGCTTTCTTTGGAGGATTCAATCAATTCCTCCACAGAATAGTTTTTCCAGCCCTTGCAGATTGCCATAAATCCCTGGTGAGAGGGGTTTTTGGCAATCCGGGTCAACTCGGATTCCTCAACGAGTTCGACGGGAATCTTTTTCGCTTTCGCCTGTTGGACGATTTTGTCCTGCCCCAAGCGCCTGACGACCTTCAATTCGGTCGCGGAATTGGAAACAACAGCTTCGCGAACGGCGTTCTTGCCGTAAATAATTATACCCATGTAATTCTCCTAAAAAAGACCGTTCTTCTAACGTTCAAAATACGCCTTTTTCAATGAGCTTTCCGCGCAGCAGATCGCTCTTTTCGAAATCTTTGGCGGCTTTGGCCTCGTCATAAAGGCGATAAAGCTCATGGGCTTCCTCATCAAGGATGATTTCACCCCCATCGATGCCCAAGGCGAACAGGTAATCGTGGAGCCTGCCATAATTGCCTTTAAGGGTTTCAAGATCGGCATCACGCTGCCTCGTGTTCTGGTTGGCTTGCTTCATTTCGGCGAAAAGCACGCTTAAAGCGTTAGGCGTGTTGAGATCGTTGCAAAGCTCATCGAAAAACACATCTTCGTTTTCGCCTTTGATACCAGCGACATCCACCCCCGCTCTTTGCAACTTGATGGAGAGGGAGCGGTAGCAAGCCTGGATTTTTTGGTAGGTCTTCGTCGCCTCGGAAATCGTTTCCTCCGTGAAGGAAAGAGGCGCCCTGTAATGGGTGTTGAGAACCATCAAGCGGAAAGGCATCCCGCCAAATTTGGAGATGACGTCCTTTGCCAAAACGACATTCCCAAGCGATTTCGACATCTTTTCGTTGTCGATGTTGATGAAGCCGTTATGAATCCAATAATGGGCCAAGGCGTTCCCATTATGGGCCTCCGATTGGGCCATTTCGTTCTCATGATGGGGGAATTTGAGGTCGAATCCACCGCCATGGATATCAATATAACCGTTTTGCTTCCTGAAGATGGAATCGATCATGACACAGCATTCCGTATGCCAGCCAGGTCTTCCCTGACTCCAAGGGGTGCCCCAGCGAATTCCTTCCTCAGTCTTCTTCCAAAGAGCGAAATCTAGCGGGGATTCCTTCTGGGAATTGACCTCTATCCTAGCCCCGGAAATCAACGTGTCGGGGGTGTTCCCGGAAAGTTGCCCATAGTCTTTGTCGCTGCCGACCCTGAAATAAACATCGCCCCCGCTTTCGTAGGCGCTGCCGTTTTTAACAAGGTCTTCGATATAGGAAATCATCTGCGGCATATAGACGGTCGGACGGGGGGTGAAATCCGGCTGAAGCGCACCGACGGCGTCGACGGAAGCGCGGAATTCTTTTATGACACCCTCAGTGAGCTCTTTTTCGCTGATGCCCAATTCTTTGGCCCGGTTGATGATTTTGTCATCGACGTCGGTGTAATTTGACACATAAGTGACTTTGTAGCCGAGGCTTATGAAAAGCCTACGCCAAGTGTCGAAGACGATGACGGGCCTCATGTTGCCGATGTGGGGAGAGTTATAGACCGTCGGTCCGCAGACGTAGATGGAAACTTCCCCGGGCACAATGGGGGTGAATTCCTCGATTTTGTTTCCGAGGGAATTGAACAATTTGACTGGATGCATAAGCGAATTCTACCATTCCTTCCTTTTATAGGGACGACACCAAAGTATACAAATCTCCGGGGCAGGCAACTACGTAACTGCTCTTGTTCAAAAGTTCTTGGGTGTAAAAGCCATAACCCCATTCCACCAAGACGCTCCTTAGAGCCGCGTTATGTGCAGTCTCAACATCAAAATGGGAATCTCCAATGTAAAGGGTCTTATTCGGGTCCAATTCGTATTGTTCGATCATCCTCAACGTCGAGGTCGGATCCGGCTTGGGAGCATCCCCCTCTTTTTGTCCGGTCACCCCATCGAAAAGAGGCGGGAAAAAGCGTTTGACAACTTCCTGGGCCAAAGGATCGGGCTTGTTTGAAACCACGAAGAGGCGTCTTCCTTCGCTTTTGAAAAGCTCAAGCACGGACAAAAGCCCATCGAAAGGCTTGGTTGTGTCGTTTTGGTAAGCTTTGTATAAGGGCATGTAGGTCTTTTTAAGACGAGCGAAGGCTTCTTCGTCATTCCCTTTTTCCTTCAAAGCCCTCTTCACCAAAAGATCGGCTCCCCCTCCGATGAGGGTCTTGGCTTCATCGATGGTGAAGGAATATTCATAGCCCTCTTTTTTGAGGGCGTCATTTATCGCGCGGGTAATGTCAGGGAGGGTGTCTAGCAGCGTCCCGTCCAAATCGAAAATCAGGTTCTTGATCATGGCCCAACCATTATAGGAGCAAGGCGAGCCAAAATGAATGCGCCCGCCATAGATGCCCTAACTCCGGCCCGGATAAAACGCAAAAGCAGAATCAAAGACGTATCAATCGTTTTTATCTTTAAGGGAGAGCAAATAGAAAACAACGGCAATGGTCAAGGAGACGACAACGATGGTTACGATGAGGGCGATTATCGCTGAATTTGACATGGAGAAATCCTAACCCGAAGAAGCGGAAAAGGCCACAACGGCATGGCTAATCCGCCATAACAAAAGTGAAAAGCCGTTAGACCTCCCTTCTGTTTTCACCAACCAAAATAACGAAAAGGGCGCCGTTTCCAACGCCCCATCAGCATCATTTCGGGAACTTCTCCCTGTCATTCGAATAATGGGTATGGAGCAAGTTCTCCGACACCCCTCCACAAGGCTCCCCAAGGAAATCCTTGTAGAGTCTGATGATATCAGGGTTGTTGTGAGATTGGCGAAGCTTGCAGCCCCTATCGATGGAATAGAGGATGTTCGCCCTTTTGCTCACATAGGTATCCAAAATATCGGGTGCTTCCTTCCCGGCGAGGAGATTGGGTTTGACAAAAGGCTGACCGCCTCCGTTCACGCATCCGCCAGGGCAACCCATGATCTCGATGAAAGCATAGGGGGAACGACCTGAGCGTATTTCATCAAGCAAAGGCTTGGCGTTTGACATGCCCGAGGCCACGGCGACCTTGATCTTATTGCCCCCGATATCGATTTCGGCATCCTTTACACCTTCATAGCCACGGACCTTGGCAAACTCAATGGGCCCGTATTCTTTTCCGGTCAAGCTATGGTAAGCCGTTCGCAAAGCGGCTTCCATGACTCCTCCCGTGACACCGAATATCGGAGCGGCGCCGCTATATTGGCCAAGCAAATCCTGGTCAAATTCTTCTTCGGGAAGCTCATCCCACAGTAACCCAGCGCGCTTGATGAGGACGGCGAATTCCCTTGTCGTAAGGACGGCGTCAACATCGGGCAGGCCTTTAACGGAGGCGTTAGCTTTGCGTTTGGCCTCTCCCTTTTTTGCGGTGCAAGGCATGATGGAGACGACGAAGACGTCTTCTGGGCGCAGGTTGTGCGTGGAAGCAAAGTAGCTCTTGATTATCGCCCCTTCCATCTCATGAGGAGATTTGCAGGTTGAAACATGGGGGATTAAATCGCTGTAGAAATACTCAAGGTAGTTAATCCACCCCGGCGAACATGAGGTGATTTGGGGAAGCACCCCTTTGCTTTTGATGCGGTTAAGGAGTTCTTGGGCTTCTTCCATGATGGTGAGATCGGCGCCGAAATCGGTGTCGAATACGCGCTTGAAGCCCAGTCGATGAAGCGCGGCGACCATCTTACCCGTTCCATTTTCCTCCCCTATCCTATGGCCGAATTCCTCGGCGATGGCGGCCCTGACGGCAGGGGCGGTTTGGACGACGACGAATTTGCCTTCTTGGATGGCTTCGTCCACTTTTCCTATTTCTCGGTGCTCTGACAGCGCCCCCGTGGGGCAAACTTCGATGCATTGGCCGCATTGGATGCAGGGAACTTGGGTGAATGAACGGTTCTCAGCCGGCCCGACAAGCGTCGAAAACCCGCGTTTTTCAAAACCGAGGATCCCAATGCCCTGAGCTTTTTTGCAACGTTCGATGCATCTTCCGCAGAGGATGCATTTGCTGGTATCCCTGATGATTCCCGGGGCCGCGTCATCGTAGGTGCATGGGGTTTTCTCCCCTTCGAATTGATGGTCTCTAGCCCCGACCAAATCGGCGACGTGGAGCAATTCGCATCTCCCGTTCTTGACGCAGGTCTGGCAGTTTTGGGAATGGTTGCTTAGCAAAAGCTCAACCGAAGTCCGCCTGGCGTTGATGGCTTTGGGCGAAGAGATGTGAATCTCCACCCCTTTTTCGTTCTGGCACTCGGAAACGGGATAGACGCAGGAAGCGACGAGCTTAGAGGATTTCGGGGTACGAAGTTCCACCAAGCAGACGCGGCAGCTCGCCAAAGAATTCTCTCCATTCTTCCAGTGGCAAAGGGTTGGGATGTTGTAACCGACTTTCCTTGCGGCCTCTAGGACGCTGAGGCTGCTTTCCACCGCATAGACGCGGCCTTCGATGTTGATATTGACTGTTTCCATGTCGTTTCCTCCTCAGCGTTTTGAAATGGCGTGGAAAGGGCACCCTTCCATGCAGGCCCCGCATTTGAGACATTTGCTCGAATCGATGACGTAAGGAACTTTTCCCGGGACCCCGCTGATGCAATTAGCAGGGCAAGAACGGGCGCATTTTGAGCACTTCTTGCACTTTTCCGGATCGATCCAATAACTCATCAAACTCTTGCAGACGTGGGCTGGACACCTCTTATCTTTGACGTGGGCCTCGTATTCCTCTGGGAAATTGGCCATCGTCGACAAGATGGGGTTGGCCGAAGTTTGGCCTAAGGCACACAGCGAGCCATCTTTGATGACGGTAGCAAGGTATTTCATATCCTTCAAAGTCTGTTCATCCGCACTCCCATGCGTGACTTTTTGAAGCATCTCGTAAAGGCGCTTCGTCCCAATGCGGCAAGGCGAACATTTCCCGCAGGATTCATTGCAGATGAAATCCATGTAGAAAGAGGCGACGTCGACCATGCAGTTGTCTTCGTCCATGACAATCGCCCCGCCCGAGCCCATCATGGAACCTTTGGCCACAAGAGAATCGTAATCGATAGGCGTATCGAGGTCTTTCTCCGTAAGACAGCCTCCCGAAGGACCGCCGGTTTGGATGGCTTTGAAACGCTTATTCCCGGGGATGCCTCCGCCAATATCGAAAATCAGCGTCCTTAAAGTGGTGCCCATAGGCACTTCGACCAGACCGACGTTGTTGATCTTGCCCCCTAAAGCGAAAACCTTCGTCCCCTTAGAGCCTTCGGTCCCAATTTTGGCATACTCCTTCGCTCCAACGCGGAGGATATAAGGAATCTGAGCCAGAGTTTCGACGTTGTTGACGCAGGTCGGTTTTCCCCATAGCCCTTTCACCGCGGGGAAGGGAGGACGAGGACGAGGCATGCCGCGCTTGCCCTCAATGGAATTAAGCAAAGCCGTCTCCTCCCCGCATACGAACGCCCCAGCGCCCAGCCTAAGGTGAGCCCGGAAATTAAATGAGGTGCCAAGGATGTTGTCTCCAAGTAGCCCCACCGCTTCCATGTCTTTGATTGCCCTCTGCAAACGCTCAACGGCGACGGGGTATTCGGCTCGGACATAGAAATACCCTTCGTCCGCCCCAAAAGCGTAGCCGGCGATCATCATCCCCTCGATGACCTCAAAGGGATTGCCCTCAAGAATCGAACGGTCCATGAAAGCCCCCGGATCGCCTTCATCGCCATTGCAGACGATGTATTTCTTATCCGAAGCGACATTGGCGGCGAATTGCCATTTCTTCCCCGTCGGGAATCCCGCTCCACCCCTGCCTCTTAACCCCGAGGCAATCACCTCATCGATGACTTGCTGGGGCGTCATCTCGGTCAAAACTTTCTTCAACGCCTTGAAGCCATCGTAACCTAAAGCCTCTTCTAGAAAGTCGGGGTTAATCAAAGAACACCCATGCAAGGAAATGCGTTTTTGTTTCTTATAGAAATTGATGTCGTCTTGCCGCTGGACCTTTTGATGGGTGGAAGGATCGACGTAAAGGAGGTTCTCGCAAACCTTGCCTCCTAAAAGATCCTCTTCGACGATCTGCTTGATATCCGAGAGTTTAACGGCTCTATAAAGCGTGTCCTCGGGGTAGATTTTGATAAACGGCCCCTGCGAGCAGAATCCAAAGCATCCGACATGGTTGATGGAGATTTTATCTTCTAGCCCATGTTCCTTGATTTGTTTTTGTAGCTCGGAAAGAATGGACTCGGAATTATTGGCCAAACACCCCGTCCCTCCGCAGACCATGACGGCCCTTTTGCCGCCGTAACCACTTATCTTCCTTTGCATCGCCTCCGTGGCGGAGCGGATGCTTTCCTCCAATTGTTCTGGAGTCCTTATTTCATTGAGCATCGAAAACCTCCTTGCTGCGATATTCATCGATGATTTTTTGCACTTGATCCGGAGTCACCTTAGGATAGACCTTCCCATTCACCGACAAAGCCGGGGCCAAGGCGCAAGCGCCGATGCAGCGTATCGCCTCAACGGTAAATAGCCCATCTTCCGTCGTCTCCCCAGGCCCAGCCCCAAGAAGCTGGTTGAATTTATCCAAAACCGCTTGGGAGTTTTTGACGTAGCAAGCCGTCCCAAGGCAAATGCCGACGACGTATTTGCCTTTTGGCTTCAGGGAAAAGAAAGAGTAGAAAGTGACTACGCCATAGATTTCAGCCACCGGGATACCCGTCTTTTGGCTGATGATCTCTTGAATCTCCAAAGGGATATATCCGAATTGTTTCTGGACGTCAGATAGAATCATCATCAAGGGAGAGGACTCCTCCGAATAAGATTGGCAAATGTCCTCCACCTTCTTTCGCACATCGGCGCGTATGTTCATAAAAAACCTCCTAAACGCAAAGAGTCTTTGTGCTAATACTACGTTTATAACTATGAACGAAAAAAGATAAGCCGCAATAAAAAGAACGTTTTACCGCTATCGTATTACTGATATATACCCATTATTTCGGTCATTTATTACCGAAGGCAGCTGAAAAACCAGAAAATATCCCATTTCTCGGTATTTCGGTATAGTTTGATGCGATTAAACCGACGTTAGTCCTCTTTGGCACAAAGGGCATGAAATACAATCAAATAATCTCGTCGTCCCCGCCTTCAACCACTTCTTCGTCCTCTTGAATTTCGCTGTTTTCAAGAGATGGCGTATCGGGTTTAAGGTCGATTTGTTGAACTTGATCGAAACGTTTGTTGATCTTGCCGACGGTGATGGAGAAATCCTCGCTTTTCTTTGTTAAGCCTTGAATAGACTTGTTTAGGTTTTCCCATCTTGGGGCGAATTTCTTGAATTCCTTGCCTAGTTCATTGAGAGCGGTATTGATTTGAACCAAGGATTCGCTTCTAGCCGCGTCCAACTGGATGACTCTGAAAGAGCCTAATAGCGGAGTGAGGATGCAAGGACAAGTCAAAACGACACGCTTTTGCTTGGCAAGTTCAACCAACTCAGGATATTCGGTCTCCACGAAAGCAAATACGCCGTCGCTGGGGATAAACATCAAAGCGTTGCTAATCGTTTTGCCGGGAACGACGTATTTCGACGTCTCCTCGATCCTTTGCTTCAAGGCCGTTTTAAAACTGGCCCTCGCCGCGTTCTCCTCTTCTTCGCTCAAAGAGGCGTTAGGGGAGAACAAGATGTCATAGCCCACCAAAGAAAATTTGGAATCGATGCAGACGATTTGATGATGTGCCTTCCCGTCGAGGAAGATGACTGCGTCAGGCTTGAGCCCGTCCCCAAGGTTATATTGGAGATCGTAAAGAATGGTTTTGCCATCTTGAAAGAGGTTCTCCAAAAGCAATTCCAGCTGCCATTCCCCGTATTTCCCGCGTTGCTGGTTCGAAGTGAGAATGCCATTTAAGGATGCGATTTCGGATTGGATGCTGGAAAGATTCTTCTGCGCCTCTTCCACCGCGCCGAGCTGCTTTTGCAAGGCGAGCATCGATTGACTCGTACTTTCGAATCCTTTGTTCAAAGAAACGTCGACTTTGTCGTTGATGTTTTTCAAAGACTCATCGAGTTTAGCGTTTATGGCGGCGATTTGCTGAAGCAAAGTGGCATTCAGCCCGTTTTGGAATCCGTTGATCCTCTCTTCGTCCTTTTGGGTCATTTCCGAAAGAGTTCTGCGAATATTCTCGGATTGAGTGGCTTCTTGCTGAACGATCTCGGCAAATCTTTGCGCCACCGATTCGGAAAGGCTCTTTTGCAGCGATAAGAACCGCGCATTGTCCGCCTGCCCTTCTTCTTTCAACGTCTTATCGATAGAAGAGGAAAACTCCGCCATCTTGGTTTCAAGATACCGTTCCACGTTCTTTTGCAGATTTTCTATCGAGGTATTAAGGCGAACCTGGGCCTCAATCGCCTCCCTTTCCTTCTTCGCGTCGAAAGGAGCTGCAGGACTTCCTTTGCGTTTGGCCAAGAAAACGATTAAGACAACCAGGCAAACTAAAACGAGTGAAGAGAGTATCAAACAAATGAGAAGCAATGTTTTTTCCATACCTAAATTCTAATCAAATAAAGCAAAGGAAAAAGACCGTCGAAGCAAAATCAGTCAAACTTCACTTCGCGCCCCGCTTCCCCCGTCAAAGGCAATAGATACGCTCTTATTTTGGATAAGGGCGCGTTAAATAGCCTGGAGACGTTTTCGGAATAGACGCGGAGCTGCTCATCGTAAGCAGGATCGGAGATATCCTTACTCTTGTAATCCACAATCAGGAATTCCCCGTTTTTCTCCAAAAGCAAATCGATGAAACCAGTGGTGTCCCTAACCTCATCGTAATAGCCGTATTCTTTATAGATGTTCCAGCCTTCTAGATTGTTAAATAGCGGCGTGGCGAGCACCTTATCGATTCTCGCCCTGTCTTTGGGGTCGGGGATAAAGGAGGTGTCTTTGCTAACGAAATCGACCATTTCCATGTAACGGTGCAGGGCGATGCCTTTGTTGATGGCGTCCATAAGGGGGCTATCCTCATCGACGTATTCCTTCTTCTTGCTGGCCCTGCGCTTGGTGAATTCAGGGAAAGAAATGGCCGATTCATCGACACGAACACCCTCCAAACCCTCTAAAGGATTCGCCTTATCGGCTTTTTGCTCGGGCTCAACGTAGGAATAAAGCTTAACGGGGTCATCGAATCCCGGGTTTTTGTAGCTGGTCATGAAAACGTAATCATAGGCGTCTAAACCAAAGCAAAGCGGGGAAAGGAAGGCATCGACGAAATGTTTTTTCCTTTTCTCGTCGTCTTTAAAATCTTCCTTGCTAATCTTTACTCCCAAAGGTTCGTGTCTTTCGTGGACCAGATCATCATGGAAAGCCCTTATCGCCTTTTCCATGGACTCCCCTTCTTCTAGCAATCCGCGTTTACGGCAATAAGCCTCAAGAGTGGCCAAAGAAGACACCGAAGTCGGGTAGCCTTTATAATGAGCGTACACGCTTGCCATGGTGTCGATATCCTCGCACAGGCCAAACCGTCTACGGTAGTCCTCATAGAGTTCCTTTTGCATATAGGCAAAGCTTTCATCGATCTGCTCATTAAGCGTGGCCACGATGGTTGATTCACGCAATTTTTGATACCAACGGAACTGCTTTTGCGCCAGTTCCGGATCATTGGTAGAGGCTTGGAAATCCTCATAACGGAGGCTAGGCAAAGACTGACGTTTCTTCACCAAATCCAGGTATTTGTCGTAATCCCGTTGCGAAATCGTCCCCGAGCGGAACTTATCCTTAAGCAAAGCGGGGTTGAATACCTTTTGATGGGGCAGGTAATCCAAGGCGTCGTAAAGGTCCCCCGTGGCCCGTTTATGATCGTCGCCGACGATGATCAAAGCACTTTGGGCCCTGGTGAAGGCGACGTAAAGCAAACGGACGTGTTCATCCTCATCCGTGTCATGGAGCCCTTGCTCATAAAGGAACAAGCGATAAGGGAGGGAATAAACGGAATGGCAAGTCGCTTGAATGTCTTCCTCATTAAAGCTGTAATCTGGGAGCAATACGCCGTATTCATTCGAAAAAGCGTAGTCGGCGTTATCATGCCCGCTACCCTCCTTGTTCTGCGAGACAGGCATATAAACGATCTTTCTTTCCAAGCCCTTGGAGGCATGGATGGTCATGAGGTCGACCGAATTCTCGGCGGCAAAAGAGGATTCGGATTCGAAATTGAGCTGGTATTTCTTGATTGAAGAGAATAGACCCACGAAATCGGATACCCCTTCGCCCATCTTCGATTCTTTGACGGAAAGATCATATAAGGCATCGATTTTGGCCATGTTGTCGCTGACTTCGCCTAACTTATATAGATAGGAAACGACGTGGAATTCATTAAGCATATCCCTGAACAAAGTCGGGAAGTCCGCGCCTTTGTGGGCAAAGACGAATTCTTTGGCCTGCTTATAGATTGGATCCTCTTTGATGCTAGCAAGCGGATCGGCCCCTTCTCCGTTATAGGTCTTCGAAAGAATGGCGAAAAGTTTGCTGTCGGGATATTCAAAAAGGTAGCTTCTGGCTAAGGAGGCGAATAAATGGGGGATGTCGGTGTCGTTTTTGCTTTCTATAGCGAGCAAGAAAGCCACCAAAGACTCTAAAGCGATGACGCAAGAGATGTCCCTGAGGTTGTTGCTGACTTTGATGTTCAGGGGGATGCCGGCTTCCACAAAGGCTTTTTGGAAAGTCAAAAACGAGGATTTTTTGCGGCAAAGGATGGCAAAATCCCCATATTTCGCCCTTCTTTGCTTCCCTGGAGTGCCCGCTTCATAAATTAGGAAATCCGGATCGGCGACTTTGGATTTGATGTCATCGATAATCGCGGCGATTTCCCAATCTAGAGGAGCTTTGGAATCGTAATGCCCTCCCTTAGAAACGATGCGCGAGATGCCGAAATGGGAATAGGGCAAACCGTAGAGGTCGACGTCTTTGTCATATCCAAGCTGCTCATCCGGATCGGTGTAGTCCACATCGCCATGGTCTTTGCTCATATAGGCCTTGAAGAGGGTGTTTATCTCAATCAAAAGCTTCTCTCCAGACCTGTAGTTGGTGTTCATGTGGATGAGGCAGTCTTTCCCTAACGATTCCTGGCGGTTAATGAACAGCTTCACATTGGAATTGCGGAAGCCGTATATCGCTTGCTTGGGATCGCCCACGCAGAACAAATGGGCTCTTTTGCCTTGCTTGTTTACGGCAAGAAGAGAGTTGAGGAAAGCCTCTTGAGAATCGTTGGTGTCTTGGTATTCATCCACCATGATGTAAGCGAAACGGGTTCTCACCTCTTCGGCGACGTCGCTATAGCGCTCATCTTGAAGAAGAGACAAAGCGAAGGCGGAGATATCGGCGAAGGTAAAGCAATTGACCGCGCGCTTATATTGGTCGAGCTTGCGGTTCATTTCCTTGACGATCTCTAGGAAAAGGATCGCGTCGTCTTTGAAAGAAAGGAATTTTCCGTATTCCTCCTCTTTTGTCCCCAAGGTATAAACGGGGGCAAAAACGGCACCTTGGTTCTTGAAGACGTTCTTGAGAATATTGAAGATTCTCTTCGCCTTGGCCTTCTCCATCGCCGCGTCCTCATCGATATCGGCGTCCTCTTCGCCTTTCTTCCCTCTCTTTCTTTCAAACGAGTCCTTCAAGGACGGGGACTTCAAAGCCTCTTTACATCCGGCGACGAAATCCTCCGAATCTAGATTCAAAAGCTTAGAAATCTCCTCGGCGTAAGGGGCGCAATAAACCTGATCTCGAGCCTGATAAAAGACCGAGCCATAGAAGGCGGTGTTCTGAAAAGGCAGCATGGCTTTGCTTTCATCGTCTTCGAAATAATCGATGTAATTGGCCCAAAGCAAAGCAAAGCGCGCCTGATCCTTAAATCCTTCGATATAAGTGTCGTATTCCTCAAAGAACCTCTCCTTGTCGCAAAAGGTGGATTCGTAATTGGAGAAGAAAACATCTCTATCCTTAGGAAGCAATTTCTGGAGTTTTTTATCCAAATCAAGAATGACGCCTTTGCTTTTATCGAGGCTTTTGGTGTTGTATTTCCCTAATGTCTCCGTCAATGCCTCCCTTTTTGCTGGATCAGAGAGGAATTCCTCGATTGTCTGATCAAGGAATTCGCGTCTTTTCGCAGCCTCAATCGTCGAATCAAGCACCGAGACGGAACTAGAAAGCCCCAGCCTTCCCGCATAGGTGGAAACAAGGTATTGGCAAAAGGAATCGAAAGTCTGGATATGGCAGGATTGCATCCTCCCCGCTAAAGATGCCGTATTGGGGTCTTTGGCGAACAAGGAAACGATTCTCTCCTTCATCTCGTGGGCCGCGTTGTCGGTGAAGGTCAAAACAAGGAGGGCGTCAGGATCGATCTCGTTGTCCTCAATCAAACGTTTGACGCGTTCAGATAGCGTCTTCGTCTTGCCGCTCCCCGCCCCGGCGGATATTAAAAGATCCTTGGAAGAGCTATATTGGATGGCTTCCCACTGCTTGGGGTTAAAACCGTTGTTCTTATTGTTTTTGCTCATCGTCGCTAACCTCCTTGTCCGCATCTTCGTCTTTGAAATGGGCAACCATCATTTCCGCATACGAAACCGCGTCTTTTGCTTTGTTTTTGTAGCAAATATCGTCGTATGGGCAGTAAAGGCAATGCAGGGCTCCGGGCGTGCCTTTCAAATCGCTAGAAGTCGGGGCGATGGGGAATTCCCCCGCCTCTATTTTCTTAATCGTCGAAATCGCCGCATTCTCTGCATCGGTAACAAGCTTAGAGAAAGAATAGGTTCCATCTTCCTTTCCGAAGATATCCGCCTCTCCCTCAATCGAATCGAAGAAAAGCCCTTTTTTGATGAATTTGCTTTTGGTGCAGGTGATTTTATTCTTGTCGCCAAACGCCAAAGGATCGATCCCGTCGTAGTAGGAAGTTTCCATGGTAGTAAGCCCCATCCCACGCACCTTCTTCGCTAGTTCGGCATAGGTGAAGACTTTTTGCTTGTTGGAGGCAAAAGAAGGGGGATCGGAAAAGAAGCTATGCTGAATCAAAAATCCGCCGAAGGAAACGTCACCACCACCAATCTCCTCATCGAGCAAAGAGATATTGTCCTCTTGCTGCAAGGCTTTGTAATAAAGAGGCAGTTGAATCGAAGGACCTAAGAAGACAGCCCTTCCGTTGAATTCCTCCTTCCCCGATTTGTAATCGATGATCGTGTAATAACGGGAAGAAGAGGAACCGGTGAAAAGGATTTTGTCGATGCGCCCATAGAAGGGGTAGGTTCTGCCGTCTTCGTCTTTGAGCGTGAAGCCCACTCCTTGCTCGGGTTTTTCAAGCGGGAAAGTCATGCCTCCGACACTCGTCGTAACTTCCGCGCCTTTTTTGTTTTTCTTTGTCGTTTCCTGGCAATCCTTCTGCTCTCGAATCGCCGCGACGGCATACCTCAGCCATTTCTTATATATGGACAAAACGGCTTTGTCTTCTTCAGTAGGGACGACCTTATTGCTCTCAAACGCCTTCCAATATTCTTTTTCATTCTCCGCGAAAAGGGCATCGAAGTCGTATTCTTCTTCATAAATGGGGGCCATCATCGCGTGATTCAACGTGCCAAGCTGAGTGACTCGCACCGATGAAGGATCGTTTGGGAAATAGGAATTCAGCAAATGGGCGAAAGGGCAAGAGATGTATCTCTCCAAATTGGTCACGGAATAGTACTTGCTTTGTTTCTTCAAATGAACGGTCCCATCGTTTTTGAAGGAATGGTCATAGCCAAGAAGGCCATCGGTGGCTTTGCGGCAAAAAAGGGAATCCAGATAATCAGCTTTGCGGATTTTGTCGGCTTGTTGGGTATAACAGCCATCCAAATTCCATTTTGACTTCTTTATGGCGCCGCCCCAATTGAATTCCCCGACAAATCCCGAATCGTGGATTTTGTCCGTTAGATGCTGCAAAGGCCTAGATAAAAGAGCGATTCGGCTATAACGAAGATAATTAAGCTTCAACCTACGATCCAAAGTGGTTTTGACGTAACTTGGATTCGCCCCGCAAGAAGCGAGTTCCTTGTCGTTCAAGACGCTCTTATCGCTATAGACCCTATAGAAATCCCCGTGTTGGAAGCAGGCGACATAGACAATTTTCCTTGGATCAAAATCAAGACGGGAAGTGATCAAAACCCCAGGAGTCTTCTCCTTTACGCCATGGAGAGAGGAAAGTATCTCCAAAAGGTTGGCGTAAGCAAAAGAGAACTCCAGCTTTTCTAACCCATAATGCTCAATCAGATCATGGTAGGCTCTGAGTTCTGGGTCATCGAGTTCTTCTTCGGTGAAAGCAAAGGACTTCTGCGCGTGGAAATAAGAAGTTTTCTCTTTGATCTTAGGGTTGCTTAGATAAGGTGAGGAAGTTTGAAAACAAATCGGCAATTGCAGCAATTCCGATACGCTTTGGGCGAATATGGCGTCGGAATCATCGTGGCAAAGAACCACGAAATCCCCCTTCATGGAAGGATCGTCAATGATTCTTCTGCGGATATCGGAGAGGATATAGAGATACTGATAGAACTTATTGGGAAAATAGACAATCTTCGGGGCGATGATGTCCTCGCCTTTTTTTGTTTGCCCCCTAACGGCCCATCCTTTTTCCCCTTCTTTTTCTACGCCCAGGTCATCGAGGCTCAAAAAGGAGAAAGAAACGCCTTTCCGTTCCAAGAAAGAAGACAATTCCGAATCCTCTTCGCTCTCTAAAAGGAATATCTTTCTCCCCTTTAATTCTTCCTTGCCAAGAGGATCTTCTTTCAATAGCTTCGCCTCGGATAGTTTTTTAACCCAGTCTGAAAGCTTCGCGTTAGAGGAAACATCGGCGATCCTTATCAAAGAAAGCACCTGCTTGGCATTCCCATAAGACACCCCTGCTTGAAGAAGGAAAGGAATCGGGTCCTCAGTAAAGGAATAGGACAAAAGATTGAGGAGGTCATCCTTGCTTAGAATCTTGAACGAGAGCTCCGGATGCTTGTTCTTATAAAGGAAAAGCAAGGTCCTATATTCCTTCGGCGCGACGAGAATGGCGTTTTGCAGACTTTCTAAGTTCATCATGATTACGAGAATTTTATCACTTGGGTATATGGGGTTTTAAGTTTGTTCAAAATGTACCAACATTTGTACATTTCTACACCTTAGAAATAAAGAACGATGACGTCGATTGCCCACATAAAGCGGTTTTG
>CAVGXP010000032.1:18639-23178 GCA_963633165.1 bacterium
GGAGATATAACAAGAGAAACCCCGTCGTTTAAAAAAGGCCCAAAAGGGCCTCTTTTGTGTTTTTGCAACTAACGTCAAAGAATATTGACCGTACCGTCCGCTTTGACTTCAATCTTATCCCCGTCTTTAACGCTTGAAAGGAACTCTTCGCCTAAACTATCGATGGCGATCAGCCCCGCATCATTCCAAACGTTAGAAAGAATGATGCCCGATGCGCTGAGAGGGTCGATGGGGTGAGAGAAAAGCCACGCCTTCGGGGCGAGGTCCCTCACCGCGATGGTCTGGATGATCATTCCTCCCGTGGTGGAACCAATGGTCTCAGGCATGCATAAGGCTTTGCCCGTAATGTTCTTTTTGTAGAGCTCTTTGTTGTTTTGGTCGGAAACGATGATTTTCTTGGCCGTAGGCATCAAAGCGCTGCTTTGGCAGGAAGCCAAAGTGTTGAATCCCTCATGGGAAACAACGGCTTCTCCCGTCCAATCGATGGCGGAGATGACCCTCCCTTTAAAGCTTTTCATTTTACGCGACCTCCTTTTTGCCGGTGATGAGGCTCAAGATTTCCTCATCTTTTTTGTAACGGGCCTTGGTGTAGGTCCTCAATTTATTCGAATTAGTGATCAAAGCCCTTCTCCCGCACAAGGGGTTATCCGCATACATCAAAGGACAGATATAGGAGAGATGGGCACCTCTAGACAGCAGTTTTGCGCATCTGTCCTCTTTCTTGAATTCCTCCAAAACCGCAGGAGAAGCCGTGAAAACCGTGTCGATAACGAGCTTTCCTTTGCTTGGCATCGCCTCTTCGATTTTATCCGCCCAATCCTCAAGCTGTTTCAGCGTCAAATGGGGGCAGCCGATGAAGCAACGGTAGGCTTTTTCATCCGCCCCTTGCCACATCTTCGGATAAGAACGGTAGACCCTTTCGAGTTCTTCGTCGTCGATGATGTAGGTCTTCGTCTCCTCCTTGAGCAAGGATTCCCCAAGGCGTTTGGCTTCCGGGGTGATCTTATCGATATGATAGAGGCCAACCGCCCCATTGCTCGCCGTCGCAGCCCCGAAGTCCTTTAGATAGGCGATCGTGTCTTCGCTTGGCAAATCAGCGATGTATTGGTCGAGTCCATAGACATAAGGGACCTCGGCCATGACCTTCATGCCGATGGCGGAACCCAAAATCTGGGCTTCCGGCTTTTTGCTGGTCTTCACAATGACCTTCCAATCGGCTTTCCTCCCCTCATCGGTGATGAAGCCGAAATTCGGCGTCTTCCCCAAAATGGCCCCAAACATGTCAAGGATTCCGGAGTTTCTATTGCACCTAGCGCCCAGCACGGAATTAGCGAACACAACCGCGCTGGACTCACTCCAAGAAAGGATATCGCCCTCTTTCGGGGTATTGCCCATTTCTTTCAAATAACAGGTGCAGGAGAACGCCTTATCTTCATTTTCCAAGCCTATTTTCTTGAGTTGTTCCTCATACCGTCCTTGCTGGTTGTACATGAACGACTTAAACACCAATTTCTCCAAAGCAGAGCATTTGACGTTTGAGAAATCCAAGGGGCGGGGATCCATGGTGAACCCACCATCGACTTTGCACCCCGCGGCAATAAGCTCGTCCATCAAAGGATAAACGGCCTTGAGCAGCCCCAAGCCAAAGCTGGTGACGAAATGGGATTTCTTATAGGTGACCTCCTTAAGACAATCCGCCCCAAAAACATCCCCATAACGGACAAGAACCTCCATCATCTTCGCGTATGTCGGTCCCTTTTTGCCTTGGAGGATTTCTTGCTCCTCCAAGCTTAGACGCATCTTAGGTTCGTACATGTTTCTCTCCTTATAGTTTCATGGCCACCTCGTATGCCCGCCAAATGACGGAACGGAGGTTGCCTATTTTCAAACAATCGCCAACCAAATGGACATTGGAAGACTCCCCAAAGATCGGGGTAGAGACGTAGCCCGAGGACAAGATGACGGAATCGCAAAGGATTCGTTTCTCCCCACTTTCCCCTTCGACGACGATTTCTCCATCATCAATCTCCTTGAGTTTGGTCGAAAGGTACACCGGCACTTTCTTCCACGCGAAGAAATCTCGGAGATACTGGGAATTGGCCATGCAGACGCCGGTCTGCTTGACCAAATCGTCCTTCATCTCGATGATGATTGGCTCCTTCCCCGCTAGATAAAGTTCATAAGCGACTTCGCATCCGGTGAGCCCTCCGCCGATGACGGCGACTTTTTGCCCAGTTTCTTGACCCATCAAATAATCGATGGCGTCCATGGCCTTCTCTTCGCCCTTAAGGCCGAATCTTCTAGGTTTAGAACCGGTGGCGACGACATATTCCTCTGCAGGGATAGAGGCGAGGTCTTTGACTTCGGCGTTGAAATGAATGGGGATGTTGAGTTCCTTCATTTGGAGTTCATACCACGCAAGAAGGTCTCGCAGCTTGCCTTTGAATGAAGCTTGGCTAGCGGGTACAAACACCCCGCCTAAATGGTCGCTTTTTTCATAGATTTCGACTTTATGCCCTCTTAGTGCGGCGACGCGGGCGCATTCCATGCCCCCGATGCCTCCGCCGACAACAACCACTTTCTTGGGATGGTCGGTCTTCTTGATGTAATGGGATGCCGAATTCATGGTCTCGGCGTTGACGGCGCATCTGGCCATATGGAGGGAATCGGAAAGGCTTTGATCGTTGCTCGTGCCTTTGTAATGGCACATGTTGAAGCAGCCATTATGGCAGCAGATGCAAGGACGTATCTCCTCGGGATGACCGTCTTTGAGTTTGCTGACCCACGCCCCATCGGCTAAGAAAGGCCTAGCGAATCCCACCGCGTCAATCTTCCCTTCTTTGACGGCTTCCGCTCCGACGAAAGGGTCCATCCTCCCCGCGGCGACGACGGGGATGGAGACGAAATTCTTAATGTGCTCGACGTCTTTGAGATTGCAGTTCTCCTCCATGTAAATAGGAGGGTGGGCCCAATACCAGGCATCGTACGTCCCATTATCGCAGTTGAGCATGTCGTATCCGGCGTCTTGAAGGTATTTCGCGGCTTTCTCGCTTTCTTCCATGTCGCGTCCCGCCTCGATGTAGTCCTCTCCTGGCAAAGCCCCGGAAGAAAAGCCTTTGGTTTTCGAAAGGACGGAATAACGGAGCGAAACGGGGAAATCCTCGCCGCATTCCTTTTTAATGGCTTTGACAATTTCTACGGGGAAACGGTAACGATTCTCAAAGCTGCCGCCGTATTCATCCGTCCTCTTATTGACGTATTTCAATGTGAATTGGTCGAGGAGATACCCTTCATGGACCGCGTGGATTTCCACCCCATCCACCCCTGCATCTTTAAGCAACTTGCTGGTTTTGGCAAACGCATCGATGAAATGATGAATCTCATTGATCGTCATCTCCCTAGAAGGGACCTTATCCGACCACCGGTTCGGAGATGGGGATGAGGAAGCGCAAATCTTTTCCAAGTTCATGACGGGCTTGGAGAGGAAGCGGAGGAACCTGTTCGTATAGAGTTTCTCCATTGCCGGGGAAATGGTGAAACTGCGGCCAAATCCCGCGGTAAGCTGCACGAACATCTTCGCCCCATGGCTATGTACTTCATCCATAAAAGGCTTCAACTTTTTGTACATGCTCTTCTTTTTGTAGAGCCATTGTCCAAACATGGGGTTATACACCGGCTGAATGCCCGGCAATATCAAACCAACGTCATGTTCGGCTTTGTCCAATAAGAATTTCGCGGCCTCTTTATCGAAATGGTTGATCTCCATCCATCCGAAAAGAGAAGTTCCTCCCATGGAGGTCATGACAATGCGGTTTTTAATCTCGCAGTTCCCGATCTTCCATGGCGTGAACAACGGTTGCAGTCTTTCATCCATAAATCGATACTCCTTTATCGTTTATGAAATTATAGGTTTAAAAATTAATACGGGGAAAACATTCCCGATATCTCGATAGGAAAGGAAACTAAACAAATTTATTCTACGCCAAGTTGTTTGAAGGCTTTGTGGATGAGGTGATCCCGAATCGTCGCCAATAGCAGCAAGCGGCCATATAGCAGCACAATCAAAGAAACGGCGAACAAACAAAACCCTTCGATGGGGGCATCGGGGAAATGAAGCATGCCAATCGTCAAAGTCGTCCAGCCGATAAGAAGCAAAGCACCCGCGACCCAATATCCGTTCCGGATGACTTTCCAGGGGGTGATGGGGCAAAGAAGGCTTGGTTTAGAATCGGGGTCTTTTTTAGTTTTCAGAGCTAGGAAGCTGAAAGCAAAGATGACTAGCCCCACTCCAATAAGGCTCAGCCCAACGATCAAAAAGGAAAGCCAAGAAGCGAAATCTTGATAACGCGTGCAAGTCAAAGCTAAAGCTAAGCCAACCATGGAGGCAAAGCAGCCAAAAGAAAAGCAATACGTCGAAGCGTAGAGATGGCTTACGCCTAAGCTAGCGAGATCCTGCTGTTTCTTCGATAGGAGAGCGTCTTTCTTCATGACGTTCCAATTGTATCGTCACGCAGTTAAAAATGATATGAAGAGAAGTCG
>CAVGXP010000033.1:0-6686 GCA_963633165.1 bacterium
GGCGACGAGATAAAAATAATTCTTGCGGGAATAGATGAGCAAAGGGGAGCTGTGGGCGATTTCGCTCGACATCTCATAGACCTTCGAGTACATGCTTAGCCCGGCGACCCTTTCCACGCCATCGCGGAAATTGAATTTGAAGCCCTCGATGTTCATGACGTCTTTGACTCCAAGCAGCCAGCCATATTCGATATAGCGTTTCATGTCTTTGCTTTTGAGATCCACCGCTTTCATGCCTTCTTTGATCTCAAGGAAAATTGCGTCAGTCTCTTCTTTGGATCCTATCCCTCCCCTAAAAGCGACAGCATAGGTAAGGTGGCGAGTGTATTTCTCGATGACGGGAGCGCCGTATTTGACGATAACCTGGAGGATGCACTCGTTCTCATGAAGGGTTCTCCACGTCGAAAACGCCTCCGTCTCAAAGCCGCTTTCAAGCAACAAACTCACGCATTTGGCCATTTGAAAGCCTTTATTCATGATATCAACGATCAAAGTCTCCTGGGGGTTGCCCTGTTTATAACGAGACAGCATCCCAAGGATGAAGTTCAAATAAAGGTCCATGGTCGAGGAGGAGGGGGCGAAGCGATTTGTGAATGACCCCATCCGATAAGCCAAATGCTCGTTGGTGAAATATTTGTCCATCGAAATCGAAGCGATGGAAGCAAGATAATCCTCGTCTTTGCAGACGTCTTCCTGTTTTTTGTCCGGATGGGTCGAGAGGTAGAAGGAATGTTCGTTAGCGATATAAAGGCAAAGCTGCGGAATGTTGATGCCCATTTTGGCGATCGCCGGGGAGACATCGCTAAGAGAAGCCGCGCCTTCTTTGCAATAAAGGCAGCAAGCGTAAAGAAAATCCCTGTCTAGGGTTGATGGCACGCCTAGGGCGTCAAGCATCATGCCGAAACGAATTTTCTCTTCATCCTTTTCCATTCAATGTAAATATTACACCACGTAGAGGAAAGAAAAAGGAGGTTTCCCTCCTTACTCCTCGGGTTTGAAGGCTTGCGCAGCCTTAACGGCCTGCAGCCAGCCCCGATAAAGCTTGTCGGCTTTCTCTTTACCCATCATCGGTTTGTAGCATTTTGAGAGAGCGCGGTTGCTTTCGATATCCTTCTTGTCTTTCCAGAATCCAATGCCAAGGCCTGCAAGATATCCCGCGCCCAATGCCGTCGTTTCAACGCAGCAAGGAACATGGACCTCGCACTGGAGGATGTCAGACTGGAACTGCATGAGCATGTTGTTGGCGCTGGCCCCGCCGTCAACGCGGAGAACGGGGAGATCCAACGAAGCTTCTTTCTTCATCACGTCGATGACGTCTTTGGATTGATAGGCGATGGAGTATAGGCCGGCCCTGGTGATGTTGTGGCGGTCAGCGCCCCGGGTAAGCCCAAAGATCGCGCCTCTAGCGTCATCGTCCCACCAAGGCGTGCCAAGTCCGACGAAAGCCGGGACGAAATAGACCCCCGCTGTATCAGGACGCTTGGCGGCGTACATCTCCGAATCGCAGCTATCCTCAAACCAACGCGTTTGATCCCTGAGCCATTGGACGATGGCCCCGCCGATGTAGATAGAGCCTTCCAAAGCGTAGGTGGTTATGCCATTCTCTCTCCAAGCGACCGTGGTCAACAAACCCGATTTGGAAAGAATTGGCTTGCTGCCGATGTTCATAAGCATGAAGCATCCGGTGCCATAGGTGTTTTTGCTTTCCCCCTCCCTATAGCAGCATTGTCCAAAAAGAGCGGCCTGTTGGTCGCCGGCGACCCCGGTGATGTGGACTCCGCCAGGGAAGAAACTAGCTTCGCCGAAATCATCGGAATTATCTTTGACTTCGGGAAGCATGCAGTTTGGGACGTTCCAAAGAGACAGCAGCTCAGGATCCCAAGCCATGGAGAAGATATTGAAAAGCATCGTGCGCGAAGCGTTGGAAACATCGGTGGCGTGAACCCTCCCGCGGGTCATCTTATAGATAAGCCAAGAATCGATTGTCCCAAAAAGGAGCTCGCCTTTCTCGGCGCGGGCTTGCCCATCGGGGATGGCGTCGAGGATATAACGGATCTTGGAGGCGCTGAAATAAGGGTTCATCCTAAGCCCAGTGCGTTCGTGGATGAAATCCATTTGATCCATTCTAGCTTCGCAAAGATCCTGAGTTTGCTTCGATTGCCAGACAATGGCGTTGGCGACAGCGTTCCCAGTTTGCTTGTCCCAAATAACCGTGGTTTCGCGTTGGTTGGTGATGCCGATGCTAGCAATTTCATCCATCGAAGAAGAGGAAACAACCATCAATTCGTTGATGACGTCAATAACGGAGATCCAGATTTTGTTGGGGTCTTGTTCGACCCAGCCCGGTTGAGGATAAAGGCATTCCAACGGCCTTTGCGCTTTGAAAACTTCCTCTCCCCTATCGTTTATGAGAATGGCGCGCGTGGAGGTCGTGCCCTGGTCGATTGCGAGAATGTATTTCTTCATAGATTAAGTTCCTTGCCATAATGAAAGCGCTTTCCGCAAGCACTTTCAAGGGACAGTTGAAAAAGAATGACCAATTTACCGGATTTGATAGAACCGCTCGATGTCAGCGACTTCTTTAATGATGTCCTTGGTGAGAACCTCGGCGCCATCTTCGGTAATGAGCAGATCGTCTTCGATGCGGATTCCGATGCCTTTTTCTTTGAAATAAAGTCCGGGTTCGTCGGAAATCACGTTGCCGACTTCCAAAGGCGCGTCCCTATCTCCGCCGGGATCGTGGGTGTCCAAACCGATCTGATGGGAGACGCTGTGGAAATAATATTTCGAAATTTCCTCTTTCCGCGAAATAAAGCCTTTGGCCAAGCATTCAGAGGCGAGGTATTCGGTCGCGAAGCTATTGAGTTCGCGAAGAGTGATGCCGGGCCTAGCAAATCCCGCAACGGCTTTGTTGCAGCCCAAAACGATTTCGTAAAGCGTCCTTTGCTCAGGGCTGAAACGCCCAGAGGAAGGGATGGTCCTAGAAACGTCGGCGCAATAATAATGGTTCCTTGCGCCCAAATCCATGAGGATCAAAGACCCTTTCTCAACCTTTGCTAAGGGGTTGGGATAATGGAGAATTGCGGCGTTTCCTCCGCTGGCCATGATGGTGTTGAAGGCCAATCCTTGGTTTCCGTCATCGTCGTTGCAGGTTTTCAAGAAAGAAGAGGCGAGTTCATATTCGCCAATGCCCGCACGGGCTTCTGACATGACGGATAGAATCCCTAAACGCGTGGTCGCGATGGCAGCTCTAAGCAAATCAATCTCAGCTTCCGATTTCTTCAAGCGGAGCTTCACCAGAATCGGATAGGCATCAATGAAATTTAGCGTTCCATAAGCTTTAGTCAAAGCATTCTTTTGGTCTTCGATGTCGGTGTCTTGAGCGATTTTCTGCTCTTTCTCCATATCGAGGTAGACGTTTTTCAACGAACCGAATAAAGACCCCCGGACACTAAGAGCGGCGTCAAGCCTTGCGGAGAAGGCCGAATTGAGCAAGACGTTCCTAACTCCAGAAGCCAAATAAGCCTCCTGAGGAGTCAGCCTGCGGCCATACCACTTCTCCTTCGTTTCGTCATAAGGAGAGATAAAGAGATAATCTTTTCTTTCACCGCCGGTTTTGATGAGCATGAGGATTGAATCCTCCTGATCGATGCCGGTAAGGTAATAGAAATTGCGGTTCACTTCGAAAGGGTAATCCTCATCGTAGCTTTTCTTTTTGGCGACGCCGGAGAAAAGAAGGCAAATGGATTCGTCCTCCATTTTGTCGTAGAAGCGAGCTCTGCGCTCAGCGTATTCATTTGCTAGGATCATGTGCAACCTCCAATAGGCGAATTATGTTTTTACGTTCGAGAATCTCGGATTCGCTTAAATGCAAATCCTCCTCGTTGAAAGCAATTCTACCATCCACGAGAAGATTTGCTTTAACTGAAAGCCCGAAATCCTCATCGGATAGAAGATGCCCCTTGATTCGGCAAAGCCTTTTCATTTCCTCATAACGGGAATAGGAAAGGGACAAACTAAGGCAAAGGAATTCCCTTTCTTCGCCCATTTTGCAATCACGAAGGGCTTCATCGCTAGAGGAGAGGAAACAACGTTTCAACCTCCCAACGCCGAGCTTCGTGCCCCCGAAATACCGCGCCACGACGACCAAACAGCAATCGATTCCTCTTTCTTGCATCATCGTAAGGATCGGTTTGCCCGCACTTCCGCCAGGCTCGCCGTCATCGCTGCTTTTGCAATAATCAAGGACATTGAAGGCGTAGGGATAGTGATCGGCTTTAGGATGTCTCAATTTGAAAGCGTTGTAGGCTTGTTGAAAAGAATTTACGTCTTCGAAAGGAATGGCCTCAGCCTCAAATGAGGACGCCATCAAAGACGCTTTTCCCCTTCCTATCGATAAGGGTCTTAGACTCATGCGTCCCCCAACAAAACGGTATCGACGGCTTTGACAAAGGAGAAAGGAGTCGCGACCCCTTTGAGATACCCCTCCTCGTAGGGAGAATAAAAGTCGGTTGCAAGAAGGGAGAATAGGGCGTTTTCCTTATGGAAGAAAGCATCGCTTCCAATAGAAGAGAGGGCCTCGCCTTTCAAAACGAAGAAATCGTACCAATCCGAAAGATAAGCAAGTTTTGCGTAATCTTCCGCCATATCGCCTAGCGAATCCGAATCAAGATTTGCGGCGATTTGATCAAAGTTGGATTTCTCAAGCGAGCTCAAGCCAAAGGAAGATGGCGAAACGGTTATGCCAGAAGAAGAGAAATCAATGCCTTTAGCAAGCAACTCTTCTCCATAGATAAGACCCTTTTCAATGGAAGACAAAGAGGAGGCGAAATAAGGATAGGAATAAGTTGAGGAAGAGGCATCGTAGCCATACGCATCAAAAGAAGACAATCTCGATAGCGAGGCGGAAGGAATGAAGGAAGCGCGGGGGTAAGAGGATTCCTCTTTCGTTGGAGAAGATAACGAATAGGCGCCGGCGCTATGGGAAGAGAGTTCGACATAAGCAAGTCTTTCCTCAACCCTTGAGTTATAGGCATCGGCAAGCAAAGAAGGGGCGAAGACGCTGGTGGCAGAATCCTTTGAAATCTCCACCACCGCCCCATTCTTAGTAAACGAATAAGAATAGGAGAAAGAGGAAGAGGAGAGGAAATCATCATAATAATCGCCGTTTTTCTTGTTTTCCCCATCGGAAGCATGGCCATAAAGGAAAGAGGAGAGGAAACGATAGACGCTTGAATTTAACGTAATGCTAGAAAGGGCTTTGTGGACGGATTGGCTCAATGAGGCGCCGGCAACGGCAAGTTCAAAGAAGGCAGCCTCATCGTAGCTATCTACACCGCCATCAAGCAAAGTGTCGATCGAAGACAAACGGGCGTGCAAAGGAATCGAAGCGTATTTGGATTCCAAAGCGGGCGCGTCTATAGCGTCCAGAACATTGGTTTCGATATCGACTCCGGAGACGCTTTGATTCCAACGGAGCATTTTATACAAGCAGTAAGAGCGCGCGGTGAACACCCCCTCAGAAGTGGGGAGGAAAGAAGCGTCATAAGAAGAGGAAGAATAGATTTTCGAATCGAATAGCAAGGCGGTCAAACCATAGAGCCCTACTCCGTCTTTGAGGACTTGCTGCGTCGATTCATTCGAGGAGAATGTGTAATAGCCCGAGCCATCTTTCGCGTAAATGGAGGTTAGGAAGGTCTGTATGGCATCCATACTCGCCCCGCCTTGAGAGTATTCCCCTTCTTCTAGGAAATAGGAGGCGGTGTCGAAGTTATAGGAGACGTCGCCCGAAGAGGATAGGGTTATTTTAAATAGGCAGCCTAATTTGGAAGCATCGATAGTCCAAACCCCGTCGTCATAAGAGGAGGTGTAATAAGCGGAGAGGTCGGTCTCGTAGTTTAAATCGCCATCGAGATCCCCCAGCACCGAAATGGTTTCCGATCCGTTATAAGAGGATGAGGAGAAAGTGACATTTAAATAGGCTTTCTTGGCTTGGAGGAAAGAGGCGGAAGATATGAACGAGGACGAGTTGCCTGCATTTTGGGTATAGATGGAGAAAGAGGCCGTCCCAAGTCCACCGCCAGAAGCGTTTCCAGGCTCGAATAGACGCTGCAAAGCCAAAGGCAAGGCGTCGGAGCAAAGCTTGCTTTCGCCAAGAGAAGAAAGCAAAAGCGTCAAATTGTCCGGATTCATTTTCTTCATAAGGTCGGCAGAAGAAGCGATTTCGCTTTCATCTTCGCTGGTAAAGCCAAGTTTCTGCACCAAAGTGAGAAGTCCAGAATCACCGAAATCATCGGTTGTGAAACAGCTGATTTCATCTTTCCAAGAAGAGGAGAAAGAAGCGATGCCGTCATGGAGTTTGACTTGCGAAGCAAGGTCTTCGTTCCCGTTATAGCCGACTAGAAGCGAGAAATCCCTATTCGCGGAGAAGGAGTTCTTCCCAAGCCCGGTTTTGTCATAAATCAGATAGATGGCTTGCTCAAAAACGCTGAGATCGCTGCCGATAAAAGCCCCTTCGGATGTGGAGGTATAAACCCCGCTGCTCCATCCTTTGGAATAAGAAGATGAATAGACATTCGGCCCCGTCAAATTGAACAGGAGCGAATCGCTCATCTCGAAAAGCAAGCTACGGAGAGAATAAGCATCGATGGAAGAAATGTTATCCGTTTCAAAGTTGGCTTTATCCT
>CAVGXP010000033.1:6916-13630 GCA_963633165.1 bacterium
AGAAGTTTGGAAAGGGAGGCTTCTGGTATCGAAGAGAAATCCAATGAGGTGTTTTCAAGCAAAGAAGTCAAATTGCAGGAAGAGAGTTCGGACAAAGCCCTCCCCAATCCGCCTTCTCCTTGCCCTAACACTTCATAGAACGCGTTGCCTTCTTGAGCTTGAGAAGCGATGGAATAATGGGAATAATCACCGCTGGCCCCTTTGCCAAGATAATGCTCAATCAGATAGGAGGCTTTATCAGAGGAACTATTGAATCCGAGGCTTTGATCTTTAGGGGAAGAGGAAGAATAAAGCATGTCTCCGATTCCCTCCCCAGACAAGGCGTCGATAAGAATCGCCTGCGCGCAGGTGAAGCCTTCCTTCGAACCCGCGCCGGCGGGTTTGGAATTGAAGATTCTAGAAGCGTAGAGCGGGGAAAGAATGCCAAGACTATCTTCGCCCAAAGAGGATGAGATGGATGAAGCGTCCCAGCTCGAAAGTGAGGCGGAGGAGGAAAGAATCAATGCGAGGTTCTCAATCTCCTCTTCTTCGTAAGGAAGATAATCCGTTGATTCAGTATTCTCCATAACGAAGGGATCGGCCAAAGAGAGATCGTACTTAATGGCGGAGGAAGATATTGATAAGGAAGAGAGCGCGTTGTCGATTTGTAACGGCAACGCCCGATAAAAGAGGCTGCTTCCATTCAAAGAAGTGAGCACATCCAAAACCAAGGAGGCTTGCTCACTGGTCAAAGAAGTTAAATCTAAGGAACCATCTTTAAGAAGACCGCTTGTTTGCAAGATCAAAACCAAGTCGCAGACGTTTTCGATTTCCTTGTCCCAATTAGAGATGTTTGAAACGATGGAGGCGATGGTCATCCCTTTAGCGTGCTCAGGGGAAAATTCGCTATTTTTCGTGAAGCTTTCCCCCGAACCATAGAGGCCAGATTTCACCAATAACGAAGCAAAGCAAGAGGAGAGGAGGCTCTCACCACCGCTTTCTTTAGGAGTCGAAAGGACTTGCGAAGAAGAAAGCCCATCAAGCAAAGGCCTGAGTAAGAAGTCGACGGATAGGGAATCGAGGTTCAACGACGATTCGTTGAAGTTACCATTTTCATCAATAAGTCCATAGTTGCTGTCGTAGGCGGCATCCAAGGCCAGGCAAAGGGCATCGATTTCCGTTTTTCTAACGCTAGATAAACCAAACTGTTCTTGGTAAAGCAAAGAAACGTTAGCCAAAGAGAAATCAATCCCTCCCACTTCTCCTAGCGAAGGCAAGGATTTGGCTAAAGCGTTGGCCATCATGACTTGCCCAAGCGTCGAAGAGGAAGAAAGGTCATATAGAGCCTGTTCCAAAATCGGGAGGTTCTGCGAGGAAATTGACGAGAAACTAGAAGCTCCTCCTAACGCCTGCAAATCCTTGACGATTTTACCAAAAACCGCAATTTCACCCTCACTCCCGATCCAGTCCTCACGCGAAGAAAGAGAGAGGGTGTTATTCACGAAGAGAGTGGCGTTTTCCTTCTTTGTCTCAAGTGAGGCGGAATAATTGACGGTTTTCCCCTCATCAAGGAAATAAGGAAGCGTGTTCTCATCGGCCATCAAAAGGATCTTGGAAGAGAAATAGGCCGGGAACATATAAGTTGCTGCGCCTTTTTCATCCGTTTTGTCGAAGATCGAGCTTTCAGCCAAGCAAGAGAAGAGGGAAACAAGGAGGTCGGGGGAAATGTCATTCAAATCAAGGTTGCTGACATCTAAACCGTTAGAGGCAAGATTGAGCATCTTCTGGATAATGGTCCCTTCCTTGGCCCAATCGGTGACGTTAGCAAAGCCTATGTCCTTTGAAAGCGTGGACGAAGGGGTATCGATAGAAGAATCATATCCGATCACAGGGGCGAAATAATGATCGAGCAGCTTGCCCGAAACCGAAGAAAGGATCTTCGATTCGCCTATATCCGCGAAAAGGGCTGTCACATCAAGCTTGGAGAGCATTTTGGCGGCGGCGTAAACGTTGGAATCAGAAAGAGAGAAGAGGGTATTCAAAGGAACGGAATTCAGAATATCGAAGATGAAGCGGACGAGCTTGCTATTCTCCCCATCCGAAAGTATGCGGCCATCGGAACCATGGGGATAGGTGCCGTCGCTAAGTTTGTCGCTGGTGAGCTTAACTCCATCAAGCGACTCCGCGCCAAGTTCCAAGCCTTCGATTCCGGCGTTGGAGAAGAGATGATTGACTAAAGAAATGAAGTTTGCGTTGTTGCTATCGGAGGGATTTAGGATTTCGGAGGAAGCAAAAGTATCGAGGAGCCTAAGCAAGTTATCCTCTTCTCCCATCAGCAGCTCCGCGCTTGTCTGCGTAGAAGCCGTCCCAAGATTGGACAAAGCCAAAAGCAAATTGCCGGAATAAGTCAAAAGGTCGAGCAGATTTCCGATTTCCTTGCCTAGGTTCTCGCAGTCAAAATTCAAATTCTCAATGCCGTATTCGCTGAGGGTTGAAGCAAAATCGCCCATATAGTGCTTGGCAACCTGAGGCAGGGCTTCGGTAAGAACAAGAGAGGAATCGACGCCTTCTAAAGAGATTTTCAAAGCCGATATCAAAGCAGGCTCAACCTGGACGATCTTGCCGCTTTCATCGAAGGTCAATCCGGAACCGTCTTTCAAGAAAGCCACGCCTTCCTCGGAAGAGGCAAAATCGGCAGCAACATCGAGGATGGCACCGAATTCTTTCTTATAGTCGTCAATATCCTTCAAAGCGTCTTTGCTAGAAGTGAGGCTGAAGTCTTCCACATTCAAAGATTTCCCAGCCGTCGATTCCAAAACGTCCATGGCCTTGGGCAAAGCGTTTTGAATCAAAGAAGAATCGAGCAAGCAGTCCGCAGAGTCTTTGACGGGGTTTCCCTCGCTATCCCTTTCGCCCACGAGAAGAGGCACGAATTCTTCCGATTTTTCAGCGGCAAGAGCACCCAAGGAACGATAAGCGGAAATCAACTCATCTTCGCTTCTTTCTTGCCCATCAAGGAGTTCAAACACGCCATCGATAAGCTCCGGGGAGGCTTTATTGAGGTTGTATACGAAGTCGTAAACAAGAGTAAGCTCGCGCCCGTAATCGACTTTGACCAATTCGTCATAGGAAACCTCGCCATCGGCTTTAGGAAGGAAATCCGAAAGGGCAAATGAAGTTTCGGAAGAAGCGGATTCTTTTTTCGCCAATTGGGCCACGACTCCGGCGATCAAGCGGCTATACAAAGCGGAATCGGAAAGCGAATCGGCCACCGCGTGCATCGACTTGGAAACGTCGCGCTCGTTGCCGGAAGCGTCTTTGCCGGTGAAGATGTATTTCAGCTGCGTGAAATCGAATTTGGGGGTCGGGCTGACCTCGTCGACGACGCAATCGAAGATATCCGAATCCAACAAGTTTTGGTAAATCTTGCCGAGGTTTTTAATTTCCTCGCTCCAATTCACAGAATCCGATGTCAAATAGGCGCAGGTCTCTTCGCCGAGGAATTCCTTGACTTGATCCATGCTCGTTGCTACGGTCACGGCGAAAGGAAGAACCGCTTTTACGAGTTCAGATTCAGAGAGGTCGCTCAACAGTTCAGGCAAAGAAGAACAAGTAAGCAAGAAATACCACCGCAAACCCTCGCTTGAATAAGCCGAAAGCAACCCAGCGTTAATCGCTTTGGAAGAGAAAGAAGCTATATCAGAAATTTCAGAATAGATATCCGTCTTGAGCTCGCCGACATTGGATTGGGTCAAGAAGGAGAGGAGTTGCTGGTCAAAAGTGGTCGAACCATCCATGGAATTCCAGGAGAAGAAGGTCTTTGCGAAGGCGGATTCCTTATAGACCCCAAGCATCTCCGTGATCATTGAAACGGTCTCGTTTTCCTTGGCTTTGTCTTCTTCAACCTTGAAGTTGCCGCTCAACGCATTCGCAATACCCGTCCACGGGGACAACAGCATACTTAGACAGGCCGAGGCCACCAAGAGCTCCTCGAATGCGGAAGCGATTCTGGCTTTTTTGATTTTCCGCCTTTCTTTTGGAGTGAAGCGTTTGAAAGCAATGTGCCACAAAAGCATCACCAAGAGGGCGCCGAGAGTGGAAAGGAGAAGACCCCAAACGAAAATAAGGAGCAATTTAATTAGAGAAGTCGCCAAAACCGAGGCGTAAGCAAGCACGCCAGAGGAGCTCGCGCTAGCCCCATAGGCCATCATCACCTGGGTCAAAACATCTTCTAATGTCCCCTGCAAAGTCGTCCATTCAGCAACGATCGTGTGGACGGTATCGTTGATGGTGAGCTCAAACTGAATCTTGGGCAAAGAATAAGAGGAAAGATTCCACTGCCCTAGCCATGAAGCCTGCGGGGTCAAGGTAGCGAGCACCACCGTAATCATGATCGCAAAAGCCAATATGCGATATGTGCCGTATTTCCACCCCCTGAATAGCCCACGGACGAAAGCCAAAACCAAAACCGCCAACACGACAACCAGCAAGATCGTCAGGCCTAGATCGAGGTATTTCGATGCTGAGGCAACATCGAAATTCGCCATAGTTAAAATCCCAGTTTTCATACGCCTAATTATCAAGCCAAGAATGCCCTCGTGCAAGCGCGCGCACGCCCTAATAAGAGCGCATCCTCAAAAACAACTAAGTCATTTTTCGACTCTGTGGTATAGTTTGGCCCATGGCAAAGATGTATTTTCATAAAACCGTTTGCGATTCCTGCGGTAATCGCTATGACGAAACCTATCCGGAATGCCCGAAGTGCAAAGCAAAAAATTCAGCTCCAGATGCGAAAAAGTTCGCCCATTTCGTACCCACGGCTTTCTGGAAACAGCTCGTTTATGTTGCCCTTGGCTTTGTGGGGCTTCAGATACTGACATACCTAGCCATGGCCATCGTCCTCGTGGCGAACCACCCAGAAAACGCGAATGCGTTTTTATCCAGCGGAGAAGGTCTATTTTGGACATACACAATCGTTTACCCTTCCCTTTTCGCGATAATGGCGTTCGTGGTTTGGGGCGATTGGAAGAAAATCTGGAAATCCTTCCTCGGCTGGAAGCCTTACGTCGCCGGGCTTATCGGATTCTTCGCTTTGACGACGTTCTCAATCCTCTACGGCATGGCCAGCACGGCCATCTTGAAGGCGGCAGGAATTGACGTCACATCCACCAACGCAAACCAGCAGAACGTTATAGACATGGTCAAATACAATTGGGTATCCTGCCTCTTCGTCATCGGCTTGATCGGTCCTTTCTGCGAAGAGTTAACCTATCGCGTTGGCCTATTCGGCTTTGGAAGCAGACTTGGCAAATGGGCGGGTTATGTTGCGGGCACTGTTGTTTTTGCCCTCATCCACTTCAGTTTCAGTTCCTTAGGGTCTGCGCAGGGAGCGATCATTGAGCTCGTTTCTTTGCCGAATTATCTCTTCTCCGGCGCCGCGTTGTGCTTCCTTTACGACAAATTCGGCTTCGGGGCTTCTTATGTCACCCACGCCTTGAACAACGTCTTTTCTGTCGTCCAAACCGTGATGGCCAGTTTAAGCAACAATGGGTGAGACTTGGAGAGAAAAAGCGCAAATCCTCAATGAATTTGCGTTAAAAATAGCCGCGTTGCTTTTTATGACGTTTGACCACATCGGTTTGTTTTTGCTTTCTTATTTAGGATCGTCAAACATCACTGGATTAACCTTTCGAACCATCGGGCGCCTCGCCTTCCCTTTATTTGCCTTCATGTTGGCCGAAGGGATTAGAAAGAGCCACAACCAAAAGAAATACCTTATCCGCCTTGCGATGATGTGGGTGTTGGTTTTGATCGCTCAAATCGTACTTTACTATGGTTTCAACGTCGGTGAGATCGAAGGATCGAGCAACGCCTTCACCGATTTGCTTCTTGGCGGTTTGTTCCTATTTTGCATTTCCTTGCCTGGGGGCAAAAAGGCCTTGGCGGCCTTGCCTTTAGGAGCCGTCCTGGCATCCTATGGTCTTCAAGTCGCACGAGTCAACGGCGCTTTGTCCTCCGCTTTCCCCTACTTTATTTTGCCAGGTTATTCCTTATTCGGCTTTGCCCTGATCATCGGCTTCTATTTCACAAAGAATTTCGTTGATTTCGTCTCTGCTAAATACCTTGATGGCTCTGGGCAGAGTTTGGAGGTTTTCCAAGAGAGCCGATCCTATCAAAGCTTGCTCAACTTCTCCTCGGTTACGGTTTTATTCGTTGTCACGGTTGTGGGATGGGGCCTTTCTTACATTCCCTCCTTTAATCTTGACGTGGTCGCCATGCAGGCGATCAACCCTGGGACGGTGGGTCAAACCTGGTGTTTGCTCTCTTGTCTTCTCATTTTCCTTTATAACGGAAGAAGAGGCCCCGACGGTAAAGGATTCAAAATCTTCACTTATGCCTATTACCCAATGCATATCGCTATCATTTTTCTGGTTTTCTTCCTAATATTTGGATATTGATAAAGGAGCTAGTTATGTTGATTGAAATTCACAGCAAAGAACAATTCGACAAGGAAATCGCTAACGGCGACGTCGTCATCGACTTCAACGCCACTTGGTGCGGCCCTTGCCAAATGCTTAAGCCCATTTTCCATAAGGTCGCCGAGGAAAACGAAAGCATCAAATTCCTCTCTGTCGACACCGACGAAGTCCCTGCCGCTGCCGAAGCCTTCGGGGTCTATTCGATTCCTAACGTCGTTGTCTTAAAAGATGGAAAGGAAACGAAAAGGAACGTCGG
>CAVGXP010000034.1:0-16003 GCA_963633165.1 bacterium
AATGAAGCGCAGGTGCTTCATTCATCGGCGCCGCTCCGAAGCCAAAGGGGGTTTTGAATCTCAAGATGTAATAATGAAGCAAATGATATTTGTTACCCATTGATAATCAGACCAAGCGTTCCGCAAAGGTAATGACATTCTGATTTTATGCTTTGTCCATAACCGGAATGGCAAGGCTTATAAGCTTAAGCGAATTAGTGACATGATTTTCGTAGAAAAGTCGATCCTATAAGCCTTTAATCTAAGATCATTACTTTGATTGCGACTACAAATACAAAAAAAGGTTCGTTGATAGTGAACAGTTTTGCGCGTCAAAGTGTTCAGTGGTAGTGAACAGTTTTTCTTTCATTGGTAAAAGTGTTCAGTGGGAGTGAACAGTTTTCAATTTAGGTTTCAGTATAAAATCGATATATGTCCAAGAAATTAAGAGGGCATTTGTTTTAAAACCCCCTAGCGCGCGAGGGATGAAGAAGTCAACCTTTATCGATATTTTCAGGATTTTCCCAATCACGATAGCGCAATTGAGCGCGCTTTTTCACTCCCAATTCGATGAACACCTGAGCCTTTTCGAACGCACTTCCGCAGGCGTCCCACTAAACAAAAGTGTTTGAAACGATTGGAACGACTTGTTTGCTTGTTTTGATGGTGGTGGTGTCCTGCGTGAAGTTAGATACCGAACGAATGGAACCGCTTTCACGTTTTTCGCGTTTGCCAAAATGCTTATATGCGGTAAAATCCGTCTCCCTCCAATGAATTGCCTGGAGGGAAAAACAACGAAAAGGAGGCATGACAATGAAGAAATTGTTAAGAAAAGCCTTCCCGTTCAGACGACGTGTCGATTCCAAGAAGAACGCTTCTTGGAGCAAAAATTTCGAACATTCGCTCGCAGAGGGATATGGCTTGAATCTCTACGATTCCATTGGAACCGGAGACACGATTTGAGATGTGCTGAAACCCAAGCATATCCAACCTTGAAATTATCGCTATAAAAGCGGTGGCGCGGAGAAATCCGCGCCTTTTGTTTTGCTGATTTTCATCCTGGATTTACGCGTGTTTTTAACCCCTTTTTTCGTCTTGGTTTCCATTACTAAAAATTAATATGGAAACGCAGAAAAAATGGCCTATAGTTAGCCGTGCCAAATGGCACCCCCTAAAGGGGAAAGGAGCAAGCCGTGGCTCGTAAAATTCTCGAACTCAAGAACGTGACGAAAGCCTATGGTGACAACATTATCCTCGATCATTTCAATCTTTCGATCAACGAGGATGAATTCGTTACTTTCCTAGGTCCCAGCGGATGTGGGAAAACGACGACCCTTCGTATCATCGGTGGCTTTGAGACCATGCAGGAAGGGACCCTTCTTCTTGATGGGCAGGAAATCGAAAATCTGCCTTCTCATAAAAGGCCTATTAATACGGTTTTTCAGAAATACGCTCTTTTCCCTCATCTCAACGTTTTCGACAACATCGCTTTCGGACTGAGGAACAATGTTTATTCCACCGTCTATGACATCGGAATGATGAACATGATGGAGGAGAATCATTTCGATGAGGAAGAAATCGATTCTTTGGTTAAGAAGACCTCGATGATCGAAAAACCAAGCGATGTTAAAGCCTTCCTCATCAAATATTGCCAATCGCACTCTCCTGCATACGCTTTGGAGGTTGCTCTTAAGGAAAAGGGCAAAGCCTTTCATTTTCATTCATTTGCAGCGGCGAAAGATGAGATTGAAGCCATCGTCTCATCTTTGGGTTTGAGCCTTGATTTGAATTTCTCTGGCAAAACCCCCTATAAGAAAGCTGCGAAATGGTTGGTTGCCCAAGCTGAGGAAAATGATGTTTACGCGAAGATGGCGAAAAACCTCAATAGGCGCGGTTTCAAAGAAGACGTCATCAAAGGCGAGGTCCTTAAATCGTTGAAGCTTGTTAATCTAGAAGGATACGAAGATAGAGACGTCTCTTCCCTTTCAGGAGGGCAGATGCAGCGCATCGCGATCGCTAGAGCCATCGTCAACAAGCCCCGTATCTTGCTATTAGATGAACCATTGTCTGCTTTGGATCAAAAACTCCGCAAATCTATGAGATTAGAGCTCAAAGAGCTTCAGCAAAAACTTGGCATTACCTTCATCTTTGTTACCCACGACCAAGAAGAGGCCATGGTCATGTCGGATACGATCGTCGTTATGAATGGCGGAGAAATTCAGCAGATGGGCAGGCCTGAGGATATCTACAATGCCCCGGCAAATCGTTTCGTTGCTTCCTTCATCGGCGAGGCAAACATCCTTCGCGGGGTTTATACCGCTCCTGAAAGAGTCACGATGCTAGGCAAGACCTTTAAAGTCTCTTCCCAAGATTTCCAACCTCAGGAAAAGATCTACGTCATTGTTGAGAAAGAAGGCTTCGACATCTGCTCCAAAGAAGCGGCGAAATTCGTCGGCAAAATCGAAACCGTTAAGTTTGCCTCCAACAAATACGCTTTGGGGGTTAATGTGAATGGGACTTCGATCGTCGTTGAGAGCGAAGATAAGTTCAACGTCGGCGATGAAATTGGCTTGACCGTCTCCCCCAGCAACATTTACTGTGAGCCCCATTCCTCCAATAAAAGTGAATTGCTCGCCAACTACGAAGGGGCAAACATCCTCGAGGGCACATATCTAGGCAATCAACGCGTCGCTTTCTTAGGCGCTTCGTTCAAGACTTATCTTACGACTTTCATGCCCGGTGAGGTCGTTGACGCCGTCATCCGCCCGGAGGATTTTGACTTAGAGATTGAGCATCCGGAAAAAGCTCTTTTGCAAGGGACCGTTGTTAAGTCGGTTTTCACTGGTGTCCATTTTTCCTTGTGGGTTAATGTCAATGGGGCTGTGCTTATGGTGCAGGATTATCAAAACTGCGAGATCGGCGATACGGTTGGCCTAAAGGTCGATTTCTATGAGATCCATTTGATGAAAGTAGAAGACGATGCTCAACCCGTTGAAATCCAAATGAAACGTCATAACGCTAGGATGAACGCCAAAAAGGCTTTGGAAGAAGATGAAACGCTTTAAGTGTTTTGCATTGCCGTATTTACTATGGCTTGTCGTCTTTACGGTTGTTCCGACCTTTTTGATGATCGTTCTCTCTTTCTTAAGTAGCAACGGCATGGATTTCTCCTCGGCCTCGTTTTCTCTTGCTTCTTTTGCTAGGCTCAACGATCCCGCGATTTTGAAGTCGCTTTTGAATTCCCTTTACGTCGCTTTGATGACGGTTATCCTCTGCGTAGCGTTTGGCTATCCGACGGCCTATTTCATTTCTTTTGGCCCTTTTAAGAAGAAAAGGCTCCTTTTGATATTGCTCATCCTTCCAATGTGGTCGAATTCAATGCTTAGGATCGTTTCTTGGCTCCGCTTATTCTCCGTTCCTTGGCTTGCCCCATTGCACGCCTTAGGCAGCTATTGGGCGGTCATTCTCGTCTCGGTTGCAACCTATATACCTTTCATGATTTTCCCCATCTATACCGTGCTTGAGAAAATGGACAGAGGGTATTTGGAAGCCGGCAGAGATTTGGGGCTTCCGGCTTGGAAGACTTTCCTTAAAGTCACTTTGCCCCTTTCCATCAAAGGCGTTTATTCCGGAATCATCATGGTTTTCCTCCCAGCTTCCACCGGGTTCGCCATTTCCGAGGCGATAGGGGAAGGCAGGATTCGTTTGATCGGCAACCTTCTAGAATCCGTCTTTAAACAGAACAATTACAATTTCGGTTCTTTGCTTTCTTTGCTCGTTTCCATTGTCTTAATCGCTTTGATGGTCATCTTCGATAGGCTTCAAAACAAAGGCGGAAAGGAGAAGGCCCATGCTTGAGAAAGGCGTATGGTCGACTCGCTTGTTTCAGGCGTTTCAGATCCTCTTTATTTTCCTTGTTTTCTCTTTCACCTACATCCCTTTGATCATCATCGTCTATCAGTCCTTCAACGAAGGGGCGAATTCGATCATCCCCTTGCAATGGGGCGGATTCACCTTTGAGCATTTCGCTTCCTTATTCACGAACAAGATGCTCTATACCTCGATTCTTGACTCCTTGCTGGTTTCCCTTTGGGCGACTGTCATCGCGACGATATTTGGGCTCTTCGCCTCTTTAGGATTGAATGCGCTTGGGCGAAAAGCCCGCAAAACCATGGATTTTTTAAATGAAATTCCCATGCTTTCCTCAGAAATTGTCACCGGGATTTCATTGATGGTGGTCTTTTCTTTGATCAAGCCGATCTTCCCCAACATCTTTGGTTTCCCCTCAATGCTTCTGGCCCACGTTTACTTTACGGTCCCTTATGTCATCATGATGGTTTTGCCTAAGCTTGAGCAGACCGACGAATCCCTTTATGAGGCGGCCAGGGATCTAGGCTGTTCGCCGATGAAGGCTCTTTTCAAAGTCGTTATTCCTTCTTTGTCCACGGCCTTATTGATGGGGGCGTTGATTGCTTTCACCTTATCCATTGATGATTTCGTCATTTCCTTCTACACACAGGGGAATGGCTTCTCCAACTTCTCCAATTACGTTTATTCCTCCTACACGAAGAAGAACTTCTCTGCTGGAGCCTACGCTTTTGATTCTCTATTGACCTTTATTACCTTAGGCATCGTTCTTTTCGCTTCCATCAAGCAAAGCAAGAAAGGAGCCAAAAAATGAAAAAGATATTTATCGGCACATCCTCTTTTCTCGTTTTATTCACCGTCTTCGCTTGTTTGGTGCTCAATACGCCTAACCGCATCCTCTATTTCTTGAATTGGGGAGAATATATCGATTCTTCTTTGGTCCGTGCTTTTGAATCCAAATACAATTGCCAGGTCATCGAAGAGGATGTCACTTCTAGCGAGGCGATGTATCAGAAGATCGCCGGAGGTACGACTTCTTATGACGTTGCCATCCCCGGGGATTATGTTATCACCCGCCTTAACAATGAGGGGCTATTAAGAAGACTAGACGTCAACAATTCCTCTTACGTGAACCTCTTTAATTATCAAAGCATCTTCACCGATGATCTGAAAAAAATGATGGATACGTACATGGTTGATGATTCCACCGGGGAGAGCATCGAATCCTATTTCATGCCTTATTTCTGGGGCGCCTATTCTTTGATTTACGCGACGAGGAAAGATGGTATTGAAGAAGGGGTGCTTGAGAAAGGCTTCGCCTCTTTATACGATTCTTCGACTTTGCCTTCGGATGCGAAGAAGGGGATGTATGATACGGCGCGTTGGATTGTTGCCAGCTATCTTCTTGCACAAGGGGAAGACCCAAACATCGTCGACAAAGAAGGTAATCACGATGGAGATATCTCCGACGATTTAAGAAGAGAGATTATCTCCGCGGTAAAACAAGCGCAATTCAGCGAGATCGCCAATGACGCCTTGAAGCGCGATGTCGTCAATGGGCGTTTGGATCTTTGCTTTACTCAGTTAGGCGATTACTTCGATGGCCTATATTTCTTGTTGGAAGCTGGCGGAGATAGAAGCCAATATAAGATTTCTGTCCCCAAGACCACGGCTGCCTTTTTCGATGGCATGGTCATTCCGACGACTTGCCAAAACTACGAATTGGCAAACGCCTTTATCGACTTCATGCTTGATCCGGATAATTCCTACCAAAACGCTAGAGCCATTGGCTATAGCCCTTGCCTTAAAAGCGTCGTAACGCGGTTTGAAGCGGAAGCGAAAGAAGGGGAGGAGTATTATGAGGACTTCCCCATGTCGGAGTTCCTTGCCTCTTACCCTAACTACCTCAACCCCCTTTATGGCGTTGAGAAATGCTATATGTTCGAAGCCAAATCCAATGAGTATCTAACGACTTGCGAGACGATACTTAATAATCTTTCGCTAAATTAAAACCGCGCAAAACTCCATTTTTGTCTATATCTTTGTCCCTTCTGCGTAGTTTATCATATGACGGTTAATGAAACGTTCTCGTTATCTTGATCATAAACGCTTCCCGGAAACCAAAAAGGCGCAGCTTTACTACGCCGTTTCTTCGATCTACGAGGTTACTGTTTTTTCCTTCATGACACTTTACTTAAATGTCATGAGGCAAAGCCTACATTGGGCTCCATGGATGTCTTCTTTAAGCCTTTTCTTGCCGCCTTTTGTTTCTTCAGTGTCTATTTTCATTTCCTCTTTCTTTGTCACCCATCATAAGAACAACCTTAAGGCGATGAGGGCATTGACCCTTGTTTCCTTCGCCTTTCTCGTGACATTTGCTTCCCTCGGCCTTTATTTGCCTAATGGATTAGGGCAAAACGGAGAAATCGTTGATTTCGGGCAATATTATGGCCTTTTCAGTGTGATGGTTATTTTCCCGCCCTTCCTCATGGGCCTTCACTGGTCCTTCGTTTCGTTTCAAATTTCCAACATCGCCGACATCAACTACATGGAGAAAACCCGGTTCGGGCATGTCTGCGTCTTCGCTCCTTTGGTGAGCATGGTCATTTCTCCTTTGGCAGGTTACGTCTCCGGTTCCTTATTCCAATCCTACCGAGGCTTCCTTTTCCTTTTTCTTTTATCTTCGCCTTTGCTGCTTTTGGAATTTGGCCTTACATTTATCTTTCGTAGCTATGACCCTTCTTCGTTCCACGATGAGGAAGATGAGAAGGTTACGTTGAAGCAGCTTTTCTCTAATAAGAATTATTGTTTCTATCTTTTGGTCGCCTCGATTTGGGTGCCATCGATGTGGGCGGGGGATTCCTTGGTCTCCTCTTATTGGGCGAGTCTAGAGGCCACTAATGGAAGCGTTAACGCCTTCAATGGTTTGACTTACGGCCTCTTCTTATCCGTCTCCTACTTCTTGGAGTTTCTCTTCATTTATTTCAATACGAAAGTTGGCATAGGCAAACGCCTCGTGTTTTCAATGAACCTTGCTTTGGGGATTTTGACCCTTGGAGCCCTCTGCTTCGGCGTGCTTTCATATTTCTTCCGCTTGGCTCCGGAAGAAGGAGCCTATTTGGCCATAACGGTAATCTCTCTCCATGCTTTCAAAGGGATTGGAAACGGTTTGTATTGCACGAGCAATTTATCGTTAATTCATCATATTTTGGGTCCGAAGTACCGCAGAAGAGCCGTGTTTTTGGCTCCATGCGTTTATCAGCTCATCAATTCAATCCTGCAGTTGGTCTATCCTTTTTTGAATCAATGTTACTACGCCGCGTTCTTTGGTTTGGGAGGTATTTTGCTTGTGGGCTTCATACTTTCCCTTTTCCTTGATGGCCCTTTGTTGCATTGGAAGGGGAGCAAAGATTAGGGGATTGGTATTGCTTTATCTTTAGTTTTCCCACCCTTCCCTTTAGCACTTAACAGAGATCTTGTCATGAGCGGTTTTTGTTTTCTATCTAATACGTTACAATGATGCAAATAGCAAAGGAGATTAATGGCTATGGCAAATAGTGAGAGATTAGAGGACAGATATCATAACTGCATCGGGTATCTGACCATTGAATCCAATGGTGACAGGAAGATTGAAGACCGTTATCACAACCCTCTAGGCTATTACAAGAAATCTTCCAATAGGACGGAGGATCGCTATCATAATGTCGTTGGCTATGGGGATATCCTCGCCTCGCTTCTTACCTTTTAATAAAGACAAATAAAAACCGCAATCGGCCTAAACGATGGCTTTTTGCGGTTTTTTATTCTTGTTTTGCGTTAAATCTTCTCTTTTTATCTTAGCGGAGATCCTTTTGGGCCACCGCGATGACGCCTTGGAAGGTGTCGTGGATATAGGAGGCGACTTCGCTGGAGAGTAAGGCGTCGGTCAAGACATCAATCTTGGTTTTATAGGCGGTGTCGTTAGCATATCTTTCCACGCTGGCGGCGATGACGTTGGCGTTCTTGTCTTTGACCTCGTCGTTTTCAACGGGAAGGCTTTCATCCGCGGTCAATTTGCCAGTTAGGGCGGTATTGGTGGGCAAGACGGCATAGTCGTAGTCGCTTAAGGAAGGGACGAGGGTGCTCTCGTCGATTGTGGTGATGTTACTGGGGAGGTTGATCGGATTCCCTTTTTCATCGACATCGTAGCCGGATATGACGCCAGAATTCTTCAATAGATCCAAAGCCCTGATTTGATTGGAGACATCGCTACAGATTTCATAGGTCGCGGTGGTTTTGCTTGTTTCGAATTCGGCAGCGCTCTTTTTGCCAGGGTAGATGCGGAGCGGCTCGAAGTGGACGGTGGCCGCGGGGAAGAGAGTCTTATAGCTATAATCGGTGGAGTAGGTGGATGAACCGGAGTCAAATTGTTGGAGATAAGGTCTGTGTTGGAAGTAGTTGGCGTCGTATTCCCCGTTTTTAACCGCGTCGTTTTGCAGGGCCCAATCAAGGATGGTGACTTGCAGTTCATAGCCTTTGGCTTCAAGCAAAGGCTTTACGGCTTCGTTCAGAACTTGAGCGTGTGGAATTTCGCTGGCGGCGACGGTGATGACGTTGGCTTTGTTACTAGAGCAAGAGAATAGGCCAACGACGGGGAGGGCGAAGAGGAGTGCGGTAGATAGTTTTTTCATTTTTTGTTTGTTCCTTTTATTTGAGTTTCTTTCTTTTGTCTAATTTTTTGGCAAGAAGCAATCCAGCCTCTTGAACCACTTCCACCAAGATGACGACGATGGCAATTAACAGCCAGAAGGTTGGGCTTTGGAGGAAGTCTGAAGTGTTTTTGGTGTAATAAGACCAGATTTCGCTGATGAGACCTCCCGCGCCGATGTTATAGGCAAAGGAGGTGTAGCCTAAGACGTTTACCAAGGTTATTGTGAAGCCGATGATGAGCGAGCTTCTCGCTTCGGGGACCATGACGTCTTTGATGATTTGGAAGGATGATGCCCCGAGGGATTTGGCGGCTTCTATCGATCCGTTATCAACGTCTTGAAGAGACTGTTCGACGTTTCTAGCCACGAAGGCGAAGGTGGAGAAGAATAAGGGGATTATCATCGCGTACCATACGCCCGTTCCTCTTCCTAACAAGGCCCTGTTCAGAGGAAGCAGAATGACCGTTAGAATCAAGCAGGGGACGCTGCGGAGGAAGTTGACGATGATACCAAGGATCACGTTGATGATGCGGTTGGGACGAAGCCCGTTTTTCCCCGTCACTTTAAGCGTAATGCCTAATGGGAGCCCGACGATATAAGCTAGAAGCGTGGAGATGGAAGTCATCAGCAATGTCTCCACGGTGATTTTGACGAAATCAATGTTCATCGCTTACCTCCTCGAACCTCACCCCTTTAAGCGTTAAGTATTTGCGGAGTTTTTCAAGATTCTTTTCCTCTTGGGGGCACTTGATGATTGTTTGCCCATAGACTTTGCCATCGACTACTTTTGTTGAGGCGTAGACGATGGAGACTAGGATCCCGCATTCTAAGACAATGTTTGAAATTAGAGGCTCATCGACATTCCCATCGAAGAGGATGCGGATCATCTTGTGCTTGTCTAGGGCCGTGTTTACCTGGGAGGAGTAGACGAGTTTTTTGGTGATCTCGGATTGGGGATTCAAGAACACGTCTCCGAGATTCCCCTTTTCGACGATGTTGGCGTGGTCGATGATGGCTACTTTGTTGCAGATGGCCTCAATGACGTTCATCTGATGGGAGATCATCAAGATGGTGAGGCCGTATTCCTCGTTGAGGGATTTCAATAGGTTGAGGATCGAAACGGTGTTCTCGTTGTCTAGAGCCGATGTCGCCTCGTCAGAAAGAAGGATTTCTGGTTTCAAAGCAAGGACCCTGGCGATGGCCACCCTTTGTTGCTGGCCTCCAGAGAGCTGACTAGGATAGGCTTTCGCCTTGTCTTCCAACCCGACCCTCCGTAACGCCTCTAAGGCCAGTGGCTCAATTTCCTTTTTTGGGTAATGATTGAACTTCAGCCCCAATTTAACGTTTTCGAGAACGTTCTTTTGCTGCAGAAGGTTGAACGATTGGAATATCATTCCGATCTTTTTCCTTTGCTCGCGTTTAATCGGCGTTTTGGCATCGCATAGGAGTTCCCCGTTGTAGAGTATCTCTCCATTATCGAACCCCTCAAGGGAGTTGATGCATCTTACAAGTGTTGATTTTCCAGCGCCCGAGAGCCCGAGAATCCCATATATGTCGCCTTTTTCGACGCTGAGATTCACGTCATTCAACACGACTTTATCATCGTATGATTTGCTTAGGCGCTTAATTTCCAGCAGTGGCATGTCTTCCTTTCCGGATGAGAAAAGTCCCGTCCTTAGTTTGCATGATCGCTTGCTAAGGACGGGACATCATTACCCGTGGTACCACCTTGCTTTGCGGAAGGGTCACCCTTTCCGCCTTTACGAGTTCTATCAAACTCCTCTGCTATGACGGGCTTACCCGGAGAAGGCTACTGTCATTTCACCTTTCAGCTCTGAGGCCATGTTCGTTCCTTTTCGCCTGTCCCGCTTCCACCGTCCGGAACTCTCTATTAGGCTAGGGGGAATTACTCTTCCTCTTCTGCGCTTATGGCGATATTTTGCCCATCGGCGGATTTATTTCAACTATTTTTTCGTTTTGCCTTTTTCCTTTGCTTGGGCAAAAGCCGGTTTCTTCGTTTATTTAAGAAGTGGGAGGAAGCGTAAATGGGCAGGCGGATAAGCAAAGAAGAAATGGGCGCTTTGATCAAGAAGATCGACCAGAGGCTTTTAGAATTCATCAAGCAGGGGAAATACAAAGACGTTTTATTGGGGATGGGGAATCTAGGGAGATATTCCCTCCGTAACCAGCTTTATATCCTTTACCAAATGCCCGAGGCTAGAACGGTGTATGGATTAAGGAAATGGAATTCTTTGGGAAGAAATGTGCGGAAAGGGGAAAAGAGCTTACGGGTTTTCTCTCCGATTTTAGGAAAGAAGGAAAAAGAAGACGAAGAATCCGTCAAAGGATTTAGACTAGGGCACGTTTTTGATATTTCTCAAACCGAAGGTGATGAAATCCGATCTTTCGTCGTAAATGAAAAGGGACAAATAAAAGACAAAGACGCAATCGTTTTGGGCATGGTCAAAGTCGCAGACAATCACGGGTATGTGTTTAAACGAGTGGGTCAGGAAAGCCTTGGGCAAGATTGCTATGGTCTTTGCAATCATAGCAGCAAAGAAATCTGGGTTTTAGAAACGTTAGCGGATGCTCAATTCATATCGACTTTCGCGCATGAATTGGGCCATGCTCTTGCCCACTCCAAACCTCGGGGCGATTTTGAAGGCCTTACCCAAAAGGAGAAAAGAGGCATTAAAGAGGTGGAAGCGGAGTCTATCGCTTGCATCGTTTGCAATTATCTGTCGCTTGATACGGAGAACTTCAACTTCTCTTATATCCTAGGTTGGGCGAAAGGAGATATTTCCAAATTTAGGAAAAATATCGATTTCGTCGGAGCTTGCGCGAAAACCATCATCGATGAGATCGTCATTCAAAAAGAAAAATCAGGCGTTCGATGTCGATGATTGTTAGCGGGAATGATGGATTCGAAAACGCATGACGCCGCCCATTAGATTTCTATTCTCGTATTAAACGGGAAAACTATGAAAAGGCGGGACAAACTAATCACAAAGAAATTGGGAAGCCAGTCGTCTTGTGAAAAGAAGATTGTTGTCGTTTGCGATAACGGAGCGTAATGAATCTTCTTTGCAAGATTGCCTTAGTGCCCATGAGATTCGCGTTGTCGCTTTATCTAGTGGCCGCCCCATTCATAGAACGTTTTCAGAGATGGGGAATTCCTCGAATGTATATGCTTCTACTCGGCTAACTTTGGTATCGGTTCTATCTTCATTCTCATATGTACCGCTGGTTTCCGAGGTGACTTTGGCCCGGAATTTCTTGGATGTGTATTCGTAATTCGTGTTGGTTTCGATCGTCCCGTTGGAGTTCGAATAAGTTTGCACGTTGTATTCCAACTCTTTTTTCTGATAGGTTTTCTCCAATAGACCATTTGAAAAAGTGGATTTCAGATAGTTCTTTTCAACGTAATCACGGTCGTCATCGCTGTAATCGTAGCTCTTTTTGCTAGAGATTATGGATTCGTTTTCCGTTTCGCTTTGACTGAGCAATTCGTAAACAGTCGTAAGGGTGTCGTAGTAATTCGTTTCCTTGGTGATGTTGCCCGAAGAATCGACTTGAACGTCTTTTTGTAGCGTCGTCCCTAGATAGTAACGGTAGGAATCGCCGTCATAATACTCGTAGTTGTACGTTCCATATGATACCAGCCTCCCTTTGGAGTCATAGGTGTAGTTTCTCGTGCTTTGCTGCCCCGTTTCGTGGTTCGTGAACGTCATAGACAGGATCGTCCCGTTATCATCATAGGCGTATTCGTAGGTGAATAAAGCGTTTCCGTTTTCGTCGTACACGACTTCTTTTAGTGGTTTGAAAACCTCGTCATAGGTGTCGTGGACTAAGTATGTTGTTTCGATGTAATAATCGCTTAAACTTAAATAAGATTGCTTTACCTTCGAGACGTATCCTTCCTCGTCATAGGTGAATTCATACCAGTTTGAATCTCTCCAAGTTCCGTTGCTGCTTTGATAAAAGTAATCATTGATTTTCGTTGTTTGTTCCCCGTTTAAAGTTATGACCGCTTTTCGATAGGGCGTCTTTGTGCTTCCGTCTTTGCTTACGTTGTAGCGAGTGATAGTCATCCCGTCGTCTGTATAAAGATATTCAAAATAGAGCCCGGTCGTATTGGCGCTGTTGTCGTTATCAATTACCTTGTTGCTGACCGCGGTGATCTTGTAATCTGAGTATTCATAGGTGAATTCATTTCGATAACCCGTATCGTAGTAGGAAACTTTTGTCGAATAGTCGATTGTGTAGCTTTTGATGAACTCGGCTTTGTAGATGCTTGCACCGCAAGTAGAACAGGAATATTCGTTCACGGCGCCCATGATCTCTTTCCCGTTTTCGTCATAGCCAAAGGTGGGCTTAAGATAGTCCGACAGATAGTAATAATTTTCTGGGAAATAATATTTCGGCTCGAGATTTGTCGATCCTTTGAATTCGAAAACGTGATTCTCTTCGTTAAAGTGCTTATTGCAGCGAGAGCATGTCCGGTAGTGCTTGTCGTTATCGTGGATGTAGGAGCCGTTAATGAGATGGCCCAAAGCGGGAATTGCCTCGATTTTCTTTTCGTTGCATCTAGAACAGGCGTAGTTCTTCTCGCCTTCGTCCTCGCATGTAGGCTCTTTTACCGTTGTCCCTGAATCGTAATTATGCCCAAGGGCTGGAATCTCCCTGGTTACTAAAGTTCCATTTTCATCATAGCCTTGCTCTTCTCCCTTTTCTAAGCAGGTCGCCTCTTTGGTCACCTCGTATTGAATTTCAAAGGGCTCATCGGCTTTTTGGGTGCATCCGAATAAGAGGCAGATGGAAAGCGCCGACAGACTGATTTTTAACGTTTTGTTCATGGCAAATCCTTCTTTCTTTTTGTGGACAATGTTACAGAACAAACCGCCAATAAAGCGCTAATTGGGCGGAGTTCGTGTAGCCGGAACCGTTGAGTAACGGGGAAAAATCCAACATCCGAGGAGCTGTGTATCATACGGATGGAGGACTCACGATTTGTGGGTTAATCTCATTCGTAAGGGCCCGCCCAAAATAGAAAACACTTCCTAGAGAGTGATATATTCTAGGGTTCTCGTCCACGCATAAGCCTCATCGTGCTAGGCAATGATGTTTTTCTCCGTTAGGACGCATTCGTTATAGATGGCTTAAGGGGATGGCAATTGCAAAAATGAAATTTAGAGAATTTTTGCCCCCCTTTTGCTATTTTCGTATCCCTAGCGCAGAAGTGCGTACCCTTGGTGTTGGCTTGCGTACCCCCCATCCGAACGCAGGTCCCCCCGCCTCGAGGGAAGGCCCGAACCTCCTTGACCGGTTCTTCCTCGAAAACGGGGATATCCCACAAATTTATCCGCCTGAGGACCCCGGAGCACAACGGCAAAGCCGAGAGGAGCCACGGGATCGGCCAGGAGAGATTTTACAGAAACCTCAGCTTCTTCTCTTCGGGGGTTTGAGGGCCCGGGGCGCGAGGTGGAAAAGAAGGTACAACGAAACGCCCGGGATGGCGCTGAATCTCAGGTCCTGAGCCAAGTCGAGATTGGAAAACTCAGGAAGTTTACGCACGATATTGGCGAGGTTAGATGCCCGAAGCTTCTTAAGTGTTTCACATCAATTGATAACCAACATTATCTAAGGAGACTAATTAATAATAGGCGATAGGGATACGCTACTTGATGACTTTATAATGTCTAATTCTTTTCTTAACAATTATTGGTTCTAAGAATCCATTGTTTGATAATTCAGAACACCAATAAATAATGGTTCTATTTGTAACATTCATTTTCTGAGACATTTCAATTGGAGTAAATGCTACGACATTATTCTTTAGAAGATAATCAAGAAACAATTTTGCTTTGGTAGATAGATGAGACAACCTCTCATTAGTGTTATCTTTTGTTTCGCTTTCAGCAATCGATAATACTTTATTACTATATAGACTAAATACCTTTAAGAAATACTTAATCCATATTTCTGGATGCGGCGGATTATTTCTTCCCTCGTAATAAAGAACCGGTAAATCCATCTGCAAAGATCTACAATATTCTTCAATGTCATATGAGATATATTCTTCTAATGAGCCTATATTTTTAAACCCATATCCGCATAAAGATAGATAATAACTAGACATAATTCTAGCTGTTCTACCATTACCATCTTCAAATGGGTGGATAGTCACTAACTGGTAATGAATAACCGCAGCTTTAATTAACGGATGATCATTAGAAGTGTTCACGTAATTAAATAATTCGTCTAACAAAGATGGCACTTCATTATATTCAGGCGGAATATATGCAGGAGTGCGGTCTTCATTCCACACCGCGAATAAGATACCTGGAGGCATTGAACCTCTAAGACCAATCTTTTCTTTTGACTCACCATCGCAAATTTGTTTTTGAACTTCTAACAACAATTTAATAGATAGAGGCTCTTTCTTTTCTAATTTATTTTCAAGAAGCTCTAACGCTAAATAATAATTTCTAATTTCTTGTTCGGGTTTTAAAAAATGTCTATTTTTAGATTCTATAGCCACGTCAGCTTGTTCATACGTTAAAGGATTACCTTCAATTCTATTAGAAGCATATGAAGTTCTTTTCTTAGTATTTTTTCTAAATTTATTAGATATATTAATTGGAATCTTAACTAAATCTAAAGAATCCTTATTCTTTTCTATAGTAAGAATAGAATTTAATATTTCATTATTAATAGTGACTTTAATCACAGAATATTTCCCGTTAATAATATATCATTTCTTCATTAAAATTTCACTATTTTTTCACTATCTTTCATTATTGTCACTCCCCATAAACGCTTACTTTTTGATATAAAATAAGCGATTGTTTGTCTGAGCAAGCGATTAAAATATTTGGCACAATAATTCCTTTCAAACCTTATCATGTAATCTAAATACAGTTCTTCAACCATCGTTTAATTTATTGGCAATATCACCACAAGCTACACGTTTGAACTCCATTTTTAGCGCGAGGCCCCCGAAGGATCTGGAGATGACAATTATAAGATTTTTTGGAGATGGGTTTTTGGAGTCGCGGATTTTGGAAATGAGTTATTTATTTAACAAATTCACGAAGTTGGTCAGATATCATATCATTCAATTCAAACGAACCATCGTTCAAAATATTAAGTCTAGCCTTGATTTTGGTAATTAATTCTTTTAATTCATCGAGGTGTTCTTTTGCAATTGCACTATTAAATCTACATGCCTCATCCTCATCAAATTCATAAAATGAACTATATAATGCAGAAGCTTTTTCATTCAAATCATTCAGTTCAAAATCATTGTCAATAATATCAATTCCTGTAATCAATTTATTTTTGCTAATACTAAATACATCTTTAACTATTGGTCCATTTAAAAAATCTAATTCTAACTTTATTATTTTCATTTTTACCTACCTCCATCTATTGGGTACATTGAAACAATATAACCATTTGTTCCTATA
>CAVGXP010000035.1:0-7036 GCA_963633165.1 bacterium
ACCGACACTCTCCTTTGCTTTAATGCCTAAGCCTAAAGAAAACTCCTCCGGAATTCATTTGAGACTGATACGAAACCTTTGCCGAATTGGGCGCATCAAGAATCTTAGATGGCGCGAGTTTATTGGTGAAGTGGTGGGAAAGATGTCGTTTGCCTACGCTGAAAAATGCGGGTTCTCATCAAAATGTTCTTGGTGACCACACAGTGGACATAAACCTTTGGGGATTCCGTGTTACAAGGGTTATACTATGTCGTATGGAATACAAGAGCGCAACTACCTGGTTTGTCGTTCCGCGCTCAGTCGTTAAAGTGAATCAGAAGTATATCGACGAATGGCAAGTTGTCGTCTCTTTGGCAAACGTCGGTGGCCAGAAGCGAGACAATCAAATCGAAATCATTGATAATCATTCGGCTTTTGGAAGGTCGAGAGTTACTCTTAGCTCATTCAAAACGGAAATCGAAGCAAAGCATTTCTACGACTACATGAATACATGCATTTCCCGATTCATGTTTCTTATGACCGATGAAGCCTTGACTTCTCTTGAAAAGAAAGTGCCAGATTTAGGAAAATACGATAATCATTCCTTGGCCACTTTTTCAAAAGACCCGAATGAGCGAATGCATTCTTTGATTGGCTTATCCCAGGATGAGATAAGTCATGTCGAAAACAAAGTGAGCAATCTTCGTCATTAAAAGGTAATCGATTATGCCAGAAAGCCAGAAGCTCCCTAAGACAACCATCGTCCAGTATGACTTCACTCTTGATGGGGCGAAGCAGCTTTTGAATGACCCGAAAGGCATCGACTGGCCGGTCGTCTACATCCTTGACGGCCTGGATGGGAAGAGGCCGGTCGCCTATGTCGGGGAAACCTCCAGCGCCTATAACCGGATGACCCAGCATCTGGATAATCCGGTAAGGAAGCCGATGGTCAACGAATACGTCCTCTTCAACGAGATGTTCAATAAGTCGGCCATCCTCGACATCGAGAACATGCTGATCGAACACATGCACGCGGATGCCCTCTTCTTTTTGCAGAACCTTAACAACGGCCAGTCCAAGTTCCATAACTATTACCAACGCGCCCTTTACAAGGAACTCTTCAAAGACATCTGGAACCAGTTGAGGAAAAGGAAGCTTGCCAGCAAGACGCTGCTCCAGGTCGAGAATTCGAAGGTCTTTAAGTATTCCCCTTTCAAGCAGCTGACCGACGAGCAGTTCAAGCTGGAGATGAACCTGCTCGAAGATATCGCAGTGACGATGGAAAAAGGCGACAGACAGAGCATCATCATCGAAGGAGGGGCAGGGACCGGAAAATCGATCCTCGCCATATCGCTTATCAAATACATCGTCGACACCGTCTCCCAGAACATTGACTACACGGATGTCGACTCCTGGGACGACTCCGAGACGGCTTTCAATTACATCGAACTCAATAGGAGGCTGGCGAAGTTCAAAGGGATCTCCATCGCATTCGTCGCTCCGATGACGGAGTTCCGGAACACGGTCAAAGAGGTGTTCAAAAACATACCGAGCCTGAAAGCGGTCAATGTCGTTAGCCCGGTCGACCTCACCAAGAAAGAAGGGGGATACGACATCGTCATCGTCGACGAAGCCCATCATCTGGCCCAATACGGCAAATCCACGAGCCACCTTTCCTTCAAACAGGCCGATGACAGGCTAGGTTTTACCGACTACGAGAACACCACCCAGCTGGATTGGGTCAAAAAACAGTCGAAGCATGTGACGATTCTCTTCTATGACCGCTATCAGTCGACTTCCGGTGCCGACGTTCCAGAGAAGGATTTCCTCGAACTGGGAAAGCGCCCCGAGAACAGGTGGTACAGTATGTACAACCAAATCCGACTGATTGCCGGGGAACCCTACATCCGATACTGGAACGAGCTTCTCCGTAACAGAGCAGCGGATCCGGCTCCCGATTTCAAGAAGACGGGCTATGATTTCCGGATCTACGACGACTGCATGAAGATGTTCGAGGACATCAAATCCAAAGACAAGGAATGCGACGGCTTATGCCGCGTCCTTTCCGGATACGGCTTCCCATTCACGAAATCGATGAGGGACAAGAAAGGCGTCAAAGCCACACAGAGCTACGATTTCGAGATCCAAGGCCATCAATTCAGCTGGAACGGGATCAACGAGAACTTCGCGACCGACCCTAAATCCGTCGGTCTGGTGGGTTCCGTCTTCACCTCCCAAGGATATGACCTAAACTATGCCGGCGTGATCTTCGCCCCCGACATCTCATACAATAGATTGACGGGGAAGATAGAATGCCGTCCCGAAAACTACTTTGACCGGCACGGCAAAGTGGGGACGGACGTCTCCAAGACCGTCGAGGATATCGTCAACTCCTATCTGGTTCTGCTCACCAGAGGCATCAAAGGGACATACATCTATGCCTGCGACCCGGATCTCCGCGATTATCTAAAAGACAGATTCAAGTTAGACTTATCCGAATAGTTTCATCCCAAAAAGCATCAAAAAACCATGCCACTTTTCAAACCAAGATACAGGAACGACGACCCCAAATTCATCGCGATGAAGGAATTTTCCAATTCGATAAGGGGGATCCTTTCGCGCGACGAGTTCGTTTCCAGGAAACAGTACCTTGGCTTATTAGAGAAGGCCAAGCCGACCTTCGATTTCATCGACTCGCTCGATTATGAGAACGACATGCTCCCCGAGTGGTGTAAGAAGACCAAGTCCGACCCCTCCGCCATAGAGGACTGCCGGAAGCTTTATCATAATCTCAGGGATGAGGTCGAAAGGCACAACAAGGCTTTCGTGAACCATCATCTGGAGTCCGATAGGGATTACCTTGACCTAATCCTCAGGGAGGACAGCCCGAACATTAGGTTAGACGAAGACCAGAGAAAGGTGGTCCTAAACGATGAGGACTACACCCTCGTCATCGCCGGAGCGGGCGCCGGCAAGACAACGACCATCGAGGCCAAGGCGAAATATCTCGTCGACCGGAAAGGAATCGATCCCAAACGGATTCTGATCGTCTCCTTCACCAGGAAAGCAACGGAAGAGCTCAGAGAACGTTTTGAAAAGATTAAAGTTCCCGCCGTCATCTCCACCTTCCATTCCATCGGGAACGCCATCTTGGCATCCAATGAGGGAAGACATAAGATCGTCGACACCGGCTTCATGTTCAACGACCTCAGGACCTATCTCGAAGAGAAGCTCACTGACGAGTCCTTCATCAAGAAGGTCACCCTCTTCTTCGCTTCCTACCTCGACATGCCCTGGGGCGAGGAGAAGTCGGTGGCTCTGTATAAGGCTGCCTTAGCCAATGACGACCTCAGCACCATGAAGTCCGACCTCGAGGACTACAAGCAGAAGCTCGTCAAGAAAAGGGTCACCATGAAGTCGGAGAAGGTGAGGTCCAATCAAGAGCTCCAGATCGCCAACTTCCTCTTCGTTAACGGCATCGACTACGAATACGAGCCCGTCTACCAGTACTGCATCCCCAACACGACCACGCCCTACACACCGGACTTTCTTTTGAAGCAGGGGGACAAAAAAGTCTACCTTGAGCATTTCGGGGTCAACGAGGACGGGACGAACTGGAGGTTCTCCCCGGAAGAGGAGAAAAGGTATAAGAAGCACATCAAGGACAAGATTGCCCTCCATAGAAGGCACGGGACGAAGCTTATCTACACCTTCTCCGCCTACAAAGACGGCAGAGATTTGATTGCCCATTTGAGGGAACTCCTCACCGAGAACGGCTTCAAGCTCGAGCAGGTCGACCGGAACGTGATTTACAGGCAGTTGGCCAAGACGGCCGAGAACAAGTATTTCACAAGGCTCATCCAGCTCGTCTGCAACTTCATCAACCGCTTCAAGACCAACGGGTACAAAATCGACGAGTTCACGGAGTTTTTAGGTGATGCCCGGGAGAACAAGGATGAGAGGACCTATCTTTTCCTCGAGATCGCCATGCAGTGCTACCGGCACTACGCAAGCTCCCTGAAGGAAGCAAACGCCATCGACTTCCAGGACATGATCAACGATGCCGCGGAGGTCCTAGACGAGAAGATCAAAAGAGGCGAAAAGCTTCCCTACGACTACATCTTCATCGACGAATATCAGGACATCTCCTTCCAGCGGTTCAACCTAGCTGACAAGCTCTCCAAATGCTCAAACGCCAAGATATTGGCTGTCGGAGATGACTGGCAGTCCATATACCGGTTCTCCGGAAGCGACATCACCCTCTTCACCGACTTCGAAAGGATCATGGGATACGCCCAGGTGCTCTATCTCACCAACACCCACAGGAACTCCCAGGAGCTCATTGACATCGCCGGCGGATTCATCATGGAGAACTCCCTCCAGAAAAGGAAGTCCTTAAAATCGCCAAAGCACGTTGAGGACCCCGTCATCATCGTGAGCTACGACGACTCCCTCCCGAGTAAGGAACAAAGGGAGACCGATCCTGGGAAAGGCCCCTATTATCAGATGGGCTTAGCCATCGAGAAGTCCCTTTCGATGATCGAGAAGGACAAGCCGAACGCCGACGTCCTCCTCATCGGGCGGTACAACTTCGACGGTAAGAACCTCAACCGGCTCTCCGACATATTCCTCTGCACCTCCGACAACCGGGTCCGATGGAAGAAGAACCCGAAGATGAGGATCCATTTCTCGACCGCCCACAGCTCCAAGGGGCTGGGGTATGACGAGGTCATCGTCATCAACGGCAAGGACGACATCCTAGGCTTCCCCTCCAAGATCGAGGACGACCCCGTGATGAAGCTCGTCCTCAAGGAGGCCAAGGAGATCGACTACGCCGAGGAGAGGAGACTCTTTTACGTCGCCTTGACCCGCACCAAAGACAGAGTCTATCTCATCACGCCGAAGGAGAAGCCCTCCCAGTTCATCCTTGAGATCAAGGACGGATTCACCAATGTCATCTTAAACGGGCCGGCGCTGACCAAAAACGTGACGGCCGACTTCCGCTACAAATGCCCTCGATGCGGGTATCCGCTCCAGAGAAGGGGGAAGTGGCTTAACAGGGGCGAGAAGACCGCGACGATGTACATCTGCTCCAACGATCCCGAGCTCTGCGGATTCGTCACGAACAACCCGCTCGCCGGGAACCTCTCCATCCTGAAATGTCCCGACTGCTCCGACGGCTATCTCATCGCCAAGAAGACCAAGCGGGAAGGACGCTTCTTCCTCGGCTGCACCAACTACAAAGCCGACGGCACCGGATGCAACCGGGCCATCTCTCCGGAGGACTTCGATTCGTCTTGGGAGAAGATGAGCCGTGATTCGAAGGTATACATCCAGGGCAAAAAGAAGCTTCCGATCGAAGACTGCATCTTGGCCGGCATGCCGGTGATGTCGCTTTTGAATGGGATGCAATACACACTGACAACCATCTCCAAGGAGCTCAATTTCCGTTTCAACCGATGCAGCCTGACCAACTTCATGACCGGAAAGAAAGATAAGCTCCCGGCGTCCTATCATCTCGATCAGGCCAGGGGATACGGCTTCGTCGACCCGCAATACGCAAGGCTTCTCCACAGCCTTTTGGATGCCTTGGAGAGCGGAGGATTGTTTGTGGTCGATCCTAGCGACAGGTACCAATGCTACCAGACACCGACCGCTCGTATCGATGAAGATTTGGCAAGAAAGGTGTTCGAGGTTTTCGTTCATTGATTTTTTGAGGGCATTCCAACCGTAGCCGATAGCCTTAATGGCCTTTGGTTTTTTCATGTCGACAGAAGCTCCAAGAACATCCTCCTTTTTAGGCGCTTTCGGCATGTTTTGGTTGGGGGCGGAAGCAAAACATCTTGTATGGAAAAACCTGACGGAAGATTCGTCCCCAACTTGTAGACGATTTGTTTATAGAAGCAATTTAAGGCAGAAATCCAGATAAGAATTGAGAGCAGGAAAGGCGTTGACAGGCTGTAGACCTATCTTTCAGAGCATCATCTGCTTTTGTTCTTCGCGATGGTTTCCTTCAGCATCGGCCATGTGGAGACGATTGTGTTGCTACAACGCAAAATGAGCCGCAATTAGAGAAAATACTCGAATTCGAATACTTTTATAAGCGTTTCAGCTTCGAAAGAAACGAAGAAGGGTATCTTTAGAAGAGGTTGGGCAAGATCTACTCGGTTGAGGCATTCGTCGTCTCGGTTGAGTTGATATGTTCGACCACTCATAGAAATTAAGCCAAAAGAGGTGATAAACGCATATAGAGTATGCCATGCTCCAGCCTCGATTGACTTTTCCTTTAGAGGCTGCAACCCGTGTTACGAGATGAGTCGGGCGATATGATGAAAATATTAGGAAAAAACGAGACCTAATTGAGACTTTGTTATGAAAACGCTAAACTAAAAGCAGTGAATTTATAGACATAAAAATTTAAAATATAAGGGAGGTGAGTGCGTGTGAAATCGATTATTGCCAAGATAAGGCCGCCATTTTTATCATTAATAAAAAGCGGTACAAAAAAACGAGAATATCGTCTTGCCTCTCCAAAATACACCTCTTTAAATGTGGGCGATAGATTGATTCTCGTTTCAAATCAAGACGCAAAGAATTTCGTGGTCACAAGAGTTAACAAAATAAATAGGTTTTGTGATTGGAAAAGCGCTTTGAGCGAATATTGGAAAGAGGATTTTAAAGGCTTGTATTCTAATTTCGATGAGCTGATCAAAGAATGCCATAAATTTTACGCAGCAAATGAAGTCAAAGAATTTGGTATTGATGTTTTTGAAATCGTATTAGATGAGCCGTCATTCGAAAATGCCAGATTTCTTTTGGATACGAACGTCATTGTCCAAAGGGAAAGCGTAAGTAATTGCTGCGCCGAGATTAATTTAGTATATCAATCGATTGATAAGCTCAAAGGAACAAAATTGTATCATCCAATTTCAAGAGAGGAGTTGGACGGATATCAGGATGAGAAAATAAAGACTTCGATGATTACTAAGCTAAATTCGTACGAAGAACTTAATGATTCACCAATCGTCGATAATTATTACAAAAAAATCGTCACGCC
>CAVGXP010000036.1:0-18960 GCA_963633165.1 bacterium
CACAGCGGCGGGCTGAACCAGGGATACGACAGCTATCACTTCAACCGCCCATACGGGCGGAGGAACTCCGGCGCCTTGAAATGGGAGTTCAAGAGGAAGGTCGAGTTCCTCGATTTGGTCAAAGACGGCGGTTCCAGCCTGATATGCCTGGAATGCGCGGACAGAATCGAGGACGTCCTGAAAAGGCTGACGACGCCGATCCTGGTCGGGAGGAAGTTTGCCCCGGGGGAGCACTATATCAAGGACTTCGCCGCCTGGGAAACTCTAGAAAATGGTGACGTCAATGCCTATATCGTTAATACGCTTTACTCGAAAAACACGAATATCCTCTTCGCGAGTTATGACAGGGCGAGCAACATCACGAGGGCCAGAAGCGGAGAAGTCTACGAAGGGAATGCGATTCCGAAAGTCACCAAAATGGAAGACGATGCTGAACGGGAATATTGGAGCGACTTAGGATAAAGCAATTTTAGAGCGGCTTTGCAGCCCGGATCATGGCCTTGTCTGATACGAAATCAAAAAGAATTCGTGGATGTTTGAGGCCATTTTATCGCCCACTTTATCACCCACTCCGTTAATTCCGTTAAACCGGATTGTGGCATTGGGACTTCAATTTTTACGCGCGGGGGCCTAAGCCAATTACGAGTGTAATAGAGGTAGAGATTTAGATTCCTCTACCTCTCTTTTATGTTAAATATTCTGAGTGATTACCTAATAATTGGATATTTCGTGAGAATTGTTCGTTTCAGCTTCAATTTCATTTCCACAGCCTTATAAAAGGTGGCGGCCATGGCTATTACCGGGACTGACTTTTTGGCGATACTCGTCACCGCGCCGCTAAGAGCGATCGTGACCGACTTTTCATATAAAAATTGCTCGTGTGAGAGAAACCCGATTGCTTTCGCGACGTTATCGGTTGATTTGTTTGTTTCCTTTTTGTATAAAGTAACCAAAATATTCCGACCGGAGCGGTATTATGAAAAATAATTTTAACGGAAAGATGAAAGCCGTGACGTTCAGTTTCGACGACGGCGTTACGCAAGATAAAAGACTGATCGAAATTTTAAATAAATACGGTTTGAAAGCCACTTTTAACTTAAATTCCGCTCTTCTCGGCACGAACGGAGAAATAAGCAGAACCGACCATATCGTTCGCCACGACAAAAACCCCGCCGACAAGGTTGCGGAAATTTATCGTGGACACGAAGTCGCCGTGCACACGCTCGCCCACCCCAACCTTACGAAACTCTCCGACGAAGACGTCATATGGCAGGTAGAAGAGGACCGCAAACTGCTCGAATCCCTCGTCGGTTACGACGTAAGGTGCATGGCTTATCCAAGCGGCGGCGTGAACAACGACGACAGAGTTGCGGAAGTGATTAAAAACAACACGAAAATTAAGTTCGCGAGGACGATAACCTCGAGCGATTCGTTCGATATTCCCGATAATCTGCTTCGGTATAACCCGACTGTTTATTTCATAGAGAAGGATAAACTTTTCGGCCTCGGCAAGAAATTCCTTAGCCTGAAAGCAAGCAAGCCGCAGGTGTTGTACGTTTGGGGACATTCCTTCGAAATGGACGCCGAATTTATTTCATGGCGGGAATTCGAGGAATTCTGCAAGATGATTTCGGGCAAAGACGATATTTTTTACGGAACTAACGGACAGATTTTTTTGAAGTGAATAAACAGATAAACAACAGACAAGCGGGCATGTGAGCACCGGGTTCGCGTCTACGGCTAAATCTCATCGTACCAGGCTATGGCGCTTTCGACCTCCCAAAAAGACTTGCCGTCGAATATCTTCGCCTTAAGAAATTCTGCCTTCACGTCATCCTCGCCGTGTCCCCACAAATCGAAAACGACCAGGTCGTCTTCTCCGTTATCGATTCGCTTGGTGTATATCTCATCGACGATCTCCGAGGGGTATTTGCGGACGAAGAAGTGCATGGGTTTTTCCTTTTCGAGATCCCAGTAACCTTCGCACCAATAGGTGAAGCCATTTAGGTAGAGAGTCGCCTCGTTAAACCAGCCGGTATCCAAAAACTGTTCTAAATTAGCATTTATCATACAAATCAAATTCCTTGAGGTATTCGGCGTACTTTTTCTTGATTTCGTCCGTTATTGCGATGGCTTTTGACCTTATCAATCCGCTGTAAGTGTGATAGTGAACAATTGGATCTTTCTTTCCGTGATTTAGTCTCGGCTCGCCATGGTTGGCAATTTCCAAAATGGGGTTTCCTTCCGAATCGTAGAATCTAATCTCGCCTGCCTTTTTTGTGCTTGAGTGCGCAATCGAGTTTGAATTTCCAATCGTATTTAATGAAAAATACCCCTTTCCTGTTTTTGTCCAGGATTAGGTGTACACATCACAAGTAGTCAGCCTACTGATTTTTGTGGCGTCCCGGGAGGGACTCGAACCCGCAACCGTTGGCTTCGAAGGCCACTACTCTATCCAGTTGAGCTACCGAGACGCTTGATTAGTGTAATAGAAAACAGTTCCCCAAAACACTAGAAATCGACGTAGGAAAGCTTGACGTCTTCCACCGCCTCATAAAGGGTGGATAGCTTTTCTTTGTCTTGTTTGGCTCTTTCTAAAGCAAGGTTATAAGCCCTATCGATTTCTTCTTCCCCTATCACGTAGACGAAATCCAAATAGCCTTGATGGGCATAATGGTTTCGCTTATTCACAATCTGAAAAAGCAAATCATAGTCTTCATCGGAGAAAAGAGGCTTTTCCCAAGTTTGGTCGAATTCCCTCATCTTCGTGATCGTTTGGCCTAAGGTGCATTTCTCCCTCTTAAGCATCTGGAGATTTTCCTGATATCCCCCATCGGCCATGAAGGCGTAGATGGCTTTGATGTCGTGTTCGATCATTTGGCAATACATCAGAATCTCCCCGACGCAGCAATGGTATTCTTGTAGGCTTTCCATGATTTATCTCCGTCAAATAGGTTATTCCAACAATCGCCTTAGGACAAGAAAACCCCTTCTGGCTAGGAAGGGGTTCCCCTGGTTTTTGGAGATTCTATTGAGCGGTGGCTAAACCGGTCAAAGCATTGAGCAAGGAGTTTGAACCTTGGTAAAGGGTTATCAAGGAAAGCTCCTGGAGCCTCTCTTGCGGGAGGTTGAGGGAGGAGGAATAGGCGGCGACGATGCGTTCGAGGTGGTTTTTGATCTCCTCGATGGCTTTCCTTCCCTTGGGGAGGACGCTGACTTCGCGCGGGCCGCTGCGGGAGAGGTACCCTTCCTCTTCCAGTTCGTCGACAAGGACCGAGATCCGGGATTTGGAGACCTTCATTTCCAAGGCCAAGGCCTTGTAGCGGAAGGTCCAATTGGAATCTTTGATCGAGTCGATGGCGAGGAGGGTTTTGACGAAGGAACTAGTTTCCATTGCTTGCCCCCCTTTTCCTCTGAAGCCTCTTCTCCTTCCTTTTGGCCTTGTAGAACTGCTGCACCAGGCGAGGGCCCGGGGCATCGGCGCAAGGGTCGATGGGAAGGTGATGGCGTTTCCTGTAGATATAGAGAGCGAGCATGGAGAGCAAATAGGCGGAGGTCAAGATGATGACCGCGATTTCAATCCAGCTCATACCCGCTTAGGCCTTCAAGGCCTCCTCCTGCTTGTTCTTATGCCCAGCGTAGAGGAAGGCGAGAACGAAGACGGCGACGAGGGCGGGGATGGTGATGGCCAAGGTCCAAACGTAGGCGATGCTGATATAGGTCAGACAGCCCATGACGTAGGAGCAGAAGAGCCAGAAGACGACGGTGCCGACATAGGCTTTGCCTTTGCCTAGTTCGCCTTTGGCCGTGGCCACGGAGGCGAAGCAAGGGATGGTCGTCATGTTGAAGACGGCGAAGGCGGACAAGGCGCCGACGGTTTGCAAGGTGCTGCGCCCGGCGAAACTCGCGGCAACGACGTCGGAGAAGTTGTCGGCCCCGATGATGGAGGCAAGGCTTTCAACGGTCGAGGTAACGTTTTCTTTAGCAACGATGCCTTGGATGGAAGCGACGGTGAAGATCCAGCTGTTCTCGACCTGGGTGCCGATTCCCATAGGAACGAACAAGGGGGCCAAGAACATGCCAAGATTAGCAAGGATCGAGTTCTTTTCGGTCAAGCCGAGCGCCTCGTCAGCGGTCGGGATGAAGGTCCAATCCCAGGTGAAGTTAGCGAAGAACCAGATGAGGATCGTGGAGACGAGGATGATGGTGAAGGCCTTCTGGATGAAGTGTTTGCCTTTGTCCCAGACGTGGATCAGCAAGGATTTGAGCTGAGGCATGTGGTAAGAAGGGAGCTCCATGATGAAGGGAGGAACCTTCTCACGCTGAGTGGTGTGGTTCATCAAGATGACCGTAGCAATAGCCACGATGACGCCCAAGATATAGACGATGAAGGTGAATAAGCCAGCGTCGAGATGGACGGCGGCGGCAACGGCGGCGGCGATGAGGGCGAGGAATTCGGCCTTAGCGCCACAGGTGAAGAATGGGATGACACGGATGGTCTTGATCCTTTCCTTGTCGGAGGCAAGGGTACGGGTGTTGATCATTGCGGGGACGCCGCAGCCAAAGCCCATGATCATCGGGAGGAAGGCCCTTCCGGAAACGCCGAAGCGACGGAAGATGCGGTCGAGAACGAAGGCGATACGCGCCATGTAGCCCGAATCCTCCAAAACGGCGAAGAAGGCGAAGAGGATGAGGATCTGAGGAACGAAGCCCAAGACGGCAGCGACGCCGCCATAGACGCCCTCGTAGATGAATCCGACGACCCATTCAGGCGAATCGCAGACGAGCAAGAGTTTCTTGATGCCCAAGCCGATGAGGCCAAGGACGCCCGTCTCGCCATCGCCGGCAAGGCAATGGAAGAATTCGCCGATGGAATTGATGCCATCCGCTGACCAGAACAAGTCGGCGAAGGGGGTGTAGATAACGGGTTCTCCATTATCGAGCTCACCAAGGGTGAATTCGATGAAGCCCGGGTAGCCGTTCCATTCAGGGGCACCGCAGGCGTTCATGATCGTGCGGATGTAGAAGAGGTCTCCGCCGAAGGTGAAGTGGAAGATCAAGAACATGATCACGATGAGGATCGGGAAGGCCGCCCAACGGTTGGTGAGGACCTTGTCGATCTTATCGGAGATGGAGAGTTTCTCTTTCTCTTGCTTGACGGCACCTTTAATGAGGTTTCCGCAAAGCGGAGTCAGATATTGATAACGGAGGTCGGCGACCTCGGCTTCGTAGTCTTTGCTGCTGGAGGCGCTGAGTTCCTGGACTTTCTTGTATTCTTCAGGATGCTCTTTGGCTTCGATCTCGTCTTTTTCCAAGGCTTTGGTGGCGTGGAACAAAGGCGAAGCGACTTCCCCTTGCTCATAGATGGCTTTGGCGGAATTGAGCGTTTCGTCTTCTTTCAAGCAGGAGACGCCCTTCCTTTCCTTGCCGGCCTCCTTTTTGGCGGCCTCCATCAATTCCTCAAGCCCTTTCTCGCGAAGGGCGGAGATTCCGAGGACGGGGACGTTGAGGGCTTTCTCTAAGCCCGCAAGATCGATGGTTTGGCCGTTATCATTAACGGCGTCCATCATGTTGACGGCCACGACGACGGGGACGTCCATCTCGAGGATTTGGGTCGTCATGTAGAGGTTCCTCTCGAGGTTGGTGCCGTCGAGGACGTTGATGACGACGTCGGGTTTCTCGTTGAGGATGTAATCTCTGGAGATGACTTCCTCAGGGGTATAGGGGCTAAGGGAGTAAATGCCGGGGAGGTCGATGATCTCGATGCCCTCGCCTTTGCTCTTCTTGCCTTTGAAATAGAAGGTTCCGCTGCGTTTTTCGACGGTGACGCCCGGCCAGTTGCCCACGTAAGCCGTGGATCCGGTAAGGGAGTTGAATAGCGTCGTCTTGCCGCAGTTAGGGTTACCAGCCAATGCAACTTTAATCATTCTCGGGCACCTCCACTGCTTCAACTTCGACGAAGCTCGCTTCCGATTTTCTCAAAGTGAGCTCATAACCGCGCAAAGTGACTTCAAGAGGGTCGCCAAGCGGGGCTTTTTTCCGCAGATAGATCTCCGCTCCAGGGGTGATTCCCATGTCGAAGATGCGCCTGCGGATTTTGCCTTCTCCGGTAATCTTCTTGACGATGCAAGAAGAACCAATGGGCAATTCGTTAAGCGTCATAACGATTTTCCTTTCCTTCTAGGCCAACGTAACCATGATTGACATCGATACCTTGTGATCAAGCCCAAGGCGGCTCTGCTTAACCTGGCAGATGGCCGCTCCGTTGGCGTCATCGAGCAAACGAATGATGCCGCCTTCGACCACCCCCAAAGAAGCGAGGTGCTTGTTGACTTTCGCCTCGCCTTTGATGGCGACGATGCGAAGGTCCTGATCTTTTGGCGCGAATAACAATGGCATGATTTTGTGGTCCTGGTGATTAACCGTTGCAAGTTTACAAGAATTAACAAATACGTCAATACTTTTAGTTAATATTTTTTAACTTTCAATAGTCATTAACGTTTTTCGCCCTCATTTAGCCATTTCCCGTCGAAAAAAGAGCGATTCTTGGTAAGATAGCTTCATGGAAAAGCAACTTCAACTGGCCTACCTCCCAACGGATAGAACCCTCGCCGAGCAAATCGGCCTCTCCCTTAGCGAAAGCGGATTCGATGTGACGCTGGTAAACGAAAACGTCGACCCCAATCTATTGGTCGTTGTTTTGCTTACGCCACTCTCCAAGTCCGAGGATCTCTTCTCCTGCTTCCCATGGCTAAAAAGCCAATTCGAGCTTTCGAATTTCAAGGGTTTCCGCCTGATGCCTTTGCTAGCCTTCGACCCGAAGAAAACCGACATTGAAAAAGCCTACGAAGGAGAACTAGGCGAGACGATGGAAAAGGTTTTCTCCGGGGAATTCAAGCCCTTCGGATGGGATATCAGCAAAAAGGGAACCGACCCCGAATTCTTCAGGGTCTTGGAAGAGAATTATTCCGAATAGATTCCTTAAAGGTTTTTTAATTCGCTTAGAAGCCGTGGTTCTGCTTTAGTTTTTCGATGACTTTCGTCGCGCGAATGCGGTTGACGAGCACGCCTATCCCTATCCCCGTAGCCAGGGAGACGGGCATTAAGAAGCAGTAATAATAGAAAACGCTGGAAGTCGAGAGGATGATGGCCCCCACCGCAACTTGGGCGAAACTATGGAAGATGGAGCCGAGGGTGGACACGCCGACTTCGGTGAAGACTTTGAATTTATAAAGCGAGGCCATGATGGTGAACGAGGCAACGGCCCCGGCAAGAGACATCCAAAAGCCCATTTGCAGAAAGCTGCCCCTCAACAAATTCACCAAAAGGACTTTGGCGAGGTCTAGGAACAAAGCCTCAAAGAAGCCAAGTTCATACAAGCAAAGCAAAATCAGGAGGTTGGCTAGCCCTAGCCGAACTCCCCCGACCGGGCCTAAAGGCGGCAAAAAGCTCTCGGCCACGCCCAAAGCCACGGATAAGGCAAGGAGAATGGCCATCAAGGTCATTTTGTAGATGTTCCACCGCCTCATAAGATGACATCGGCCTCCGAGGATCCAAGAATCGTGATGACGATGTGGTTATAAGCGCACACCAAAGGGCGTCCGGAAGAGGAAATCCAGCCTTGATGGACGCAATATTGAGAGGGACAGGAAGAAGAAAGGACGCAGATGGCCCCTTTCTTGACGCCGATGCTCATTTCCGATTTAAGCCCTTGGATGGTGAAGGAAGTCTCTTCCTCGCCATAAGAAGAAAGATCCACCAAGCCATGCTCATGGAGCCTTTGCCCGTCGAGGGTGATCTCGGCTTGGTTGGATGAGTTTCCCTTAGGGATGGCTGCGTAGATGGCAAGGCAAATGGAAGCGATCGAAAAGAAAGAGATCACGATGGCGTCGCCAAGATGCTTTTTCCAGAATGGGGTCATTCGTTTGCCTCGTCCAAAAGCCTATCTTCAATGATGACGCCGTCTTTGTAATAAACGCCATAGACGCCCCACTTCTTTTCAAGTTCCGCCCTTCTAGAGGGTTCCACCCACATCAATGCGGTCGTATAGGCGTCGAGCTTCCCGGCGTCATCTCCTTTTAAAGTGACCCCGGTGAACGAAGGGCTGGCTTCCCCGGTGAAGGGATTGACGATATGGGAGTAGATTTTGCCGGAAACTTCAACGCCTTGGGTTGTGATGGAACTTGTCGACAGGCAAGCGTTTTTGATGCGGAGAGTTTTGCCAGGGAGATCCTCCCTCCAGCTCACCGAATAGTAGCCATCCCCGCCATACTTCTCTCCGAAAACCATGCTGGAGCTCCCGGCGTTGACGAAATAATGGGTTAGGGATTTCTCTTCGGCGCGGGCTTTGGCGATGCTTGTCGCATACCCTTTCGCGATGCCTCCAAGATCAATTCCGGCTTTGCCTATAATTGCGTCTTTGACCTCAAGATAAGCATAATAAACTCCATCCTGCTCACTTAAAGTGAGGCTGGTGTTATCGATCTTCTTTAGCTCCTCCTCAATGGAGGAAGCGCTTGGCAAAGATGGGGACTCTCCGGCTTGAACGGGGTGGAGCGCGTCCTTCCAAAGGGAGGAGAGACCATAGCAAAGCGGATTGAAATACCCTTCCGTTTCTTTTTCCATTTCCAAAGAGAACTGCAGCAAATCATAGAGCTCCTTGGAAATCGAAATCGGGGAAGTGGCTTTGTTTATGTCGTAGACGCAGACGGATTGATAATGGGGATAGTTGGCGTCGGCGATCGCGTCGATTTCTTCGAACGCGGACAAAACGTAATCCAAATCGCTCTCAGAATCCGTCAGGGCTTGGATGCTTATCTGAGTGTCCATAGCGAAGACGCTTTTGGACAAAGTGGTTTTGCCCGCGCAAGAAAATAGCAGTGTCAAGGGGGCGAGGAATTTCAAAAAACGGGCGTCTTTGCTTAACATGGGCAACATTATGCCACAAACTCGGCGAGGCAAAAAGAAAGCGCCCCATACGGGGCGCCATATCATAAGGTCGGAACGTGCTTGGTGCCGTCAGAATCCGGATGGGACTCCATGTAGGCGATGATGGGCTGGAAGTTCTTGTCAACCTTGCCGACTTTGCAAAGGGTGACCTTCTTAGCCTCCCCTTTGACGAGGGCTTCGGCCATATCGTGGCAGCCGGCGTATCCGCAGGCGCCGCAGTTGGCGTTAGGCAACATCTTCTCGACTTCTTCGATGCGGTTGTCTTCCTCGACATGGAGGAATTTCTCCGCCAAAGCGAGAGCGACTCCAAACACCAATCCTAGTCCGCCGAGGATCGAGATGGCGTAAACCACGGTAAGGGGCGAGACTTCAATTAGGGTCAGATTCATTTTCATTCTCCTTTTTGTCTTCTTCTTTTTCTCCCTTCAAGGCGCCTTTGGCCTGGTAAAGGGAGAACTCGCAACCTTTTTTAAGACACCCTGAGCAAGCTTCTTCGCTAGGGGATTTGCATCCCTTAGGAGATGGCGTCCTGACATAGAGGACGAAGCTCACGACGAAGAGCACTAGCAGCAAGATGATCACGGCGATGGCGAGAATCAGATAGAACATCTCACACCATCCCCTTAAGCCCGGTGAAGGCCAAGGCGAGCAAGGCCGCGGTAATCAGGGCGATGGGGAGGCCTTTGAAGGCTTTGGGGGTATCGGTGTCGGCGATGCGGATGCGGATAGCGGAGAACAAGACGATGACGAAGAGGAAACCGACGCTGGTTCCGATGGCGTTAGCCATGGACATTCCGAAGTCGAGCCCTTTCGAAGCGTTCTCCTCCACCACGCCAAGGACGGCGCAGTTGGTGGTGATAAGAGGCAAATAGATGCCGAGGGCCTTATAAAGGGAGGGGCTGTACTTCTTGATGAAGAAGCCGATCAATTGGACCAAGGAGGCGATGACGAGGATGAAGACGATCGTCCTCAGGAAAGTGAGCCCCGCTTTCTCCAATAAGAGGTACAAAGGCCAGCAGATGAGGGAAGAGACGATGATGACGAAGACGACGGCTAGCCCCATCGAGAAGGCGTTTTTGAGTTTGTTGGAGACGCCGACGAAGGAGCAGATGCCATAAAACCTCGACAAAACGACGTTATCGATGAGCATTGACGAGACGATGGCAAGAAGGAAAGTGACGATGTAATTCATATTCATTTGGCCTCCTTATCAGCAGCTTGCTTTTGGGCGAGGAGCTCTTGCTTCTTCTTTTCCTTCTCCTTGGCTTGCTTGGCCAAATTGACGGATTGGATGATGGCCATGATCACGCCCAAGACGATGAAGGCGCCCGCGGGCTGGGTGAAGATGGAAATCGAGAAGTCCGGGCCTCCGATGGAGGTGAAGTTAAGGATGGGCAAGGAAAGGGAGGGCAAGAAGGTGAGGACTTTGCCGAAGCTGATCATCCCCGTTCCGAGGATTTCCCTGACGATGCCGATGATGGCGATGGCCAAGGTGTAGCCTAGGCCATTCCCAATGCCATCGAGTAAGGAATCAAGAACCGAGTTCTTGTTGGCGAAGGCCTCCGCCCTGCCAAGGACAATGCAGTTGACGACGAGCAGGGAGATGAATACGCCTAAGCTAGAATAAAGCTCTGGCAAGAAGGCCTCGGAGAACATCTCCACCAAGCAGACGAAGGTGGCGATGATGACGATGTAAGCCGGAGTCTCGACTTCTTCGGGGATGAATTTCTTCAAGGCGGAGATCAAGACGTTGGAGCCCACCAAGACGAAGGTGAAGAGCACCCCCATCCCCAAAGCGGCTTCTAGGGAAGTCGTGACCCCAAGGGCCGGGCAGGTCCCTAGAATCAAGACGAAGAGAGGATTGGCCTCCCAAAGCGGAGCGAGGAAGGCTTGCAAATGGGAGGAACGTTGTTTCTTTTCCATGATCATTCCCCTCCTTTCTTAAGCAAAGAGTATTGTTCCCTCTCAAGGTTGGCCACCTGGTAGAGGGCGTGGCTGGAGATCGTGGCGCCGATGTTGGCACTCTCAACAGGAACATCAGCGGCGCAGACCTTTTTGAATGTGCTCCAAGAATGGTCTTCGCCATTATTAAAGACGTCGATGCACCATTTCTGGAGGACGCTAGCTTTTGAGAAGGAATTCTCAAGGGCGATGACGTCGGTCAAAGTCGGATTGTCGTAGTCTTCGCCGGAGAAACCAAGGAGGAAGTAAAGTCCACCATGGGCCTCAGTCTCGTCGCTGCCGGATTCGTCTTTGACGATGTGGAACTCGGCTTCATAGACGACACCGAGGGTCGCTCCAGAGGCGTCATAGACTTCGTAAGAAGAATAAATCTGCTGCTTCTTTTCCTCGGAGGGCCAAGCGTAGGTATCGATTCCAAGATTTGCGACGTTTTTCAGCGCGAGGTTGAGCTCGCTCTTAACTGCGGAAACCCCGCCTTGATACAAAGCGATGGCTTGAGCTTCCAAGGTATTTAGCGGATCCCCATCTAGTAGCGCTACTGCAGCCTCCGCTAAGTTAGAGAGGGCTTGACCCGTTTCTCCACTTGGCAAGGAAGAAGCGCTATAGCAAGGCGAAGTCTTGTAATCGACGTCGTCATAAGAAGAAGAGAGGATATAACCCCCTTCAAATCCAGAGGCGCTGACGGCGATCGCAGCGGAGAAATCCCCGATCTTACCCACATAGAAGCGTCCGGATTCATTATGGGCAAGCGCGTCGTCGTAATAGGAATAGTATTTGGTAAAGGTCGCGTTTGAAGAAATGGCAGTCGAGGAAGAGGAAAGCTTATATCCTTTGCCTTCGAACAAGAGGCTCATCCAGGCGGAAGGATCTTCGACGATGCCGCCAGAGATCGCAGAGAAGAGTTTGGCGGCCTCGCTGACGACGGTTTTGACCGCGGTAGAGGTCACCGTGGCCCCCACTCCGGCGACGTCTTCATAACTCCTAGTTCCGCTATTGACGGGATTGAGGTAATTGTCCTCGAACTTCGATTTGAACGAATCGTTGCATTGGACCATCGCGATTTTGACCAAGACCGGTGAGCCGTTTTGCATGGAGAAGCCAACAAGCAGCTCCAAAGTCGCGTCGCGGCCTGCGGTTTGGCCATGGAAGACTTTGCCGAGTTCTTTTGTCTTGGCTTCGTCTTCGTAAGCGGTGACGTAATAATCGACGGTCGAAAGGCTTAAGCCAGCCTCGGAGAGGGCTTTGGCGTCCTCTTCAGAGGAGAAGTCCTGCTTTTCAGAGAAATTAGCGCTAGGGAAGATCTCTAGATAGGCCGCGCTAGCTTTGCTAGCGTTATTAGCCTCGATGATTGGAGAGGTAAGCAAATTGACCCCCGAGAGCAAGCCAGCGCTGACGTTACCCAAGGCAAGGAGCGTGCCGCCGCAAAGGAGGCACTTGACTAATGTTTTCATTATCAGAACCCTCCTTTCAAAACGATGGCGGCTGTAAGAGAGTTGGCCTCGCTATTAGCTTTGTAATAGGATGCCCAGCAAACAAGGCCGATGCCAAGGCTTAGCAAGATGCCATAGGTGAGGAAATCCTTCCAACTGTAGCGGGAATGGGCCCACTTGTAATGATCAAGGAAGGGAGCCAAGGCGTTGGCGATCAAGATGCCGAAGGCCACGCCTTCGGGATTGGAGGCGAATAGCCTCATGAAGACGGCCAAGGCGGCCGCCAAAATCCCATAGGTAACTCTTGAGGGAGCATCGATTGGCATGGTGACCGGATCGGTGATCATGAAGGTCAAGCCGAAGAGGAATCCGCCGGAGAGAAGCTGATGGGCAGTGAAGGAGATGACGCCCGTTTTAGCAAAGATCCCAGCGAATAGGACGAGGATAAGGAAGGTGGCGCCATAGGAGAGGACGACCCGCCAATCGGCGACGCGCCTAACAAGGAGATAGATCAAACCGAGCAAAATGGCGATCTTGCAAACCTCCCCCATCGCCCCTTGGGTGTTGCCAAGGAACAGATCGAGGACGGAGATGCCGCCATTGCTGACGAAGGGGCTTCCCGAGAGATAAGTCGAGCCCGTGGCGATGGGACGGTTAAGGAGATTGAGGAATCCGTTGGTGGCGTAGGCCCCGTTCCAAGAAGAGGCGAAGCAAATCTTGGTGAAGACGAATCCGGCGGCGGCGGGGTTGAAGATGTTCTGCCCGAATCCGCCGAAGACGAGTTTGGCGACGATGATGCCGAAGGCGCTTCCAGCAACGAGGTAGAAATATTCCATTCCCGCCATCGACGCGGAGCGAGGCTCCATCATAAGCCCGAAGATGAGGGCGCTGACGGCGGCCCCCAAAGCGTTGACGGGCGTGTAGGCTTTAAGCGAGCCTTTGCCTTTGATGAGGACGAAGAGCAACTCCGCCACTTCCATCGTGACTAAGGGGATGAGGAGGTTCTTTATGCCAGCCCAGCCATACCCGCAGCTCCAGACGATGACCGGGAGCAAGGCGATGAGGACATCGCCTAGCATGGTGTAGGCGCTGGCTCTCCTGCGGATGTGGGGAGAGGTTTCAACAGTGAATTTCATGTTCTTTTCTCCTTACTCTATCAAGGCAATTTCGCCACGACTTTGGCCCGTCTCATGTAGTCGGTCAAAGGGATCTTCGAGGTGCAGGAATAACTGCAGAGGCCGCATTCCATGCAGCTGAGGACATTGAGGTCCTTAATCTTCTGACGGTCGACAGGCATGCTCTTCATGGCCTTCATCACCAACACGGGGTGGAGATGGGCGGGGCAAGAGAGGACGCAGCTGCCGCAGCGGATGCAAGGCTCTTCTTTGTAATTTGCTTTTTTGTTGCAAACAATGGAAGTCACGGTGCGGGTGACGACGCAGTCATCGTTGGGGATGCTAGAGCCCATCATCGCGCCGCCGACGATGAGGATTTTCTCCTCTTCTTGGTTCTTATATCCGCCACAGGCTTCAATAAGAGAGGAGAACGGTGTGCCGAGGCGGACTTTCAAGGTCTTTGGCGAGACGATTTCGTCGCCATTGACATTGACGTTCCTTTCCATGATGGGGTGGCCTTCTTCGAGAATGGTCATCATTTGAATCATGGAATTGACGTTGAAATTCAAAATGCCGTATTTGGCGGGCAAAGTGCCGGATTTGACTTCGATTCCGGTCGCCTTCTTGATCATGGCGATTTCCCAACCTTGGGGATAGAAAGAGCCAAGAAGCTGCATGGAGACGCCGGAATCAGGGTAAGAGGCGATAACCTTCTCAAAGACGGGAACGAGTTCTTTGTGCTTGGCCTTGATGCAAATGCGCGCATCGTGGCAAGAGAACACCTTTTCCAAGACGATCATGCCCTCGATGACTTTCTTGAGAGTTTCCTCGTTTTCAAGAGCTTGGTGGTCGGCGGTCACATAGGGTTCGCACTCAACCCCGTCGATGAGGATCGTGTTGATCTTCTCCTTCGTCTGCATCTTGACGTAAGCAGGAAAGGAAGAGCCGCCTAAGCCGACGGCGGCGTAGTGCTTGAGCTCCTCGACGAGCTGATCTTGGGTGAGGGAGGCGATCTCCTCTTTGGTTTTGCCTTTGACGGTGGGGTCGAGGGTATCCAGGCCGTCGTTTTCGAATTTGAGGTAATCGACGACCTTGCCATTGCGGTAGAGATGCTTCTCTAAGCCGAGGTAAGTCCCCGAACACGGGGCGAAGATGGGCTGATCGAAGAAAGGCCCATGGCGGACGCCGATCTCCTGGCAATAGAAGACTTTCGCCCCCACTTCAATGGACAAGTCCGCCTTGGGGCAGCGCATGTTCGTCTTGGGGATGAAAAGGTGCTTCTGGACAGGGAGGGTCTGGAAAGGCAAATCGACGTTGTAGCCTTTCGGCGTCTGCAAACGATTGGATTTAGCAATCATAATTAAGACAATGTGCTCCTTTGGTTTGGATTATATGTTTCCGCGCACGCGAAGAGAAGCGATAAATGCTTACCGATTTACCAATTCTCAAAAACAACAAAAAAGAGGGGGCGAACCCCCTCTAGGTCATCGGTGTAATCTAAGGATTACTTAGTGCCCCATTTGGCGGGGTAAAGGTTGGCTTCGTCGGTGGGCTGATCGGCAGCGACCTTAGCGGAGAGGTAGGTCACGACGGTGGAAGCCTTGACCGCGACATCTTCGGTGCTGGCGGTGAAATCGCAGGCGACGATGTCGGCTTTGGTGTAATCCATGTACCACTCATTGCCGGCGTAGTTGCTGGCCTTCTTGTTGTACCAGTGGGTCAAAACGTTGTCGTTGAACTCGAACAAGAGGGGCTCGTGGAGCTTGGCGGGATTTTCGGGATTAGGATAGAGGGCATCGAAATCGAGGGTGAGGTTGCCTTCGCCGGTGGAAGAATACTTCTCGTCGACCAAAGCGATGTAAGAACCTTTCTCGGTCGCGCCGGCTTCGATGGTGGTGTCGGAAACGACGATGGGCTTCTTGTCCTGATCGATGTTGTCCTGTCTCTTGAGGTAAGCAGAAAGTCCGCCGGCGCCATTGTGCCAATGCTCACGGCCGCACTTGACGAAGTCGTTGATCTTGTTCTGGGCGTAGTTGGCCATCAAGCCAGCGACGACACCAAAGGCCACGGAGTTGGAGCTGTCGATAGTAACAGACCATTTCTCGGCAACACCATTGGTGGTTCCATCATACCCAAAGACGTATTTGGTAGAGCCATCGGCATAAGCGAAGAGCTCGTTGATGTTGACCTTGGAAGTCTCGGTGTTGACCGCGGCATAGGGGGTCGCGAATTTGATGTGGCTGTAGTTGCTAGTAGCATCAAAGGTGTAGGTGGTGGCGACGGCAGCGGGGCTGGTGGTTCCGTTGGTGGAGGTCAGCTTGGTGTAAGTGGCCGGGGTAGCGGCGACGATTTCGTCCAATTTGGTTTCGGCTTCTTTGCGGGTAAGGGTAGAGGAATTACCACCGCAGGAAGTCAGTCCGAGGACGAGAGCGGACATGGCGACTGCAAGTTTTTTTGCGTTCATGATGAATCACTCCTTATTTGCACGTTGATTTTACAAATTGCTTGCACCTTTTCAAGTATCCGTTTACCAATATTTACAATCGAATCGGTTTGATATACGAATGTCTTTTGAAAAGCGCCGAAAATAACGGCGGTTTTAACCCCTCTTATAAATAAGAGTAATTCGGTATTTTTGTAAATTCCTACTTTTTGGACTCTTTGTTGTCGCTGATGGTTTTGTCGAAATTATCGACGTATTTCTTCATCGTCAGAAGGAAGGCATCGTCTTCCTCATCGCTTATGCCGATGCGGGCCATTGATGCGATTTTGTCGATGCGTTTCAATAGCCTTTGAGAGGCCTCTTCCCCTTTCGCGGTCAATTTGACAGCGTCCATGTAGCGTTTCCTGGGCTCGACAAAGCCGACGGAACGTAGCTTCTCAAGCGCTTTGGAGATCGCCCCTTTGTCCTCTCCGGTGACTCGGGAAAGGTCCATCGCGGACATGGGCTTGCCTCCGCTAATGTAGAAAAGGCAGAGAACGTGTATGCCTTTGAGGTGGAGATTCCTCCCCTCCTCGCCTTTTACGTAGAACAAAGCTTTGTCCAATCTTTTGGTAAAGCTAAGGAAATCCGCAATGCGTGCATGCTCCATAAAATCAAGCTTCCTTTCGATGGCGTTTTATCAAATCGTCGATGTGGCTTATGAGACTTTATCTAGAGTCCTTTGTTTTATTGTGTGATATTTTTAAGAAAAAGGGAAGACAAAAGTTCGAGCATTGAAATGACTTTTTCGTCATTATCACCGTACAATACGCTTATGGAAAAAAGGTTTTCAGAAGATAAGATCGAATACGTTTATGAGGGAAAAGCGCTTGCGTCCGTCCATTTTGCCAAAGACAAAGGCCAGCTCCTTATCCTCTCTACTTTCGTCGACTCCAGTTTAAGGGGACAAGGCGTCGCGGGGAAATTAATGCAGGACGTCCTCTTTTTGGCCGAGAAAGAAAACTTGAAGATAAAGAGCCAATGCTCCTACGTGACTTCCTATTTCCTCTCTCATCCAACACCTTATTTCGAAGATCGATAATATGGCTAACGAAGATATCGCCTACCTCCTAGGCCACGTGAAAGACCTCGCGATGCAAAGCCAAAAGGGGGATTACCTGACTTCCACCGCTTTCCTTGGCTTTTCGGAAAAGGCGAGGTTGCTTTTAGAGTTGTCCAAATCCGGCAATTCGGAAAGCCGGATTCACGGGAGGGACTGCCTTTTCTATGGAGGATATGAAGAAGCGGAAAGGACAGCTCTTGTCTTTTTGCCATCGTATTGGGACGAAAAGGCGTTCCTTGAGGAGGAAAGAAAAAGCCCTTTTTTGATAACGTGCCTAAGGATTTACCCCAAAGCCGAGAAGTTCGCCACCCCTATGGGTCACCGAGATTATCTTGGGGCTTTGCTGTCTTTAGGCATCGAAAGGGAAAGAGTAGGAGATATCCTCTTCACAGATAAGGAAGCCTACGTCTACGTCTTAAAAGAGAACGCCGACTTCATCAAAAGCAACCTTGCCTCCGTTTCGCGCAACCCCGTCAAAGTCGAGGAAGTCGATCCTCTTTCTTGTCCTTACCGCCCTAAATTTCTGGAAAAGAGGGTACCCGTGTCGTCGTTAAGGCTCGATTGCCTTTTAGCCGGGGCCTTCCTTATCTCAAGAGAAGAGGCCAAACGCCAGATCCAAGCCGGGAACGTCACCTTGACCTCCACCTCGCCCACCTCCGACGCCTACGTCAAAGAAGGCGAGCACGTCAGTTTGAAAGGCAAGGGCAAATTCATTTACCTTGGAGAAGACGGGCAATCGAAGAAAGGGAAAACAATCGCCTTGATAAAAATAGCGAAATAAAAAGAGGCGTGGGCCTAAGCCCATCACCTCCCTCCGGGGCCACCTCCCCCAGGACCGCCACTGCCTCCTCCGCCAGGGCCACCGCCTTGGCCACCGCTAGAAGAACCGTAGGTGTTCAGCCCTTGTTTAGCGGAAATGGAAATACTTGAATCCGAAGAAGGCGTATAGGTGGCTTGGCCAACGTAAACCCCATTGGCGAAGCTGCCTTCGCTAGAGGAGTTCGAATACAAAGAATAAGTCACCCCGACGCTGATCTTGGGGCTAGCGAGGATGAGATTCATCTGCGAGTAGGATTTTGGAAGGATGAAGCTCCATTCGTTTTCTCCCCCGATCAGGGAAATCAACGTATCTGCGGAATAAGAGGACAAATTGAAGGAAAGCACATTGACGTTGCTAGCATCCGGAGTTTGGACCATGCCTTGCTGCCCCACGGCCAGGATCGTGCCACCGGTGTAGGAGAAAGAGCCGTCGAAATCCAAAGAGGAATCCCCGCCGCTAGTGGAGCCAAACACATAGAGCTCGCCGCCGTCCATGGTGATGTCCCCGTTGCTATCGATGCCATCCCCCTCGGCGTTTATCCAGATTTTGGAGTTTTCGTGGAAATTCATCGATACATCGTAACCGTCGGTGTCTGAGGTCGCATTGATGCCGTCGTCTTCGCTAACGATGTAGGTGTAAGCGTCGTAGAAATTGATGTCGCCGCCTTGGATGCCTTCGTAAGAGTGGAAGATTTTGATGACGAAGTCCTCGTCATTTGCCTCATTCCCCTCTTCGCCGATGTCCAAAGCTTGGTCGGAATTAAGGGCTTGGTCTAGCGTATAAAGAACGTACTCCGCGGATTTGAGGGTTATGGAGGTGTCGCTAGCGATGCAATCATCCGTCGAATTGAGGTAATGATGGCCGCCAGAAATCGTGATCGCTCCAGCGGATTTGATGCCTTTGCACTTCTGCTCAAGGTAGTAACGGTTTTGATAACGGCTCATGTCGTCAGAGGCGATTTTCTTATACGAATCCCCGTTTTTGATATAACGGGAATCCTCATAGAGGGTCCCGTCGGTATCGTCGCTAGAGGAATAAAGGATGAACGTCCCTTCCGTTTCGATGTGGGTATCGACATCAAGAAGAGAAATCTCCCCTTCCGAATCGATGCCATCCCCTTTTGTTAGGCATGAAAGAAC
>CAVGXP010000036.1:19216-31672 GCA_963633165.1 bacterium
TAGAGATAGCCCTCCCCTTCAATCTTCAAAGGCACCTTCTTCACCAAAATCGCCGCATCAAGGGTGTTGGAGGATGAATCCTCGACGTAGTTTTTGGTCCCTGAAGCAACGTGAATAGTGAAGCTATTGGCCTTTTGGACATAGATCGGGGCATCGGATAGGGAAACCAGGCTCATGCCGTTTAGGAAGAGAATGACGTCCCCGGAGGTTTTGACGGAGATGGAGGCGTTGGAGGCGTTGCCGGTAACGATATAGGTTCCGCCTTCGCTTATCGATACCGTTCCGCCTTCTTCCACGCTTGAAAGATCGATGGATGTCCCTTCTGGAAGGGTCTCCGCTTCTTGCGAAGAGAAATCCGCTTCGATATCGGGGAAGTCTTCCTCCTCAAAAGCAAATTCCTCGTTTGAGAACGCCCCTTGGCTAGAAGAAGAGCCTCCGCCGGAAGAGTTAGAAGAGGAGCTGGACGAGGATCCAGACGAAGAAGTTTCCGACGAGGATCCGCTTGAAACGGAAGCGTCGTTAGAGGAAGCGTTGGTGCCTGCGTTAGCGCAGCCTAGCAGCAAGGTTGAGCTTAACAGGGTTAAGGCTAAATAGGATTTTTTCATGGGTCTTGCCCTCCTTATGCTTAAACGATAGACATCGAACCTTAAGCAAACCTTAATGGACGATCATTTTTTAAGAACAATGGCGAAATTCACTTTTTTGCCGTCTTTGCTGGCTTCGGCTTTGATTTGCCCATGATGCTCATTGACCACGGCTTTGGCGATGGATAGCCCAATGCCATAACCGCCTTCAGCCCGGTTTCTAGCCTCATTGAAGGTATAGAAACGGTCGAAGCAATGGGAGAGTTTTTCACGGTTGCAGGAGGAAACGGTATTGGAAAAGGTTAATAGAACCCTCTTTTTGTCTTGCTTTAGGCTGATTTCGATGATCCCGTTTTCGTTAACGTATTTGCAGGCGTTGTCGAGCAGGATGCCGAAGAGTTTGAGCATAAGTTCCTCGTTGCCTTTATAAAATAAGGAATCGGGGATATCGGTCTCTAACGCGACGTTCTTTTTCATGGCCAGGGAAGCATAGCTCTCCACCGCCTCATTCAAATCCATGGCGATGTCGAAATCTTCCATTTTGATTTCTCCGGAGGATTCTTCGATTTTGTTGAGGGAAACCATGCCGTTGATGAGCCCCCTCATCCTCTCTCCTTGTTCTAAGCTAGATCTAACCCAGGTGTTATGGGGCTGCTCTTTATCAAGCACCTCCAAGTTGGCGTTGATGATGGCAAGAGGCGTCTTGAGCTCATGGGAGGCGTCGGTCAAGAACCGGCGCTCGGATTCATAGAGCTTCTCATAGGGTTTGACAACGAGGGCGGAGAAGAAATAAGAGGATACGGATATGACGGAGAAAGCGGCAAAGCTGACCCCGTTAGAGATCCAAAAGGTCCTTTCCAAACCCTCTTTTTCGCTTCTAGCGTCGATTAAAGATGCTTTCGTATCCGTTTTGCTATAGAAAAGATAGCCGATGAAACCGTGATCTTTGGAATAAGAGAACACCGAATCGGCAAGGGAGGTCAGCTCATCCGCATTATAAGGGAAGGCCTCAGTCGAAGAAAACGAATACGCGTCTCCGCTGATTTCGACGATAAAAGCATGGGGGGCCACTTCTTTGTCCTTGGTGTCTTTGCCATCCATGGGCACATCGGAAGGAGAGTCGTTTCTTTGGGTTAGCGCCCTATCGGATTGCTCGACCAGACGAGAATAAGTAGAGACGTAGTTAATTGAATTCAAGATCGCGCAGATGACAGCAAGGCAAAGGAAAGTGATCCCGCTTACAAGGCCGACGAATTTCCAGCGGATTTTCTTAAACATCTTTCTCCTCCATTTTGTAGCCCACTCCTCTTTGGGAGGTGATTCTTACCCTTGAGCCAAGCATTTGGAGTTTTTTCCTCAAATTGCATAGATGAACCCAGACGGTGGAAACATCGGATTCAGCGTCGAAAGGCCATGCCTCGTTGAGGATTTCCTCAGCGGAATAGCGGCGGTCCGGCTTTTTGAAGAAAAGTTCCAATATCTGATATTCCCTATATGAAAGCGCCTCTTTCTCGTTTCCTTTCCTAAGACTATAGGAAGAGGGGTCTAAATAAACGTCGCCGAAATTCATCTCGGCGCTAGGATCGGCTTCGCCCCTGCGCATAACGGCCTTTAACCTGGCCAAAAGTTCTTTGGAGGAAAAAGGCTTAGGCAGATAATCGTCCCCACCGAGCTCGAGCCCTTTTACGCGATCGTCGATGTCGGCTCTAGCCGAAAGGAAAATAACGGGCGTTTTGTCTCCGTTAGACCGCATTTGCTTAAGGAGAGAGAATCCATCAAGCCTCGGCATCATGACGTCGAGGATGACGCAGTCGAAACTGCCTTGTTTTAAGTAAAACAAAGCCTCTTCGCCATCGCAAGCGGTCTCAACGTTGTAGCGTTCCTGAACTAAAATCGCCTTTAAGGCTTTCACAAAGTCCTTTTCATCGTCCACCAAGAGTATGCGCATAGTTTCCCTCCTTCCTTAACATTAGAAGGATAACCTTAAGCGAAATTTAAGAAACAGGGAATTAAAGCGGCTTCCTTAGATAATACAAGCCAAGGCTTTCACCAAACTTCTCAGCGATATCCTTGACCTCCCCTTCAAGCAGAAATCCATGCTTCAAATGGAAGGCTAGGGAAGCTTTGTTGGATGTGGTGACCATGGAGACGATATTGGAAAGGCCCTTTTGCTTGCCTTCCTTTTCTATCGCCTCAAGCAGAAGCGTTCCATAGCCGGCATGAGTCAAGTCACAATCAACATATATTGAAAGATCAGCCGTCTTCTTGCGGCATGCGCTGCGAGGGTTGAAGACATCCAAATAAGCGTAGCCAACAACCTTGCTAGCGTTATCTTCCAAAACAATATAGGGATATTCCTCGCTTATCCTTTGGCATCGCTTTTTAAAAGCATCTAAGGAAAGCGCGGCCTCTTCAAAAGAAAAAGGCGTATGCAAAATATAGTAATTGTAGATTTCTAGGCAGCGAGCAATGTCCCTATCTTCCAAATCCCGAATTTTCATCTTTAAGCCCTTTTGATGGGAGGATTATGCACCCAATCCAAAAAGATGTAATTAAATCGACGGGCTTAGGATAAAGCGAAATGCACGCAGAGCCAAAAAAGAGAAACGCTTTCTTTATTAATATAAGGATATAGCTGAAACGCATTACATAATTCTTGTGTTGTTTCCTTTAAAAATTGCCTAAGAAACATTTTTTATTTTTTGTTTCTTTTTCTTGTAGACAAGGAAACAAGTTCGTTGTAAACTTTGCCTGTAAGAAAGATACACACAAGCAATCTTTGTTACAAAGGAGGATGCAACTATGAAAAAGAACAGCATCAAAATCTTACTTGCTTCATTGGCTTTGGCCTTAGGCGGATCCGCCACTGTCGGCGTTGCTAGCGGCGTTGCCTACAACCGGGTCAGCACCGAAACCAAAAGCAATGAAAACACCGTCGTGTTGAATGCTGCTTATAGAGCAAAGCTCGGCGGCGAAGTCACCCCCGTTGCTCCCTCCACCGGATTCAATTTCACCGGGCTCATCACCAAAGGCATCCAGGCCGCCGGGACCGGAATCCTCAGCGGTATCGGAAGCCAAATCGGAATCATGGCCTTCAATTCTTTGCTCAAAGCCATCGGCATCGATGCCCGCTCCAGCCAAGAGAAAACCATCGACCAAATCCAGAATCAGCTGAATACCTTGCAAAACGACCTCAAGCAGGGCATTGTCGACATCAAAAGGAAGGTCACTCAGCTCCATAACGAAACCATCATGAACGAGCTTCTTGAAAAGCTCTCCGTGGTTCAGACCCCCGTCGCTGGGAAAATGGCGACCATGATCGACCTCGCCAAAAAAGAAACCGACGACAAATCCGACAAAAAAGAACTCGAAAAAGAAAAGCAAACCTTCATCGAAGGGCTCAACGAGATGAAATTCACCAAACTCGGTGGCAACACCCTTTGGAACGAAGTCGAAAACCTCGCCAAGAGCATCCAAACCCCCTTCTCCGCCAACACCTCCATCAAACTCTTCGATCTCTACGAAGAAATCTATGGCAGAACCGAGACCTGGGATTACATGACCATCGCCCCGAGGACCAAGTTCATCGGCTACATCGGTTCGCTCGTCAACTCGCTTTGCCAGCTCGCCACCGTCAAAGCCACCTACGAGATGAGCAAACTAAAAGAAGGCGATTCCAATCTTCTCGATTACAAAACCGGTGTTAATGCGATGATCGCGGCCGTCAACTCCCTCAACGGAGAACTCAAGAACGAGCTCGACAAATTAAGCGCCATTGCAAAGAAGCACGACGAACAGCACTTGATCACCCACAGGGACATCGTCATCGATAAAGACGGCAACCTCACCGTCAAGGAGGGCAAAACCGTCTCGACCAGGCTTCTCCCCGTCACCACCGGCGACAACGACGACAACTACGTCTCCTACTTCACCAAAGGCGACAACCCCATCGTCCGTTACGATAACGGCGGCGGTGAGTCGCTACCGGTCTACGCCGAAGAGATTTACACCCTCAACTGCAACCAAGTCGAAGATCTCTACAAAGACGTCGTCAACGAATACAACACCTACGTCGCCGTCACCGGCAGCATCTCGATGAAGGATTACCTCAAAAACGTGGGCTTCACCTGCGAGAACAAGGAGCTCTTCGACAAAGCCAAAGGCTTCTACTGCAACATCGACCTCAACAAGCACAAAGGCCCCAGCGACAACTGGTGGAGAACCGAGACTCACAGGGATCTAAGGGTCCGCTACTACAGCTTCGACAAAGCCGACGGCAAGCCGACCTACGCCACCTATTCCACCGCCAAACAGTACATCGGTTCCTGGTTCTCCAAAACCGAATACTCCGGATGGACCACCAACGAACTTAACAACTACTATCTCGTCTTCCTCTCCCAAGACCAGAAGACGATCGAAGGCAAGCTCGTCAAAACCGAACTCACTTCCACCTATAGCAAAACCGCTAAAGGCCCTGATTACAACAATCAGTTCAAGGGTCACAAGGAATGGAAGGGCGAGTTCAAGGAAACCGTCACGATCGATTAAATAACATCCCCGCAAAACCGCCAAGAGCTTAAACCTCTAGCGGTTTTTTTCGCCCGCGATCTTCTCTCACGCGTAAGATTCAGGGCAAAACGCAGGCAATTACCTTTCTTTTTAACCCGATAACGATTGTTTACCAGCCAAAAGAAGGGATCTCGCCCCATGATGGCGGGCGAAGCTTAAAACCCATAAAGAAAGCAGAACGGGGGCGTCCCAATATCAAGTTAATATTTCGTTATGAAGTTCTAAGCCGCTCGAATATATGAGGCGACGGTCCTTATTTAGTCATTAGTCCTATGTATCAGACTTACTTACAAAGGTGAAACAATAGGCTTAGTCGAAATGCATAAGTCACTTAGTCCGGAACCATGGTGTTTCTATCTGAAAACGCAGGCTTAGCTGAAACGTTCAAACTTTTGTTCGGGCATTTCAACGTGCTTTCTTAGCCGCTTAAGCCTTTCGAATCGTTTCTTTTAAATCCTCGGGGATATCCTCGATTTCGAATTTCGGTTTAGAGATGAAATAGCCCTGGGCATAGTCGCAGCCCACCTCTTTGACGAATTTGAGTTCCTCGTAGGTTTCCACCGCTTCGGCGACGATTTGGATGTTGTTAACTTTGCAATAGCTAACGATGGTCCTTGTGAGCTGCTGCTTTTTCAAGTCAGTGTCGATTCCGCGAATCAACGAGCCTTCGATTTTGATGTATTTGGGGGCGTAATTGAGGACCATGGATATGTTGTTGAACCCGGTCCCGTAATCGTCGATCGCGTAATCGATTCCTTCCCCGTCGAGCCTAACGACTTTTTTTGCCATGATGTCGCCTTGCCCGAAGTCCTCTTCGATGATTTCGACGACGACTTTATCTAAAATAGCGGAATTCTTGGATTTGAATTCTTCCCATGCCGGGTCAGAAAGCAGTTGCGAGGAGATCGAGTTGATGAAAAGCTTCTTATTCGTCTTAGAGGCAACGTAGGCTTTGCTCGCCAAATTGAAAGTCAAATATTCGATATCGTAGAGACGGTTATAACGTTTCGCGGCTTCGATGATTTTCAAAGGCGTCATACCAGGCAAAGAAGGGCGCATCAAGGCTTCATAGCCAAGGATTTCCCCACTGTGGAGATCGGCAATAGGCTGATAAGCGTAAACAAGCAGCTCTTTGGTGATGATCTCGTTAAGCTCTTCGCTGAGAAGATTTTGCTTTCTATATTCTTCGTATTCTTTATCGTCGAAGACAACAATTCGATTTTTGCCAGAGCGTTTGGCTTCGTACATCGCAAAATCGGCCCGGTTCCTCATCTCAAGCAATTCGATTCCTTTTTCGAAGCGGCAGACGCCGGCTGAAAAAGAAACGCGAGTCTTGCTCCCTTCGAAAAGGAAGTATTCCTGATCCACTTTTTGAAGGTCTTGAAGAAATCGGTCTTCTTCTTCCATAGCGTAGTCATAGAAAAAGAAGATGAACTCATCGCCAGAAAGATGACCCGCCAGCAAATTGGGGCGAGATTTGGATAAGCTCTGGAAATAAGCGCCGATCTTTTTGAGGTATTCATCCCCATATCGGTGACCATAACGGTCATTGATCAATTTGAGGTTATCGACGTCGATCATCAGCAAAGCCCCATTGGAGCAATTGGCGAAGACGCCACGAACCTTGTTGAGGAAGCCGCGCCTGCTAAGCAAGCCGGTCAATACATCGTGGTCCCTTTCTCTTTCGACTTCTCGCTTTGCCTCGTATTCTTCCGTTAGGTCAATGAGGGTCGCATAAGATCCGTCCTTATTCGGCGTAACTTTAAATTGGATATAACGCGAATCCACGCGGAAGCAGGTTGTTCCCTCTTTCAGCAAGAAATCGAGATCAATGGAAATGGCATCCTCATCCTCGCTAGAAGGTTTGAGGTTCGCCATCGCGCTTAAGAAATCCTTCGAATTGATGGCGCCAGAAACATTTTCAAGCCCAAGCATCTTGTAGAAATTCGAGGTCGTCGAGATTTCGTCTTTCGCCTTTGAATATTCTAAGAATGCCATCCTGGCGGAGGAATCCTCAAGGATATGGCTGAATTTGTCGTGGAGATCAACGTTTTCGTTGATCGAAGATTCAACCTTAGCCAATAACGCATCGACTTCGGCAATATTGGTGGAGGGAATGTTGGTGAGATTCTCCTCGTTGATGGCTTTGGAGACTCTGCGAATCGGCTTTGAGACCATCTCGGATACAAAAACCAAAGCGATGATGGCAACTAGCGAGCTGACGCCCAAGACGACGCCTGCTTGAGCGCAGAGCTTGTTAGAACCCGCCAAGACGAGGCTTTTGTCGGCAACGCCCACCATAAACCACTCATCTTCAAAAGACGTATTCCCGTTGTAGACGTTGATTTGGTCTTCAAAATAGAGGTATTCCTTTCCTTCGTTATTGAATGAATAAACGTTTTCAAAAGAAGTAGAGTTAAGATCAAGGCAAGCCAAATCGGGAAGTGAATAATCGATAAAGGCGTTGAAAGCCGTTAAGGAGGCGTCTTGATTGCGTTTGATGAGTGCAAAGTTTAGATCGCCCTCCAAAGAGATATCAGCGACGTAATTTCTAAGGTATTGTTCCGTCAGTCCGATTCCAAGAACGCCGATTACCTTGCTTTCGTAAACGACGGGAAAAGAATATGTCAGCACTTGGTTGGAAGACACATTCAAAGTGCACGCCCAATAGCCGAGTGGCGGTTGGTTCATTTCGATGGACTTTGTAGCGGTCTCGATTGTTTTGGTGAAGAATTCCTTGTCGTTAATTTCGGAATAAACATTTGAGTCAACGCGGCTTGAAAGGTTGAGGCCCATCTGGTAATAAGCGTTGAAGACTTTATAGGGTGAATAAATGACCTCGATCTCGGAAAGCTCCGACTTCAAAGGGTTCTTAGCGCGGAGATAGACCATCTCTTTTTCATCCGAATAAGAGGTATCTAGCACCAAAAAGGCATCGTTGACGTGGTTTCTTTCAATCATGTCGGGGAAGAGGCTTAATTGGTCTAAGAGCAGATCGGTTGTCAGGGATTTGTCAGAAAGAACATCATCGATTTCATCGCCACTAGAATTGAGATAATTTTTGGTGTTGTTAAGAAAGGAATTGTAGAAATCGGAAATGTTGGCCCATTTGTTGGACATGGACGTTTCCACGTAGTTCTTCCTGACATTTATGGAAGATTCGAAGTTTTCAATCAAAGAGGGATCGACGGAGTTGCCCTTGACCCCCAAGATCAAAATCAGAAAAATAGCTAGGCTTTGCGTCAAAACGACCGCGATTGTCGGAACCAAGATCTTGAAATTGATGGTGCTGTGTATCTTAAAGGAGGGTTTCTTCATCGTGATTAGGCAATATTGGAATCGGAGTACGCCAAAGAGGCAAACCACTCCTCGAATTTATCGTCACTGCAATATTTGGCAATGGCCTCTTCTTTGTTGTCGGAGGCTTTGATTTCTTTTAGGGCGTCTGTGCAATAAGAGAGCATGGAATTCTTCAAAGTTTGCCGAAGGGCATTTCCGCCTTCCCCGACTTTGTTTGTGTACATTCCATATTCTTTCGTGATTTTCTTGGCGACGGCGAAAGTCTGTTTGATTCTATCGTCTTCCTCCGCGGCGATGAATTCTTCGTTGAAGCCATCCTCCGTCGCAGGGAAATACCCCGAAGAGGCGCAGAAAGTGCCGATGTGATTCTTGTTGGTGAACCATTTCAAGAAATCAACGCAAGCCCGCTCAGTCCCTTCATCGGATTTGCTGACGCAGAAGCCAGCGCCTTGCGATACGGCGTATTTCGGCTTGTTTTCAAAACCGGGGGCGGGCATGACGTAGCAATCAATCGGATGAGAAGAATCCTCCCCATCGAAGACATTTCTTGGAAAGTAAGAACTCGAAGAAGTCGATCCGACATAAGCAAGGATCGAGCCCGCCTTTAAAGCGCTGCTCCTGAAATTCCCGTCCGCGTTGAAATAGCCTTTAACCATGGGGACGGCATAACAATCCCAAAGTTTTTTGAAGACATCGCGATTGCAATTAATGCCAAATTTGTTTTCGGAATTATAGCCGATAACATCAATCCCAAGCTGTTTGGCTGAGATGACGAAATAGTTGTCTAACGAATCCCTTCCGAAGAAAGCCTTGCCAGTAGCCTCATAATATTTCTTTGATACTTCAACGATCCCTTCGACGGTCTCCAAATCGCTATATTGGATGCCCAGATCGGCGTGCTGGGAAAGAAACTTATCAAAATCGGTTTTGTTGATGTAAAGGGCTTCGGTGGACTTCGCAACAGGCAAAACTTTCAAAGACGCGTCATTGCCTAACCTTCCCTCGTTGAGGAATCCTTCATTGAAGTTGGCGAGCTCGCTTTTGCTAAAATAATCGTCTAATGCGGCAATTTTGCCCTTTTTGTCGATTTCGTAAGCGGTATCTGGATAAGCCAAGAAAAGTTCTGGCATCTTTTTGGCTCCGAAATCGCCGTTAGCGGAGGCGATAAGGGCGTCAAGGAGATCGTTGACGCTGGAGCCTTGGGAAATCGTGTCAACGGCAATGTGGTTTTCTTTCCCCTGCGTGTTGTTGTATTCCTTGATGAGCTGCTGAAAAGAGGTTTCCGTATCCCCGTTATAATAGGTCCACACCGTCAAAGAGTACGTTTTCGCCTCGTTATTGCAGCAGGCAAGTCCCATAGAGGCAAGAGCGCATAGGGTTAAGCAACCGATTTTGCGTTTCATAAGTAATACCTTTTAACCCACGCGATTGTATCACTTACAAAAGTTCTAACATAGTGCGGAATTCCGTTAAACTGGAACGTTTTTTGTTCTATTGCCCCTCAAGAAAAAGGCGATTAAACGTCTATTTTTTCGTACGTCGGGCGCATCTTTTCGTATCGCTTAAGGTTCTCTTTGCTGTGAACATGATGCCTTTGCCCATTGTTTAGTGAATCGATTCTAGCCATATCATCCGGGCTTAACTCAAAGTCAAAGATATCGACATTGTCTTTGATGTGCGCGGGGTTCTTACTTCCAGGAATAACCGCAAAACCCTTTTGGACATGCCATTTCAACACAATTTGGGCTGGGGATTTGCAGTGTTTTTTCGCCAAATCGACAACGATGGCATTTTCCAGCAAATCTTTCGTCATCCCCTTTCCACCCAAAGGATACCAGGACATGATCTTGATGTTTTTTGGCTCGGTTACTCTCCTTAGCTCAACTTGCGGGAAGAAGGGGTTGCATTCCACTTGCATGACCTGAGGAATGACGTCGAATTCATTCAAAAGGTCTTCGATGTATTGGCCTTCGAAATTCGAAACGCCTATTGCTTTGATCACGCCCGTTTCATACGCCTCAATAAGCCGTTTATAACCTTCCCTCCAATTATCTGTCGGCTGATGGATGAAAAGCAGGTCGATGTAGTCTAAGCCAAGGCGACTTAGAGTCTCTTCAACAGCGTGGAAGTTGCCATATTCGCTAGGCCACAGTTTGGTTGAAACGAAAACCTCTTCTCTAGATACACCGCTATCCCTAATCGCTTTGCCGACTGAAACCTCATTGTTGTACATATTCGCGGTGTCGATGAGACGATAATCATCTTTCAGCGCGGATAAGACGCTTGCATAGGCCTCTTTGGGCTCGAGCAAGAACGTTCCTATGCCTAATGAGGGCATCAAAATACCATTGTTTAATTTTGTGGAATCCATTGCGTTCTCCTTTCGCGGTTTATTCGTTAACCCATCTTAGGATTCTATTTTTCTCTGCTTGTTCGAAGACTCGGCATCCTCTTATAGCTAGCCCTGGCTTAATCAAAGCGCCGACGCACTTCTTTTTCAGGACTTCTTCGCATTGCCCCAAACCACTACCCTCATGGGTCGTGAAGGGCTTGATGATTTTGCCCGTGAAATCCAAACGGTCCAGCTGAGAATATATCTCATAAGGGTATTCTCCCCAATAAACAGGACCACCGATATAGATGACGCCGTATTCAGCGATATCCTCGAGATATTTCTTCAGCTCCGGCCTAGCATCGGCATCTTGATAGGCTTTGGCTTCCTTGCAGCAAATTTCGTAGTTATCGGAATAAGGTCTGACAGGATCACACTTAAAGAGGTCAGCATCAACGCGCCTAGCGATTTCAATGGCCACCACTTCGGTGTTCCCTTGCTCGCGTTTGCCTACGGCGTAATTTTCGCCGCCTCTAGAGAAATAGATGATTAACGATTTCATGGTTCCTCCTTATTGACACTGTGTCGACAAACGCATTATAAGAACGATTCGACAGTGTGTCAACAATGGTATAAAATCAGTTCAAGAACCATGAAAAGAGCCCATAACCCCGAGCAGGCAACGCTGCGGAAAAAAGAGATCGTCGATAGCGTGAGCAAAATGTACGACGAAATCGACTATCAAGACATCACGATGAAAACCATCAGCGAGAGAATATCCATCGCTAGGTCTAGCTTGTATTTTTATTACCAATCCAAAGAGGAAATCATGCTTGATGTCCTTCAAAACGATTATGTGGGATTTCTCAAGGAACTAGCAAACGCTATTGCAAACTCCACCAATCTTGCCGAGAAGCTTTCCACTATCTATTTGAATAATCTCCGCCTCCTTGAAATCATCTCGGTTCATCTTGTCGATATTGAGACCCACGTCAGCTTAGATAAACTCGTAGCCTTCAAAAGCGCCTTAATGCCATATTTGAATCGTCTGCGGGATGCGATCGAAGCAAGTTTTCCCAACACCCCCCTATCTAAAAGAAACGTTTTCTTCAATTCGCTCATCATGTTGACGCACAGTCTTTACCCACTTATAAAGCCGAACCAGAAACAAGCACAAGCCATGGATAAGGTTGGCATGACCTTAATCGCCTCCCCGGCGGAATTCTCCATAGAGTACATCCAATTCCTTTTGACCTCCCTGGATTGAATTATTTTCGGCAATTTAAGCACCGTTCCTTCTGCAAAAATGAAAACTTACCCCCCTGATTCGCAATTACAATATCTACGTGGTTTTCGCTTTTTGAACAAATTTCTTTCCGTATTTTGGCGTTTTTAATTTAAATTCTTTCCGCCGTTTTCGGTTTTTGAACGTTTTTCTTTCCGTATTTCCGGCCTTTAATATTGATTTCTTTCCGTTTAAATTTAAAAGTCGGTTATAAAATCTATTTGTTTTGGGAACGCGAACGAAAAGAAAGATTGATCAAGTTTTAGATAACTGGCCTTTGAATAGAAAAGAGGCGATTCTTCTTTTCAGCGCAAGACAAGCATTTCAGGATATCCAGACTTGATTACCCGAACGCAAAAAACACCGACGCGTCTATTGCATTCTCG
>CAVGXP010000037.1:0-1324 GCA_963633165.1 bacterium
TCGACATAACGGCTAAGATTCGGACGGGTTTGTTCATGATTGAAACCTCTCTTTTGCCCTATTGTAAAATCCGTACACGCACCCCGCAAGTTCGCGTTTGCCCAACTGAAACAAAACCGCTTAACGAACGGCTTCTCCTTAATGGTCTTTGTCAAATGCGGTTTGACCAATCCGCTTTTCCGTCTCCTTACAATAAGCCACGTAAGGAGGCAGTCTCATGAACGAGAACTTAAAAAAGATCCATCAGTATCTGCTAAACGCCGGAGTTGATCCGAAGGACATCGAAAGCCATGACATGTCTTCGATTGGCCTAGCGATGGAAATCAACGAACACGTCCATCGGGGACAAAAAAAGGAAGAATGGGGAAGATTACGCATTTCATCCAACCCGGGTTTGCGATTATCGCAGGGATCTGGTCGGTATCATCCTTAATGACTACTTCTACATCGGTAAAGAAATCATGGAAAAAAGGGTTCAAAAATACGAAGAATGCCCAAACGCTTCGATGTACGTCGAGCGGTTCGGTGACTACCAGGAGTTCATCGAGACTCTCGATAGACGGTTGCCTGAGGAGGAAAAGAACAATCCAAACGGTTGCGAGCTCGGCTCTTGGCACGGAGTCAACTCGTGGGAGGAGGCTTATAAACTGCTTCTTGAAGGATGGGATAAGCCCGTGGAATCGATGGCGATGAGCTTCGACCGCAATCTCCTGAAGGTTCGCGAAAAAACGCGCAGGAAGACGTTCTCAAACGTCGCGGGGTTCGCTCCCATCCCGGCTCATGTGGTGATGAATCTCCCGAATTCCATGCTTGATCAAAAGATGGAACGGAGGAAGACGAAGGTGCTTGACTTCTTGATAATGATTGACCGGGCTTGCTCCCCCTCGGCCAACGAAATCGAGGAGCGCATGTCGAAGCAACTTGCGGGAATCGCGGCGCTTGAGAGAGACTACGGGTACAGGTGCAGAATAAGCGTCTCGTTTGTCCCCTTCAGCGGGCACCCGAGAAACGGGAAGACGAACGTCTGCTGCGTGCTCAAGGTCAAAGACGAGAGCCAGCCCTTCGACATCAAGAGGCTCGCGTTTCCAATCGCCCACGTGGCGATGCTGAGAGCGCTCATGTTCAGGTGGGAACGCACGCTCACGGCCGAGGACGGGATAGGGCTTAAGTACGACGATTATCATGAGGCGGGGCTCAGAACCGTCTACGAGAAATGGTCGAAGAGCGACAAGGACAGGTTCGTCGGGATGGTTTCCGACGGCAGAGCAAAGGTGATTGTCCTCGACTTCGATTCGAATGTCGAGGATGTCATAGAGAACGGGAG
>CAVGXP010000037.1:1334-3979 GCA_963633165.1 bacterium
GAACGGGAGAAAGGAGGTGAGAATGAGATGATGACCGATGTTGAATTCGGGAAAACAGTTAAGTTGAAACGACTCCAGCAAGGCTTGTCGCAAAACGCGCTCGCGCAAAAGGCACACATGAGCAACACGACCGTGAACGCGGTTGAAAGAGCCTTGCATGAATTCCAGCCGAAAACGAAAATGGCGCTTGCTATTGCGCTGGGCGTTGACCCAAAAGAATGGATATAAACAAAGGAGAAAAAAGCATGACTGAATTCGAGGCCTTTAAGGCCATGATGGTATCGACGCTGACTTACATGTCGATGACCGCAAAAGACGACTCTTATGAAGAGGGGATTGCCGAATCCGCAGCGGACTTCTTTGACTCAATGCCCAAGGGGGCGCACGAGTGCGTGGTTGACTCTTTCAACCAAGTTGCCCGCGACGACTACGAGCGAGTGTTCAAAAAGACGTTGAACGCGGTAATCGGCGCATGGAAAGCCACGCTCGAAAAATACGAAAACGACAAAAAAAGAGAAGAACCGTGATTGTCGAACCTGGTGAGATGGACTTATCCGCATACGAGACGATTGTCATCGACACGGGGAGCAAGCTCTTTGAGTTCATGAAGGCTTCCATAATCCGCGAAAGCCCGAAGAACGGGAAAAACGATGGGAGCCTTTCCCTGCAAAGTGCGGCGCAATCGAATATAACAAAGACTAGATGATATAAAAGTGTTATAACTATCCCAAGGACAGTTTATGCTTGTATATCACGCGGATAAGAAGGATTTCTCTAGGGACGTCATCGACGGGAGAATCGCCGAAATCGTCAAGGCAAAGCTCCTAGAAAACGGGATAAGCGACAACAACGAAGCCGAATTCCGCTCCTGGGAGAATTCTCTTACCTTCATGAGGATGGCTTTGGAGAATCCCTCGATACCTTCCGAGGCGGAGGTGGCCATCGAGTATCAGATTCCTTTAACCTCAAAAAGAGTGGATTTCATGATCGCCGGAAGCGATATGGAAGGAAACGACAACGTCGTCATCATCGAATTGAAGCAATGGGAGAAGGCCGAGAAAGTGGATGAGGTGTCCTCCCATACGGTGAAGACTTACACCGGCGGCGCCATAAGGGAAGTCGCCCACCCTTGTTATCAGGCCTATTCCTATAAGCAGCACATCGCCAATTATTCATGTTTCGTCCAGGACAGGCGCATCCGCTTATCCCCGGCGGCCTATTGCCATAATTACGATGAGAATCAAAAAGAGGGGCTCTTTGATCCTTTATACGCCCCTTGGCTAGAAGAGGCCCCGCTATTTGCAAGGCACGGCAACCGCGCTTTGTCCGAATTCATCGCCAAACGCATCAAGAAAAGAAGCGATGATGGCGAGATTCTCTATAAGATCGACCACGGCAGGATAAGGCCAGCCAAAGCTTTGCAGGATTGCCTTGCGTCCATGATTAACGGGAACGAGGAATTCACTCTTTTAGATGAGCAAAGCGTCGTCTACGACAAAATCATGAATGCTTATTTAGCCTGCCAAAAAGACCGTAAGAAAAGGGTGCTCATCGTTAGGGGAGGGCCCGGCACGGGGAAGTCGGTGCTTGCCATAAACCTTTTATGTGCCTTGCTTAAGAAAGACTCCCATTGCGCCTACCTCACCAAGAACTCCTCTCCCAGGAAGGTCTACCTCAAGATGCTTTCTAAAGGCGACGTCAAAAAAGAGGTGGCGGTGGATGAGCTTTTCCGTTCCCCTTTTGGCCTCCATGACTTGCCCGTTAATTTCTACGAATGCCTCTTAGTCGATGAGGCCCATCGTTTAGTCAAGCAGATGTTCCGCGATTATGGGGGAGAGAACCAAATAAAAGAATGCATCTACGCTTCTCTTCTATCCGTTTTCTTCATCGACGAGACCCAAAGGATCTCAATCAAGGACATCGGCAGCGTGGAGGAAATCCGACGTTGGGCGAAGCTAGAAGGAGTGGATGAGAACCATATTTACGAAGGCCCGTCTTACAACCTCAAAAGCGAATTCCGCTGCAACGGCAGCGAGGCTTATCTTGCTTTCATAAACCAATTGCTTGGCATCGAGGACACCGGTGAGAACAAACTTGACCCCGAAAGCTTTGATTTCGAGGTTTTTGACGATCCTTGCTCGCTGCGTCAGGCTATTTTGCAGAAGAACGACGTTAATGGCAAATCGCGCCTCGTCGCGGGGTATTGCTACGATTGGAACGTCAAAAACAAAAGAGGGGATGTCGATATTAGCCTCGATGGAGGAAGGTTCCAGGCGAATTGGAATGATCCTAACGCCTCCAAAACCCCTTTATTCGCGATCGATCCTAGGCAAAAAGACCGGGTGGGGTGCATCCATACCGTTCAAGGTCTTGAATTCGATTACGTTGGGGTCATCATCGGCAAAGATCTGCGTTATGAGGGCGGCCGCGTTATTACCGACCAAAATCAAATCTCAAGCGATGACAATTCCTCCGGCATCAGGAAATGCAAAGACAAAACTTTGGCTGACTCACTTATAAGAAACACCTATAAAGTGCTTTTGACGCGCGGACAGAAAGGGTGTTATGTCTATTGTGAGGATGCGGCATTGAGGGATTACATAAAATCTAAGATATCTGCTCCCAAATAACGTTATTTGGTTATC
>CAVGXP010000037.1:4278-25563 GCA_963633165.1 bacterium
TTCCAAGCGGTAAATCAGTAAAGTTGATTAATCATCTTGAATTCCAAAGGCACTTGTGTAAATTCTTGTGCCGAAAAGAGCGAAAAAAGGCTTTTTTCAGGAAAGGAGTCTGCTATGAATCTCGTATTAGCAGGAAACATCGGGGATAACCTGGCCACGGCTATGTCCAACACGACCCTTTGGACGAACATCGCCAAAACCGTTATCTTCATTCTTTTGGGCTTCATCTTCACCAAGAAAAAGCTCTTACCGGGAGAAACCGGAAAGGTTTTGACCAAATTCGTCATGGGCGTTTGCTTGCCTTGCTTGGCATTCTGCTCATTCATGAAAGATTTCACCGTCACGGAAGGGGTGGGGGCCATCGTCAACTTCGTCGGCGGCTTCGTCTTCTACATCCTCTTCATCTTCCTTGGGAAGGCCATCTTCCTCTGGGTCAAGGACAAGAATAAGCGCGATGTCCTCGCCGTCTTGTTCGCCTTTGGGTCAACCACCTTCTTCGCCTATCCTCTTGTCACTGCCATCTATGGCAAAACCGCGGGCAATTACTTCAACATCATGAACGTTGCCTACCGCGTCTTCCTCTATAGCTACGCTTACATGGTTGTCGCCGGCGTCTCTCTTAAGAAGGGCAATGGCGAATCTAGCGAGGGTGATGTCTCCAAAGAGCAGCCCACGCTCTCTTCGATCCTCAAGAAAGTCTTCCTCAACCCCATCTTGATCGCCACCTTCGCTGGCCTCTTGCTCTGGGTTCTCCAGGCCATCCCTGGCTCCGCTTTGGTCCGCACCGACTGGCTCACCACTAACGTCGCTGAGACCAAAGTCGCCTTCTGGAGATTCGACGTCACCTTGCCCTGGTTCTACCAGACCGCGAATACCTTGGGCAACCTCTCTTCGACCATCATCCTCTTCGCCATCGGCTGCACCCTTGGCAAAGGCTCGGTCAAAGACGCCGCCACCGACAAGTACGCTTGGATTTGGACTGGCATTAAGATCATCATCGCTCCGGCTATCGTTTTGGCCATCCTCTTCGGCGTCGAGGCCATCTCCAAAGCCTGCGGCTATGCTGAGCTGATCACCATCGAAACCGTCCAATCCTCCGTCTTCACTTGGCTCGTACCCCCGGCGACCGTTGCCGTTGGGTATTGCCTCAACTTCGACAAAGAGAAGGAAATGGCTTCCCACATCTCTTTGATCTCCACCTTTGGCGCCGTCATCGGCGTGATCCTCTGGGTCATCGTCTTGGTCATCGTCGAATCCAGCGGATTCTTCCCCGCCATCGCATAATCAACAGGAGTCAATTTGAACAATGGAAAAGAAAATCATCTGCTTCGGCTGCCGCGGATACGAGCTTCCTTATTTCAAGAAGCTCGGCGAGCAATACGGCTATGAGCTCATTACCCGCCCCGAATACCTCAACAACGACAACATCGAGCTCGCCTTTGGATACGAAATCGTCATGGTCAGGGGCAACTGCAACGTCGACGCCGCTCACATGAAGACCCTCAAAGACAACGGTCTCAAGTATTACCTCACCCGCACCGCGGGGTATAACCACGTCGACGTCGCCGCCTGCAAAGAACTCGGCATCGAAACCGCCTTCGTTCCCGGCTATTCGCCTAACGCCATCTCCGAACTCGCTTTGACCCTCTCCCTCAGCCTTCTCCGCCATACCCAGTACACCTGCGATTTGGTCCATCAAGGCAAACTCAAGGTCACCGACACGATGTTCTCCAAAGAAGTCAGGGACTGCACCGTCGGTATTCTTGGCTGCGGCAGGATCGGACGCACGACCGCCAGCCTCTACAAAGGCTTAGGCGCCAAAGTCATCGGCTATGACGTCTTCGTCTCTCCCGCCTGCGAAGGCCTTATCGAGATGAAAAAGACTGTCGACGAAGTCTTCGAACAAGCCGACATCATCGTCTGCCACATGGCCTATATCAAAGGCTCCAACGATAAGTTCATTTCCAAAGAGCTCATCTCCAAAACCAAGGAAGGGGCCATCATCATCAACGTTGCTAGGGGAGAGGTCATGGACAACATGGCCGCCCTCAACGCCGTCAAAGAAGGCCACCTCGGCGGACTTGGCCTCGACGTCATCGACAACGAGAAAGCCGTCTTCAACCACGAATTCGATCCCAGCCACATGCCGGATGAGGAATCTCAGCTCGCCATCGATCTCTATCCGAAGGTGCTTTTGACCCCCCATGTCGGCAGCGCCTCTGAGCACGCTCTCATCGACATGATCGAAGTCTCGCTTAAGAACATGGACGAATACCTTTCCACTGGAAAGTGCAAGAACTCCCTCATTAAGTAAGATAACATCAAACCTCAAGCGGAGGGCAACCTCCGCTTTTTGTGTATTTTTAATGCACGTATCGCGTTAATTCGGAGATGAGGCTATGGACTTTTTGCGTAGCGGGTTGATAATTCGCCCCGTCGAAAGGAGATGTAAACATGCTATATCGTCATGGCCCAGGCCCTCGTTTTCATCCTCATCATCCCAGGGGCCCCGTCTTCGGCCCTCATCCTTACTATAGGCCCCATAGGCACCGTGGCTTCTTCCACTGGTTGTTCTGGTGGTTTTGAAACTCCAAAAGCAAAGAAGAAGGCCGCGCGGGCCTTCTTTTTATGTTTGTCTAGGTTATGTGAGGACAACCCCAATCAAAAGATGAGTTCATGTGAAGCGGTCTATGACCGCTGATGCCTCTAATGCGCTTGTTTTTTCTAGGATTTAGGGGCGCTTGGGCGTAAAATTTCCTTGATTAGTGATTATGGACAATACACGTTTCCCCAAAGAATTCATAGAACAATTCGAATCGTCCTATCTTCCTTTGGTTATATGCAAAGTGAATCTGCGGAAAATCGAGCCGATATACCTCACGAACGGATTCACAAACGCCTTATCCTTGAGCAAAGAAGAGGCGCTGCGCGTATTCAAAAACGACCCCTTTACCTATGCCCATCCCGACGATAAGCCTAACGCTCTGCGCGCCTTGGATTCTTTTTTGTCTGGGAAAAGCGGCTTTGACGAGGCCGTCAGGTGCAAATACGGGGCGCATAGGAACTATCACCCTCTGCGCATCATCGGCAAAATCAATTCCCATCAAGACTGCCGATACGCTTATTTCTATTTCATCGACCTCCAGCCTTATATCAGCCACCCCGATTCAGGCAAGAAAGCGTCTCTAGAACTTGATAACTGCACCCTCCAAATCAAGCAGGATATCTTCGACCCGCTAACGGGCTTGCCGGTGATGAGCCATTTCATTGACATGTCCAAATTGGGGGTGGAATCCATCTGCTCCTCCGGGAGAAGCTGCGCCTTCCTTTGCTTCGATTTCTCGGGGATGAAGAGCTACAACCTCAGAAACGGAAACCAAGCCGGGGATGATCTCATCAAAGGCCTTGCCAAAATCCTTTCTCGCTATTTCTCTCCCTTTTGCCTTGGCAGATTCGGGGCCGATCACTTCTACGCCTACGCCCCGATGGAGGGGATAGAGGGGATCCTAAATAAGATCTTTGACGAAGCCAAAAGAATAAATGGCGGCAACTCTTTGCCCGTTAGAGCGGGTGTTTACGCCATAAAGGACGTTAAACGCTTCGACCCCCTCAATTGCTGTGACAAGGCCAAATTCGCCTGCGACCTTGATCGCATGACCTATCAATCCCATTTCTCCTACTTCGCCCCGGAGATGGAACGTTCCATCGCTATCCGCGACTATGTCCTCTCCCACGTCGAAGAGGCTTTGGAGAAGCGGTGGATTAAAGCCTATTACCAGCCCATCATCCGCTCCGTGACCGGAAGCGTCTGCGCCGAAGAGGCCCTTTGCCGCTGGGAGGACCCGACGCTTGGGCTTATTCAGCCAAACGATTTCATCCCTTACCTCGAAGAGGCCCGCCTTTTGTACAAAGTCGACCTTTTCATGGTCTCTCTTGTTGTCGAGGATTTCAAAAAGAAGCAGAGAGCTGGCCTTCCTTTGGTTCCGGTTTCCGTTAACCTCTCCCGTTATGATTTTGAGCAGGGGGATGTCGTAAACGAGATCAAGTCGATTCTCTTGGAAGCGAATTTCCCTCCCTCTTTGATCAACGTCGAAATCACCGAAGCCGTCGCCGGGCACGACCAGCAATTCACCAAAACGCAGATCAAGCGTTTCCATGACGCCGGGTTCAAGGTTTGGATGGACGATTTCGGAACGGGCTATTCCTCCCTTAACGTTTTGAGCGAACTCGATTTCGATTTGGTGAAGCTGGACATGAAATTCCTCAAGGATTTCTCCGAAGACAGCAAAAGCGCCCCTTTGCTGAGCTCAGTCATCGAAATGGCCCAGGCCCTTGACATCGATACCCTTTGCGAAGGCGTGGAGACGAGGGAGCAACTCGTTTTCTTAATCAACCATGGCTGCGACAAAATCCAAGGCTATTATTACCGCAAGCCTGAGCCTATTAACAAAATTCTCTATGGCGTGAGCCGGATTAAAAGAGAAAAGAACGATGAATCCCCGTATTATGAAGCCATCGGGAGCTATTGCCTCGATCATCCCCTTGGCCTTCCCGCTCCTACGGGAGCCAAAACCGGGATCCTCGAATATCAAAACGGCACCTTCCATTTCCTAAGGGGGAGTGAGGGCTACCGCCAGTTCTTAGAGCAGACAGGCGCGGTGAATTTCTCTTCTTTCTCCAAAACCCGGCTCCCATTCCTCAATGCCCCGGTGCCCTCTTTCATTTCCTTGGTTGAGAAGGCCATCGCTTCGGGCAACCCCGAATCCGCCCCGTTCATCGAAAACGGCTTGCCCGTGTATCAAGTGACGGTCAAAGAAATCGCCAGGAAAGAAGGGCCCCATCCCTCTTACGCTCTTTACATTGATTTGGAGCCGTCGAGTTCGAGCATCGTCTTCGGCAGCGGCGTCGTCCCCGAATACGAAGGCAGGGTCCTATACGACGAGAAGGGGCAGGCCGTGAATATCCTTTTCCTGCGTTCTAACCCCTTACACGAAGCCTTCTGCGGCATCGCCTCCTCGGATTTCGTTAACAGGAAAATCTCCGACGTCTATGGCGCCAATTTCGATCGCCGCTGGCTTGAGCTTGCCCAGGAATGCGTCAGCAAACGCACGGACGTCAGGGGCGAGCATTTCTCCACCGAGGTGATGCATGACGTCATATACCGTTTCTCTCCTCGCCCTGGCAGCAAAGACGAATTCGTCTGCCGTTTCTTTGAGCTTACCTTAGACGAATTCTCCCTTTTGCAAAGCAGGAATACCTCAGGGTGCAATTCCTTCCTTTATCAAGCCGCCGTTTTGCTTACGCAGGACCCTACGTTAAGCTGCATCAGCCTTGCTTTGGGCCGGCTGAACAAAGGGGTCCACGCTAAAGGGGTGGGCTATTATGCCTTTGCTTATGGAGGGGCCGTTTTAAAGCACGTCGGCAGCCTTAACAAAGATGACCTCCCGGGGAGCCTAAGCAGTGCCGCCATTACCTCCATAGCCACTTCGGTCCATCGGCAGGGCGGGCACTCTGAAGAAGATTCCTCTCTTCTTCCGTTCTTCCCGCACGCTTCCCGTCTAGCCATCGTTCCGGTAAACCACGGAAAGCAGGCACTTGGCTACCTCGTTTGCGTCGATTACCCCCTCGATCATAGAAACGAAACGGTTTTCTGCTTGCAAGAGATGGGGAATCTGATTTCGCCTCGTTTATCCGGCTTTGCCAAAGCCTCGGAGAAAAACAAGGCGGTGAACGCCTCGTTAAAACCCCGAGAAGGGCTAAGGAAAACCCTTTTCCCCTCTGTCGCCGAGAAAAGATGCCTGGATTCCTACAACATGGGCTTCCTTTGCTTTGGATCGATTTTCTATTCGATTCTGGTCTTCACGCTGTCTTTCCTTAACCTCTATTTGGCTAAGGCCAACCTGGGCTTAGACCTTTATTATGAGCCTAGCTTCGCCATCCCCCGCTACGTCAGCTTAGGCGTCTACGCGGTTTTCTCGCTTCTATCGATGGGTTTTGCCATCTATTACCGAAAGAGCAAAAGAGCCATCTCTAGGAAAGTCACCCAATCCGTTTTGCTCACCTATATCGGCCTTACGTGTTTGCTAGGCGTCATCTTGTCATGGCAAGATTGCCAAATCGGTTTGCTTGGCTACATCTACATCTTGAGCCTTCTTTACGTCTTTGCCTGTTTCCGGCTGACCCCTTGGAAATCCTTCATCTTTCTTTTTTCCTCCTTTGCCCTTTTGACCATGTTGGTCTATTGCGTCCCTTGCATGAATTCTCCCGCGGTGACTCTTAACGCGGATGTCTTGTATTGGGGAATGGGGATTGGGACCATCGTCATCTCCAGTTTCCTCATCATGATGATGTTCTACCTTTTCATCCGCATGCTCCGCCTATCGACGGTTGACCCCCTCACCCAAAGCCGCAACCGCTTCGCTTTGGACATGGACAAGAATTCCAAATACGGCCGCTCCTGCATCTTGATGCTTGCCGACATCGACGATTTCAAGCACTGGAACGATACCTATGGACATGAAAGGGGAGACGCCTTGCTGATTGGCTTCGCCTCCGCTTTGATGGATTGCTTCGGCGAAGACGCCGTTTACCGTTATGGTGGTGACGAATTCGTCGTTTTAAGCGAAGACGACAGAGCGACCTTCCAAAAGCGAGTCGCCAACTTCAAAGGGGAAATCAAAAAGATTTCCAATGGGAAAGACAACGTCAGCTTCACCGCCGGATTTAAAGAAGTCTGCTTCAAAGACGATCCGAGCTTCCTTGCCTGCGTCTCTGAATGCGACAAACTTCTCTACGAAGGGAAGAAATCGGGCAAATCCATCGTCGTGGAAAGATAATCGTAAAAAGGAGAGAACCATGGTTAGAAAAACGCGTTTTAAAGCCCTTTGGCCTTTGCTTGCGAGCTTGCTTCTATCTTCCTGCGCTTTAAACGGGGGTGGAACTTCGTCGAGTTCTTTTTCCTCGCATAGCCAGTCTGCGGAAGCCTCTTCTTCAAACTCCGTCGAGTCTTCCCAATCAGAAGATAGCCAAAGCTCATCCTCTTCTGTAATCAAGGAAACCCGTGAACTCGATTTCTACGCCATAAACGATTTTCACGGCCAGATTCTTGAAGATTCCTATTTCCCAGGGATCGAGACCTTAGGGACTTATCTCAAGCAGAAGAAGCAGCAACCCAATACCTTTTTGATTAATTCCGGGGATATGTTCCAAGGGTCGTTGGAGAGCAACTACAATCGGGGGCATTTGCTCACCGACATCATGAACGACATCCAATTCGATTGCTTTAGCCTTGGCAACCACGAATTCGATTGGGGCCTGCAAGCGATTAGGGACAACAAGGCACGGAAATCCCCAAGCGGATACCAAACCCCTTTCTTAAGCGCCAATCTCTACGATTACGAAGGTAACGTCCAACAAAGTGACCTTTCTCAAGAATACGTCGTCAAGGAAGCCGACAACGGCTTGCGGGTCGGCATCATCGGAGCCATCGGCAAGAATCAGATCACCTCGATTTCCAGCCAACTGGTTGAAGACGTCTCTTTCCTTGATCCCGCACCCATCGTGCAGTCTATTTCAGATAAGCTGCGGCAAGAAGAGAACTGCGACGTCGTCGTCTTGTCCCTTCACGCCCCCCAAAGCACGGCTTTAGGAAGGGGCATCACCTCGATTTCGCCAAATAGCGGCAAACGTTATGTCGACCTTGTTTTCTGCGCCCATACCCATAAGTTCGAAAGCACCTACGAAAACGGGGTGCTATTCACTCAAAACGATGACAAAGGCGAAAACCTCAGCCGCGTAAAACTCACCGTCTCTCCGGAAGGGGAGGTCGGTAGCACTCTCTACAGCGTCAGCCAAGTAGATATGCAAAACGAAGTCACTTCTTTTGATTCTAGCATCGCCTCCCTCGTTTCTTCTTATGGGGAAGTCACCGAGGCGATCGGAGCCGAGGTCTTAGGCGAGGTAGATGGCTATTTCAATTCCGGAAAAGAGGCCGCGAACATGATGGCGGAATCTCTGCTTTTGGAAGCCGAAAGCGAAGGCTACGACGTCGATTTGGCCATGGCCAATACCGCGAGGACATCTTTATCTAGCGGTTCTTTAACCTACAGCGACCTCTTCTCCGCCTTCCCTTTTGATAACGAGATCTACATCGCTGATGTCAGCGGAGAGGACCTCATCAACGAGGCCAAATACAACAATATCGCTAGGAACCGCAGCCAAAAGTTCATTTCCTCTGAAACTTACAGGATTGCCGTCATCGATTACCTCCTCCTCCATCAAAATAGCAACCGTGAATACGATTATTTCCCCAGCGCGAAAATACTCGGGAAACTAAAAGAAGGGGATTCGCCCCTTCTATATAGGGAAATCCTAGCCGGTTACATCAGGAGAGGTGGCAGCCTTTCCTCTTCTTCCTATTCTTCCTCGCTAAGCCGATATAACGTCGCCAGTTTGACCAGTGACGTTACCCTGAATTAAAGCGTTGGGTTATACGTCGACAAATTCCATACCTTGAAATTGATAATATGCATCATTAGTTCGGTATATTGCTTGCCGTTATAGGAAACCGTGACGTCATAGAAACGGGTCAGCCCCCATTCCTGGAAGCGGTTCACCGCTTTCTTTTCTTCGTTGCTGAAGGAAGAATAGAGATTGGCGAAATAGGTGAATATCGCATTCCCATCCGTTCCTTCTTTGAGCAAGGAGCTGTTTTGATCAATATCCCCATAGGTGCTCGCGAGGTTTCCGTTTTTATAAGCAACAATGTTGTTGAGCTTTATCGTGTAGACGGGGTTCTCGGCGGGATTGGCCACTTTTGAGTAATCGCTGTAGACGGGTGCGAAATACTCTTTGCTTTTGGTGTAAGGATCGGTGGGGTTTAAGACGGCGGTGGAGGATAGGGTGGTATACCAATAGCATTGACTGGCTCTATTTACGCCGGTGAGTTTCTTCGTGTAATTAATGGAAACGTTTGCCTCAACGCTTTGCACGAAAGAAGAAGCGATCGATAATCTTGCTTCCTCAGAGAAAGGTTTTAAGCAAGTGATGGTGATGGTCTGATTTGTTTCGTCTTTAGCTGCGGAAAGATAGTCTGAAACCGCCTCACCGCTAGAGAAAGACAAAGAAAAATCGACGCTTTGGGGAGAAGAAGTTGGATAAACCTTATAGGAAAGCGTCCTGACGTTTTCGTCATTGCTAGCTAATAGTCTAATTTGCAATTGTGGCTTTTCCTCCTCGTTGCTGCTTGTTTCATTAGACGAGATTGAGCAGGAAAAACAAAGGAAAGGCAAAAGCAGGAGAAATGGCTGTTTTTTCATGGGTGTTCCTTTCTGAAGAGGGGGATAGGCTTGCGCCTAGAGCCCCCTGGTTTGGATATTAGAAGTCGATGTTTGGAACTTCGACAGTTATGGAGGCGATGTCTTCGACGTAGGTGGAGAAGTCGCTGATCTTGGCTCTTAAGACCCAGGAAACGTCGAATTCCTTAATTTGCGTCCCCAAAGTAGCTTTGACTGTGTAATTTCTCTCAAGGCCAAGGTAGATGGATTCGTTGACGAACCTTTGAATTTCGTAAGATAGCTCCCCATAGACCTCGGCGAAAGCGGAGATGATGGTGGAGGCGTTGTCGCTATTCCAAACGGTGCCGCGGGATTCGGTGTTCTTTTTATCCATGCTTTTCTTGATGAGCTCATCGATATCGGTGGTGACGGCAGGGGATTCGTAACGAGGGGCGTATCCTTTATAGGTCACTTCGTAAGTGGCTTGATTTCCATCGGGATAGGCTTTGGTGAAAACCTCGCTTAGATTGGGGGTAAAACGGGCGTTTTCCTGCTTGGCCATCTTCTGGATGAAGGAGGAGGTGGAAGTGGGGTTAGCTGTCGCGGAGATGTTTTCGATGATTTGGGATTTCTCTTCGCCGTTATCTTTCCAACCGAGGAATTTCTGGACGTAATTGAGGGTGATCGTGGACTTGCATTGGGCGTTGTATTTAGAGGTGATTTTCAGATTAATGACGTGGGAGAAGGCTTTTTTGCAGGTGACGGAGATGAGCTTGGCCTCAGCATCGACGGTTACTTCGATGTAATCGCTGGGGCTGCCTTCGACGCCGCTATCGCTCCAGGAAAGAATGCAATCGACATTTTGGGGTGCATCGCTAGGATTGACTTGATAGGTGAAGCTAGTAACTTGATAGCCATCGGAATTGGTGGATGTGGTAAGGAATTTGACGTCGATTCCTTTGTTGTCGATGGCGACATCAGAGGTTTCCCCGTTGTCATTTGAAACGGGGGCGTTCCTAAGGAAGGCGTAGGTGGCTAATGCACCCGCGCCTAGAAGTAAGGCGCAAGAGAGGGAGAGGACGGCAATTTGCTTTTTCTTCATGAGTTTGCTCACTTTCTGGAGGAGGGCCTCCTACTCGTCAAATAAAAAGGAAATCGGCGTTTCACCCATTCGAGTTTTTAAAACCTCGAACCATTGATCAAAGCAGAGGGTCCCATGAAAAGGCCCTTTCTTTAGGAAGACAAGAATCGGATAATTGCTCCGTGAACAAGAAAACCGCCATCCTGAGTTTCGATTTGGAAGACATCTCCGATGCGCTTTGCTTCAAGAAAGAAGACAACAAGCCTTCTCTCCCCAGCGGGATGGATGGGGCTGAAGCCTTCCTTTCTTTCTGCCAAATCCATAATGTCAAAGCCACGATCTTTGCCTTGGCCAACCGCCTAGACAAAGATCTCCCATTTCTAAAAAGAGCCCTGGAAGAAGGACATGAAATCGCTTTGCATGGCTATGAGCACGTTTTGGCGACCTCTTATTCGCTAGAGGAATTCATCGCTTTGACGAAAAAAGGGAAACGGCTTCTTGAAGAAGAGCTAGGCGTTGAAATCCAAGGCTATAGAGCTCCAGGATGGGCCATCAGCAAGGAAGAGTACCTTGCCTTGAAAGACATCGGCTTTCGCTATTCCTCATCGCTTTGCTTTGGGAAAGGTTGGGCGATGTTTTCGATCCCTCCATCCTTAGAAGAAGCGAAGAAAGAAGGGTATCGTTACCATCTCGATGGCTTTGATGAATTTAGCCTTCCCGTGATTAAATCCGGACCTTTCAAAGGGCTTCTCCTTGGAGGGGGTGTGGTGCCTCGTTTCTTCCCCGTTAGGGATGTGAAAAAGGAACTCTTAACTCAGGCCAAGGAAGAGCCTTATATTGTTCTGAACGCTCATCCTTTTGAGCTTTCTAAGGCCAATGTCCCTTATCAATTCAATTTGCCTTACCACGATAACCTCTATTTGAGGAGAGGAAGGAAACATTGGGAGGATAGGCTAGGGCTATATGTAGAAACCTTAAAGGAAAACGGCTATTCCTTTTTGACGTTTTCGGAAACTTTGGTCCAAAGCCCAGAAAAGCCTTCTTCCCCCGAAGCCAAGGCGAAGGTATAATCCCACTTGCGGTCCATTAGCGCAGCGGTTAGAGCTCACGACTTATAATCGTGTGGTCATTGGTTCAAATCCAATATGGACCACCACGCGGAGGAATACCCAAGCGGCTGAAGGGGTCGGTCTTGAAAACCGATAGTGGGGCCCTGTCCCAGCTGGGGTTCGAATCCCCATTCCTCCGCCATAGTTAACAATTGGATTGATACCTTCGTTGTCAGTCCTTTTTTATTAGATTTTATCGATACTTTTGATTTGAATCTAAAAACTCGAACCAGTGGAAAATCGGCAAAATACACTCATAATAGGATAAAACGGCAGTTTCGCTAGAGGTCTATTGCACGAAATAGGGGTGTCTATTGCACATTAATCACATTTGTGTTGATTTTATCGAGGGTTTTTGTTGTGAGGGTGGTTGGTGAGAGGATTGCAGGCGATGATGCTGATGGTGCCGTGGTCGCTGAAAAGATAAATGGTGTAGTGGCGCTGAGCTGCATGTTAAGGGCAAAAATGATGTGGTTTGAATCCCGTTATTCTCAGGTTTATCAAATAACGAATGAGAAAACCGCTCAAAGAGCGTTTGTAAGTCATTCAGAATATTTTATAAAATAAGTATGTACATGCACGTAAGTACCACGAAAATTCATAATGGGTATTTATTGCAATAAATAAAGTGTTGATTCTATTTTTTGGCGAATCAATTCGCGAACTCGGTTATTTAAAAAATCGCCGATAAAGTGAATATTGTCAGGGAAGGAGACGTCCGTATATGACACTTGGACAAAAACTTAAGAAATTAAGAACTGAAAAAGGATTAACTCAAAAGGATCTTGCGGATCAATTATCCGTTACTTTCCAAACAGTCAGCAAATGGGAAAGTGACACAAACGAACCTGACATAGCAACATTAAAGGAATTAGCTAAATTCTATGACTGTTCTTTCAATTATTTATTAAGCGACGAAGAGGAAGAGCCAAAAGAAGAAGTTGTTGAAGAACCTGTAGTGGCTCCTGCTCCAACAGAAGTTGTTACTAAGACAATCATTATTCATCAAAATGAAGCGCACGTATGCGCTAGATGCGGTAAAGACATCCACGAAGATGAACTCGTTTCAGAAGATGTTACTAAAAAAGAAAGACATGGCAGACACACTAGAACAGTTAGTGTTGGTCAAACCTATTACCACAAGCACTGCTTAGAAGAAGTTAAAAAAGAAAGAGCGGAAGCTGCACGTAGAGCCAAGGCTGCAAAAGCATCATCCAGCAAAAAGAAATGCTTTGGATGGGGTATTGCTGCTGGAGTCGCTGGCTTCGGTATTGCTTTAGCCTTTTTCCTTTGCAACACTCAATATGTTCATCCAGCTCTTGGAGTCTTGTTTAGTGTTTTAATTGGATATGGCATGTTTGCAATGCTCTATTGCATCCTTTCTGGTTCATATATTGGTGATGTATTTGTGTGGTGTGCAGGACTATCTATCAAATTCCCAGGACTCATATTTAGCTGGGATTTAGATGGTTTTGCGTGGTTAATTGCCATGAAAATACTATTTGCAGTTCTCGGATTCTTGATCGGGATATTTGCCTTCTTATTTGCTATTGCGTTGTCAGCGGCATTGGGTTGCATATCATTCCCATTTATATTAGTCCATAATAATCGTAATGATTACGAAGACGCTTTTTAAGGAGGCAAACAAATGAAGAAGAAACTATTATTCTTGGTTCCTGCGTTATTAGGAATTTTCTTATCAGCTTGTGGCGGTGGTGGAGGTTCATCTACATCAAGCGATAATTCTGGTGGAGGTGGCGGTGATTCTGGCGGTAATACTGATTCAGTTACAACCCAGTACACAATTACCTTTAAAGATGAAGTTGGTACTACTCTCGAATCCAAAAAATGGGATGAAGGAGCAACGCCTTCTTACAATTACGAGAAAGCCGATACTGTAGAATGGGACTATACCGTTGAAGGATGGTCTTTAACTCAAGGTGGTGCAGTAATTAAAATTCCAACTGTTAGTGCGGATGCTACCTACTACGCAATCGTTTCTCAAGTTAAAAAATCATATAAGGTTGCTTTCTATGATGAAACAGGAACCGAGATTAAATCAGAAACATTAGAATATGGTGCTCAACCAGCATGTGATTATACTGGTCCAAGCGATACAGCTGAATGGGATTATACATTGCTTGGCTGGGCAACATCCCCAAATGGGGCGCCTTTAGATTCGCTTCCAACAGTTACTGGATCCGCAACCTATTACGCTCAAATTAACAAAGTTAAAAAGCAATATACAATCACTTTTGAAAGTAATGGTGGTTCAACCATAAATTCTATTACTGCAGATTATGGAACAACTATAGAAGAGCCAACAAAACCAAGTAGAGATGGTTATAAATTCGTCGCATGGACAAAAGACGCTGCTGGTGAAAACAAAATTACATGGCCATTTACCTTACAACAAAACGAAAAGTTCTACGCTCAATGGAATGAAAAAGTTGATATCAAAGCTTACTTCCAAACCTTGATGGCGGCTGTCGGACATGATCCATACAGTTATATTCCAGATAAGATGAAACCGGAAAACAGTGCAAACCATGTCACTGCTTCTCAAGTTAATTATGATTTAACATTACCCACAAACGTTAGCGGTATAAAATACGGCGGCTTTGGTGAACAGTGGCATATGGTTATTGAAAACATCGAACAAAGTGAATTGTTCTATTCTGTTCTCACCATTGGTGAAACCGCAATGAATGCTTCTGTGATTGCGTTTAACAATTATTTAGATAACAATCCAGCAGATACAGCTTCACATACATTAAAAGAAACTGAATATACCGCTAAGTTAGATTTCCATGACGGAATTCTTGCTTACACAATTCAATATAAGACAAATCTCAATATTCCATTCTTCGGAAACGCCATGCCTCAAGTTGATATGACCTATAATGTAACAACATTAGAAAAGGCAGTTAGAGTTCAATTAACAGAAAATAACGCTATGAAATATGTCGTTACAGATGATTCTTATGTCTTTGCGCTTCAATATGGTGTTGAAACAGTTAATAGAAAAGCCTATTTCCAAATCAATAGACTTGAAGATGATTCAGTCCAAGGACACATCTACGAATTCGTTCAATATAAAGACAAGGATATGGTTCCAGCATGTGCTGATTTCTATATTGATGACGAATACACAACCGCAGTTGGCAATAAAGCAAGCGGATTGGTTGGCTTTACAGGTTATATCAACGAACTTTATAAAACCAATGAAGGCAAACTCCTTGGTTACGAAGTTAGAGAAACGTTAACGATCTTAGGTGTTAGCGGACAATACAATACCTTGTGGTTCAATCTCAATAACATTACTGGTATAAATTCAGTCAAGGCTGTTGAGAATGAAAACAATACCGGAACTTATTCCAACAAAAACCCACATGACATCTATCTCAATGGCAGTGCTTCTATCTTTGAACCAACGTACAACAAGAAGATGGGTGTTAATACATCTAGAAAATATGATGTTGAATTGAGAAAACAATATTTCTATGGTTATCAAGATTCTGAACTAGTGGAATATGAAACAAGCATCCCTATGATGTTCATTCAAGACGATAACACTAAGGACACAAATTTCTCTGATTTCCCAAAAGATATTCTTTCCAAGAGTGGTATTAATGCAAGTGTCAATTTAGCTCAAGCATATCTCAACAAGATTAGAGCAGACTACGCTTCTTTGATTGATGTCTTCATTGCACACAAGGAAGATGTCACTGGTACTACAATCGGAAATTATATCGGTAGTGCGATTGTTATCGAATAATTAGCAAAACAAGCAAAAAGACTAGCAGAAACGCCATATATTGGTGAAAAAGCTAGTCTTTTAATATACCTAAATGAGAACAACTCTATATCTTAATTCTTGTCGTCTAACGGGGGTCTTTGATTCTAAACCAGTTTTCATAAACAGGTTCTAACTTGACTATCTCTTTGCGTTTTTGTCTAAGTTCGGGAGGGGGCGCGGACAAAAAAACTCGGCCATAATTTCCTTCCTTTATGGTCCGGTTTTTGCCCCCTACCAAACCTCTACCTCTTTTTGTCTATGATCGGCCTGGGCTTTTATACGCAAAAATCAGATTTCAAACGGTGGCGTAGTTTTTCTGAAGAAAATGGTAAAATCATTTAAAAGTATTGAAGTTGTCTAACAGAAAGGATTGTTATTATGAATAAAGCGGCTAAATTTCTTTCTTTCTTTCTTGTTTTTATTAGTGCCTTTTTATTGGTTGGCTGTCAAACGACTGATAAATCTCAAGCATTCATTGGGACAGGAGAGAATTTAACATATGCTTGTTCATATAACCAAACCGAAAACACAACGACTATAAAAATAAATTCGTACATACAAAATGACACTATTTATACAATTGAAAAAGTTACTATTGCTGCAAACTTATACTTAGATGACACTTTGGTGAAAGAAAAAGGCGAAGTTACTTTTGGGTTTAATGTGAACCACGGACAAACAAAAAGTTTTACTTTCAATACGTATTATGATGGCGAAGCAAATAGATTTGAATTCGTTAGTTGGACAGCTACATATAAAACTTTATGGGATAGTTATGCCCCATGGTTCATTGCATCAATCGTTATTGCAGTCGTTGTACTATTGATATTTATTATAGTAATGCTTATTGAGGATCTAGAATTTGATGATATCGTCGATTTTTTCGAAGATCATTTATGGATTCTCCCATTTGTACTTATGTTTTTTATTCCGTATTTGATTTCCGGAATATCGTTGGGAAGCTGGAGCTGGATCCCGCCAGTGATAATCGGTGGAGCTGTTGTTTCAGTTGTCGTTTTAGGCTTGATAGCACTTGGTATAAAGTATTTATTTACTGATGTTTTCGGCTTTGGTTTAGGCTTTGACTTTTGTGTTGGCGATCAAGGGAAACAAGAATCAAGCGATCCAAAAGTGGTCGATGAAGAAGGAAAAGAATACACAATTGATGATTTGAAAAATAATAAAGAAGGATTAATGGTTTTTAATAAAGAGCAACTAATTGAATGGTGTCGAAAAAATGAATTGACAGGATATTCAAAACTTAACAAGTTAGCACTTGTTGATTTTGTTATTAATAGCAATGGGAATGATGAAACTGAAGAGAAACCATCTCCAAACCATAAAGGAAAAAACACTTCTATAGTTCCAAAAAATAAAAAAGGAATTACTTTCGACGATATAGCTGGGCTTGAGGAAGCGAAGAAAGCTTTTAAGGAAAAGGTTATTATGCCGATCAAGCATAAGGAATTGTATGAAAAGTTTAATAAGAAGGTAGGTGGGGGAATTTTATTATACGGTCTGCCCGGAACTGGCAAAACAATGTTCGCCGAAGCTGCCTCAAATGAGTTGGATGCCCTATTTATTCCGGTAAAATGTTCTGACATAAAGTCAAAGTGGTATGGCGAATCAGAACAAAAAATAGAAGGAATATTCGCAAAAGCTAGAAAAGCAAAAAGCGCTATTATTTTCTTTGATGAGTTTGAGGCGGTCGGTGCTAAAAGAACCGATAATAGCGAAAACGGTAATAACGACTTAGTGCCTCAAATATTAGCTGAAATGCAAGGCGTGGGAACGTCAAAATCAGATTCTGTTATTTTAGTAATTGCCGCAACAAACAAACCATGGTCAATTGATAGTGCTTTTTTAAGGCCTGGTCGTTTTGATGAAAAGATTTATATCCCATTGCCTGATTTTGAAGCAAGGAAGAAGATGTTGGAACTTCAGATTTCCAAACTACCACATGAAGCCGATTTTGATTACGGTTTATTGGCTTCAATGACTGAAGGATACAATGGTGCAGATATCAAGGAAGTATGTGAAAAACTAAAAATGAGTGCCATAAATAATTCGCTTGATAAAGGTGTAGAGCAGCCAATAGGAATGGATGACGTGGAACGAATAAAAGATAGTATTAAGCCGAGTGTTCAAATAGAAGACATAGAAAAATTAGAACAATTCCAAAAAAATCTACAATGATGTCAAGACTTGTATTAGGGCGCAATGGGGTACAGTAACCGTAGAGTAAGGGTATACCATGTATTAAAATGGCTCTTCTTTGCCGTCGAAATTCAGCAAAGGTTTAAGTCGGCGCGATCAGACCCGTTGGGGATTTACGTCCCGAAATAAAAAAGCGTAGTTGGGTGAAAAATACCCCTTTCCTGTTTTTGTCCAGGGTTAGGGGTACATCTCATCTCAATCACTACCTCTTTTTTGTTCGTGATTGGTCTGGGCTCTCATGGGTAAAAATCAGGGCTAAAACGGTTGCGTAAGAAGCCGCTGAAAGCTTCCGCCCTGCCCCTATTATTTCGGCGTTCTTCTCTCTTTTCGATCTAAGCGTTTTCGGCTCCTTTTGGCTGAGACGTTATCCTTTGACTCAGAATAGTTGCCTACTTTGTCTCGGCCGTTATTAGACGGCTGCTTTCCGTTTACGACCATCGACCATTCTATTATGAATTCAGACATTCATCCCATCTTGAAAACTATATACCCTAGAGTATAATACCCGTGAGTATAAGGGGGTTTACGACATGTTTTACGGCAGAAAGAAAGAACTTGGGAAATTAGAGAAAGAATACGAAAAGCCGAATTCTTTTTGCTCGATTTACGGAACTCGCAGAATCGGAAAAACGTCTTTGATAAACGAATTCGTAAAAGACAAAAAGCACATCATGTTCCAGGCCAAAGAAGTCTCGAATTCCGATAATTTGAAATCTTTTTCCGTCAAAATAGGTGAGAGTTTCAACCGGAGTGATGAGTATTTTTATTCTTCTTGGGAAAAGGCCTTAGAGGCCGCTATATCTTTCTTTGGCAAGGAGAAGGGGGTAATCGTCATCGATGAATATCCTTATTTGGTCAAATCATATAAGGGGATATCATCCATCATTCAGGACATATACGACAACACGCTTAAAGGCAGCAATATAATGCTCATTCTCTCCGGATCGAATCTGTCATTCATGGAGAAAGAGTTGAACGACAAGCAATCCCCGCTTTATAAAAGGATAACCCTGAAAATGAAAGTGAACAAAATGCCGTTCGATGAAGCGGCGCTCTTTTTGGGTACGTATTCCAATGAAGATAAAATCAAATTCCTGTGCATGTTCGGCGAATACCCTTTTTATCTTTCCAAAATCAATCAGCAACTGTCTTTTGATGAGAATGTGAAAGAACTGCTTTTCAATGAAAACTCCATTCTTTTGGATAGTCCGAAATTGCTGCTCTCTAATTCGAGCAGAGAACAAGGCTTCTACAATTCGATCTTGCTTCATTTATCCGGAAAGAAAAAAGGCCTAAGCGAGTTGGCCAACCTGATGAATGAAGAGCCAACGAAAATAAACAAATACATGAAAACCCTCCTCGATGCCGAAATAGTGGTGAAAAACGAAATGTTCAATTTCTCAAGGCAAACCTCCTATTACATCGAAGATCCAGTTTTGAGGTTCTATTACAGATATTTATTGCGGAACATTGAAAAAATAGAAGCGGGATACGGGGAACTGCTTTTTGCTAGATTGACCGACGACATCAATTCGTTCATCACCCACTCTTTTGGAGATGTCTCCATAAGTTACATGGAACTTCTCTCGAGCAAAGGCAAACTTGGCGGGATATTTTACCCGATCAGAAACCTCGTTATCGAAAAAAGCGAATTGAATAGATCCATCGAAATCGATGGGGTGGCAAAAGATGGCGATTCGCTTTTGGTGCTCGAATGCAAATACACTAGCAAAAAGAGAACGATGGGCGATTGTCAGAAGATGATTGAAAATACCTCCATCAAAATGTTTTCTGACATAAAGCAAATCGATTATTACATAATCTCTAGAAGTGGCTTCGATGATAGTCTGTTGAATTGTGAGGACGACCATCTCCATTTGATTTCATTGAATGATATGTTTGAGCCTATCGATTAAAGCGGCCTAATTACTTTATCTAATTCTCGAAAACGGCAAGAGCGTTCAAAAGCCATCCATATCAATCAAAATCGCCCGATCTTAATAGGGACTGACGCTTAGGGAGAGAATATCCAAACCTAAGTAAAATCGGTCAGAGGGGTCTAAATGTATTAATAGGGGGAGTTTGCCCGAATTGTTTTGGGTATCGAAAACGCCTTACGCTAAACGGATGTCGTCGTCTTTTATACAGAATGCGGCGTAAAGGGGGATTGATTTGACGTTGTTCTCAAAACCAAAATTCCGTGAGGAAATCCTGATGCTAAATTTTGGACTATATTTGGAAACGTAGGTTTTTAGGGATTTCGCGCGGACATTGTCCGCGGATTTGACTTCGATAGGAATCGCTTCGCCATTTAGGTGTATGACAAAATCCACTTCAGAGGTATTGTTGGAATCCCAGTAGTGGAGGTTGAAGCCGTTAAAAATAAGTTGCTCAGCGACGTAGCTTTCCGCTAGCATTCCTCGGACTTTATCTGAAATTCCAATGTTTTGAATGACTTTGTTGGGGCTCAACGCGCCTTTTAATGTCAACAGGCCTACGTCACAATAATAGATTTTGAAAGTTTTCAAATCCTCGGTTGCGGTAAGCGGGTAATTGCCTTGCGTGGTTAATGGGCAGTTAATAATAACATTAGAGGCTTTTAGCCAACTAAGAGCGACTTCGTATGTTTTGGTGCGCGCTTTGCGGGAAACGACAGAATATTGAAATTTGGTGGTTTCCTTGCCCAATTGGGAAAATATTGAGTTATAGATTTCGATACTTTTGACGGTTTCGCTAGGCGCGGCGTATTTAGACATGTCAGCGATATAGGCCTCGGATATGGCGGCTTGTTCGGATCTGACTAAATTTAGGTCATGAGTTTCGACATAAACTTTAACGGCTCGAGGGAATCCCCCGACAACCAAATAAGAACGATACAAATCAAGCGCTTTTTCGTGCAAGGGCATTGGGGATAATGAATTGTATGATTGGACGATCATGTCCCTGACTTTTTCATTTCCCGTCGCTATCAAAAATTCCTCAAAATTCATGGGGAACATATTAAGCATGTTCACCTTGCCAACGGGGAAAGAGAAAGAACGGCGATTAACGGCCAAGCCTAACAAACTACCCGCGGCAATGATGTGGTACTCGTTTGCCTCTTCGTTGAAATATTTCAACGAGGTTAAAGCGGCTTCGCAGGATTGGATTTCGTCGAAAAAAATCAAGGTCCTAGCTTTCACGACGGAAACTGAATAATAGGCTTCCAGGCTCTCGATGATTTTAACGGGGTTTAAGGTTCTATCGAATATGGAGCTTAGCTCCTTGTCGCTTTCGAAATTGCAATATAAAACGTTGTCGTACTCCTTTTTGCCGAAGTCCAATACAGCGTAGGTTTTTCCTATTTGCCTTGCACCATAAATCAGTAGAGGCTTTCTATTTGCGCTGTTTTTCCAGGCGATTAATTTTTCTTTAACTAAACGATTCATGACTACACCTTCCAATTGAATGATAGTCGAAGATATTAATTTATGCAATTTTAAATACAAAAAACCTATTGAAAAACGTAAATACGAATACAAAAAAGCATAGGTAAAGCGTGAAAAAAGCCAAAATTGGTTGATATTTATTTGGGTGACGCCGTTTTTATCGTCGTTTTAACGCGCTTCCCTCTCCCTATTTAGGATAACGTTCGTATTGGAGCGGCTTCCTGAGGCTTGTATCCAAACTATTCCCGGCTCGTTTTCACGCAAGAGACGAATTTGGTTTACTAAATCCTCAACGCTATTAAACCAGAAACGCTACGCTCAACCCGAGAAGCCTATGCAAAATAGCGAAGATACGTGTGCTTGTATTCCTTGGGCG
>CAVGXP010000038.1:0-15081 GCA_963633165.1 bacterium
GAAGGATATCCTCTTTCCTCCATATTTTCCTATATGCTAGTTCATTATGGATTTCATAACCTTCTAGGTTTTCTATGAAAGGCTTGCTTAAGATGATCTGAAGCGGGGGTTTCTTCTTTTCTAACGTCAAAAGGCAATAGGAATCCAAGACGTCTTTGCCTAGGCCTTCTAAAGAAGAGAAATCGAAGATGTGCAGGCGATGGGCATCAAGCCATTCCACTTTGAAGGAGGCGATGATCTCTTCGCCTTTTATCGCCTTGATTTGACCGTCAATGGAAACGAACCGGCAATCTGAGAGCAAAGGCAATGTAGGGGTCAGGTGGAGGCAAGGGAAATTGACTTTATCGTTATAGAGAAAGGCCTTCTTTATGGCGTCCTTTTGCTTGCTTGAGAAAGAAAGAGGATTGAATAAACGCTGGCTCTGCAAACCGAGTTCCTCTTCGCCTTTGATAATGTTTTCTTCCTCCAAAGACAAGAAAGGGCGGATGAAACGCGCTTTGCTTGAGGGGGCGGGGGAATTGAAGGCGAATGTTTTTAACTCTCCATCTTCGAGCATGCTTTTCTCAAATAGGGAATAGGCTTCCTCAAAGCAAGTGGGCAAGGCGATCAAGGCGCATCCTAAGGTCTCCGCCTCTTTCCCCATGGCGACCCTTTTGAGCTTATTGCAGTAGGAGGCGTATTTCTCATTGGCCCTTTTTCTAGCCTCCATTTCTTGCTCGACTTCCAAATGTTTCAATAAAGGGAGGCCCTTTACGCCTTCATCGCTAGAATAGAAGGCGAAGCTAACGGGCATGAGCTCGAAATCTTTTTTGGCGAAATAAGTTTTGTAACGGTTGAGGATATCTAACAAAAACAAGGAATGGTCATCCTGATGGCAAGGGACCAATATTCTTGAGCCTGGAGGAATTAAAAAGAACAGTTCGTCGTTTTTCTTCAAATTCGCCAAGGCTTTTCGTGTCTCGTACATAGCAAAGTAAGTATAATCCCCAAGTATGAACCAAGGAATCCTTTTGCTAGACAAAGAAGAGGGCATGACCTCTAGAAAGATCGACAACATCCTCCAAAAAAGGTTCGGTACGCGCAAAATCGGCCATTTGGGCACCCTCGACCCTTTCGCCACGGGGCTATTGATGATCGCCGTGGGCAAAGCGACGAAGTGCCTTCCTTATCTTGATTCGAAAAGGAAAACCTATGTCGCCGGACTTAGACTCGGGCAAAAGACGTCCACCGGGGATAAAGATGGAGAGATCGTCTCCGTCAAAGCGCCTTCTATCCATAACGAAGAAGAGATAACAAAAGCCTTGGAATCCTTTTTGGGCGAATCGATGCAGTTGCCCCCGATGGCCAGCGCGATAAAAATCGACGGGGTGCCTTTGTATAAATATTCTCGTAAAGGGATCGAGAAAGAAAGGAAGGCTCGCCCGATCGTTGTTTATTCCATTCGCTTGCTTTCCTTCTCTGCCAATTACATTGAATTCGAAGCCGAGGTTTCCGCGGGGACCTACATCCGGACCCTAGGCGAAGATATCGCTTCTAAACTCGGCGAAATGGGTTATCTAGATTCCCTTAGGAGAACGAAAGTGGGGGATATCCCGGTGGAAAAGGCCAAAAAGCTCGAGCAGATAGAGGAAACCGACCTCCTTGAACCGACTCCCTTCATCAATTTGGAAAAAATCGAGATACCCCTAGAATCCGTCGAAGACGTCTATAACGGCAAAACGTTGGTTTTAAAAGAAGCAGAGAACGAGGAAGTCGCTTTGCTTAGCAGCGGCAAGGCCATCGCCGTATACTCTAGGAAAGAAGGGCCTGTTTTTGCTTCGAAAAGAGGATTGTTTTAAATGGAAAGAATCGATTTCTCTTTGTCGAATCTCCCAAACCCAAAACCGGGTTTATCTTTAGCCTTAGGCAATTTCGATGGCTTCCACCTCGGGCATAGGGATTTAGCTATCGCCTCTTATAATGAAGGGGAGCCTTCGGGCATTCTTTTCTTCGACCACCCTTACAAAAAATGCGCGACCTACCTTTCCGATGTTGAAGACAAGATCCGCTACAGCTTCTCCACCGGGCTAGATTACGCTTATGTCCTCTCTTGCGAGGAGAGGTTCTATTCCCTTTCGACGGCAGACTTCATTGCCTTGTTGAAAGAGTTAGGCGTAAAAAAGGCCATTGTAGGGGAGGATTTCCGTTTTGGCGAAGGCGCGTTGGGCACCCCTAAGGATTTGGAGAAAGAGTTCGAAACCATCATCGTCCCCACTCATAAAGACGAGAGAGGAAACAAAATATCGACTTCTAGCATCAAAGACGCGATTTGTGAGGGGAAAATAGAGGAAGCCAACGCTCTATTGGGCCATCCTTACGAAATCAAAGGGAAGGTCGTTCACGGATTGGAAAATGGACGGAGAATCGGCTTCCCGACCTGCAATCTTGAATTGTCCTTCCCTTATCTCCTTCCCTTAGATGGCGTCTACTGCGGCTTGGTCTATATCTCTGGCATCCCCCACAAAGCCATGATAAACGTCGGGACCAACCCAACGATTGGCAAACTCTCCTCTCCCTTGGCTGAGGCCCATCTTCTTGATGTCGATATCGATGCCTATGACAAAAGAGCCTATTTTCGATTCTATAAGAGGCTGCGAGGGGAGACTACTTTCCCTTCCTTAGGAGGATTGAAGCATCAGCTTTCCCTAGACAAAGACGCGGTGGAGGATTATTTCGATTTCGAATTCAAGTGATCGAATCCTCAGTTCCCTCGATATCCCATAATAAAAACCCATCGTCGGAATTTTTCCTTCGATGGGTTTTGCCTTTTTATAAGCCGATTTCGGCGGAGAGTTCCGCGCCGGCGTCTTTCTTCTTCGCGTCGAATTTCTTGCGTTCGGGTGTGGAAAGGATTCTCTTTCTCATCCTAATCGCATCGGGCGTGACTTCGACGAGCTCGTCCGAGTTGATGTAATCAAGGCAAGCCTCCAAAGTCATCTTGCGAGGACTCTTGAGGACGACGGTCTGGTCTTTGTTGGAAGAGCGGACGTTGCTTTGCGGTTTGACGGCGGTGACGTTGACGGCGAGGTCGACGGGGTAGCGGTGCTCTCCGACGATCATCCCCTCATAGCAGACCGTGCCGGGGGTGATGAACATCGTGCCGTGGTCTTCGATCTTCTCGATGGAATAAGGAGTGGAAGGGCCTTTGTCGACGGAGACGAGGACGCCGATCGTCCTTTCGCCGACGACGTGGTTATAGACGGGGCGGTATTCCTTGAAGGTATGGTTGATGATGCCATAGCCCTTCGTCAAAGTTAGGAAGTTGCTGACGAATCCGAGCAAACCACGGGAGGGGATGACGTAGGTCAAACGCGTTTCCCCGTTGTTGGAGCTCATGTCGATCATCTGGGCGCCTCTTTGCCCGAGGGTGTCCATGATGTCGCCGACGTATTCGTCTGGGACATCGATCTGGAGGTCTTCGTAAGGTTCGGACTTGACCCCATCGATTTCCTTGATGATGACGCGGGGTTTGCTGACTTCAAGCTCATACCCTTCGCGCCTCATCGTTTCGATGAGGACGGAGAGGTGGAGCTCACCGCGTCCGGAGACGATCCAAGTCTCGGAATTGGGAATGCGGCGGTAGCGGAGGCTGACGTCGCGTTGGATTTCTTGATACAAACGGTCCTCGATGACGCGAGCGGTCACGAATTTGCCCGATTGGCCGCGCAGAGGGGAGCTGTTGGTGCCAAATTCCATCTGCAAGGTCGGCTCATCGACGCGGAGCTTAGGCAAAGGATCGAGGTGCCCGGGGGTGACGACGGTTTCGCCGACATTGAGCTCGGGGAAGCCCGCGATGGCGCAGATATCGCCGCAATCGACGTGGGGGACCTCAATTCTGCGGAGGCCTTGGAAGGTGTAGAGCTTCATGACCTTGAAGTCTTTGGTGGTGCCGTCTAGGCGAAGATCGGTGACGGTGTCGCCCAAACTGATGGAGCCGGAGCGGATGGTGCCGATGCCGATTCTCCCGACGAATTCGTTATAATCTAGCAAAGCGGGCTGGAACTGGAGGAAGCCTTCGGGGTGACAAACCGGCTCGGGGATCTCCTTGATGATGGTTTCGAAGACGGGATCCATGCCCTCTTTTTGGGTGGAGGGGTCCGGAGAATAGGAGGAGGTCATGTTCAAGGCGCTGGTATAGACGACGGGGAAGTCAAGGAGGTCATCGGGGGCGCCGAGCTGAATCAAGAGGTCAAGGACTTCGTCGACGGCCTTTTGGGGGTCGGCGTTGGGCCTATCGACCTTGTTGATGACGACGATGGGCTTGATATGAGCTTCCAAAGCGTTTTTCAAAACGAAGCGGGTCTGAGGCATGGTGCCTTCGAAGGCATCGACAAGAAGCAAGCATCCGTCGACCATGTGCATGATGCGCTCGACCTCGCCGCCGAAATCGGCGTGCCCTGGAGTGTCGACGATGTTGATTTTGGTGTCGTTGTAGTTGATGGCGGTGGTCTTCGCCAAGATGGTGATGCCTCTTTCGTGCTCAAGAGGGTTGCTGTCCATCATGCGGTCATTGATTTGCTCATTGGAACGGAAGGTTCCCGATTTGGCGAGCAAGGCGTTGACCAAAGTGGTCTTGCCGTGGTCGACGTGGGCGATGATCGCGATATTCCTCATTTTCATAAATAAATGCCCCTTTCAAAAAAGCCGTTTGAAATACTAAGCCCACACGCGCGCTACGTGCAAGAAAAAGTGCTTTCATTCCCTTGGTTAAGTTGGTATGATTCCCACGCAGCCCGCCTTCGCTAGGACCTTTTTCTCCGGATCCGGCATAGGTGAGGCCAAGTAAAGCTTAAAGGAGAATCACAAAATGGCTTTAAACAAAGAAAAGACTTCCGCCATCATCAAGAAATTCGGCAAGAACGAAAAGGACACCGGCTCCGCTGAAGTCCAAATCGCCCTTCTCACCGCCCGCATCCAGGACCTCACCGCCCACATCAAGGCCAACGGTCAGGACGCCGCCGCTCACCGCAGCCTTCTCATCCTCGTTGGGAAAAGGCGCAGCATGCTCGACTATTTGGCCAAAACCGACGTCGATCGTTACGCCAAATTGCTCAAAGAGCTCGAACTTCGTAAGTAATCTTAGACGCAGGAGAAACAATCGCCTTCCCTTAGGGGAAGGCTTTTTGTATCGCCATGAACTTTGTTGTGGTTGCTTCTTCTAATTAGGTCTAAACTATACCAGTTGATAATTTAGGAGAAAAAATGAAAAAGGTATTTGAAACCGAATTCGCCGGGCGCCACCTGAGCGTCGAAACCGGCGAAATCGCGAAGCAGGCCGACGGGTCTGCCTTCGTCCGCTTCGGCGAAACCGTGGTTCTTTCCACGGCTTGCTGCGCCGACACGCCGAAAGAAGGGGACTTCTTCCCCCTCACCGTCAACTACGAGGAAAAAGCCTACGCCGCCGGAAAGATCCCCGGCAGCTACCTCCGCAGGGAAGGCCGCCCCGGCGAGCACGCCACATTGGCCGCCCGTCTCATCGACCGCCCCATCCGCCCGCTTTTCGCCGACGGCTTCCGCAACGAAGTCCAAATCGTCTCCACTGTGATGTCCGTTGATCTTGACAACACCCCTGAGATGACCGGGATGTTCGGCGCCTCTTTGGCGCTTTGCATTTCCGACATCCCCTTCGACGGCCCCGTGGCCGGCGTTTACGTGGGCAGGGTTGATGGCAAACTCATCATCGACCCCACCATGGAGGAGAAGGAGAAATCCGACATCGAACTCGCCGTCGCCGGTACTGAAGAGGCCATCATGATGGTCGAAGCCGGCGCCGCCCAGGTTCCCGAAGAAGAGATGCTCGACGCCATCATGTTCGGCTTCGAAGCCATCAAAGAACTTTGCCGCTTCCAGAAGAAGATCATCGCTGAAATCGGCAAGCCCAAGCGTCACATCGACCTCTATGCCCCCAGCAAAGAGATCATCGACGACATCCATTCCCGCATCGGCGAGAAGATGGTCAAGGCCATCTCCATCTTCGATAAGCTCGAAAGGCAAGACGCCATTGACGCTCTTGAAAATGAGATTCTCGAAGATTACGACACCAGGGCCTATGAGAACGAAAAGGTCCACCAGAAGACCATGATGATGGTCCACGACATCCTCGAAGGCATGGTCGCCGACGAAGTCAGAAGGCTCATCATCGAAGACAAAGTCCGTCCCGACGGACGCAAAGTCGATGAGATCCGTCCTCTTGATTGCCAAGTCGATCTTCTCCCTCGCGCCCATGGCTCTGCCATGTTCACCCGTGGCCAGACCCAAGTCATCGGCACGACCACCCTTGGTCCTTTAAGCGATAAGCAAGAAATCGATGACCTTTCCGGCGAGACCGAAAGGCGCTTCATGCATCACTATAACTTCCCGCCCTTCTCCGTTGGAGAAATCGGCAGGATGGGTTCCCCTGGCCGCCGCGAGATCGGCCATGGCAAACTTGGCGAGCGCGCCCTCCGCTACGTTTTGCCCTCCGAAGAGGAATTCCCCTATACCATCCGCTGCGTCGCCGATGTGGTGGAGAGCAACGGCTCTTCTTCCCAGGCTTCCCTTTGCGCCAACTGCATGTCCTTGATGGCGGCAGGCGTCCCCATTAAAGGCATCGTCTCCGGCATCGCCATGGGCTTGATCACCCGCGATCCTTCCCGCTCCCCGAGCAACGAAGACAACCCCTATACCATCCTCACCGACATCCAAGGTCTTGAGGATCACTTCGGCGACATGGATTTCAAGTGCGCCGGCACCGAGAAGGGCATCACCGCCCTCCAGATGGACATCAAGATCCACGGCGTCACCCGTGAAGTCCTCTCCGAAGCTTTGGCCCAGGCCCACAAGGCCCGCGCCGAGATCAGGAACGCCATCTCTTCTTGCATCCCCGAACCCCGCAAAGAGGTTTCCAAATACGCTCCTAAGATGGTCACCTTCTCCATCGATCCTTCCAAAATCAGAGATGTGATCGGCAAAGGCGGAGAGACCATCAACGGCATCATCGCCGCCTGCGACCAGGTCGCCATCGACGTCGAAGAAGACGGCAAAGTCACCCTCTATCATTCCTCCAAAGAGATGATCGAGAAGGCCAAGGCCATGATCGACGACATCGTCCGCGTCGCTAAAGTCGGCGAGATCTTCGAAGGTCAGGTCACCCGCGTTGAGGATTATGGCGCCTTCGTCAACCTCTTCGGCAACGTCGACGGCCTCTGCCACGTTTCCCGTTTGAAATGGGATTACGTCGACAACGCCAGCGACATCGTCAAAGTCGGCGACTCCCTCAAAGTGGTGGTCATCGGCATCGACGATTCGGGCAAGGTCAAAGTCTCGCACAGGGAATTTGAGCAGAAGCCCGAAGGCTATGTCGAGCGCCCTGAATCCGATCGTCCCCGCCCAAGCAAAGGCAACGGCGGACACGGTAATTTCCGTGGTGGCAACCGCGGCGGAAACGGCGGACACGGCAGAAGGAACTAAGTTTCTCCCTAAATAATACGTTAAAAACGACCATCCAAAAGGTGGTCGTTTTACTTTGTTAAAGTGAGCGAATGCTATAAATGTTGAATATATAAGAAAGTAATGTTCCTAATGAATGTTTAAGACCTTAACGAGTTTCTTCAAATATTCATCGCTCAATAGATTATCGAATTGCTTCTTGGATGAAATCTCCTCATCTTTGAAAATCCTATAGAAGGAAGCAAATAAAGCCGAAGCGAAATCCCCTTCCTCGGTATAGGCTTTTTCACCTAATTTTTGGATTTTCTCATCGCATTGTTCTTCAAAGAAAGCGATGAGATATCGCCTAAGGTAGGTCAAGATATCCTCTTCGATCCAGTAACGGTTAACGGATGCTATCCCTTCGCTTTGCTTCAATTTTATGTATAGAGGCAAGCCGTCTTCGGCGTCGTGATTGATGTCGGAAAAAAGATAATCGAATCTTTCTTTTGATTCTTTGGCGAATCTGATCGCATCCCCTTGGATTATCCTTATCTTTTCTAAGGGGAATAACGAGGCAAGATAAGAGGAGAAAAAGGCGATGACGTCGGGGTCTTCTTCGATGATGGTCAAGGATCTGACTTCTTCTTTCCTACTGGCCTCATATGCAAAATACCCCATCCCAAGACCAAAGGTCAGGACGTTCCCTTTCGCCTCTTTTATGGGTTCCTTCATGGTGAAGAGCTCGTGTGGCACCAAAGACATCCACGGCCTCCCGCCTTTTTTGAATTCAGGATAGGAGAAGGGGACTTTGGAATAAGCAAACGAGGGCGTTTCCCTATAGAAATCCTTTGAATGGACGTTTCCATTGGAATAAGGATAAAGCTCATAAGACTGGACTTGCTTCCAACTTAATGAGATCTCTTTATGAGTTTGGCATAGCCCTTTCAAAGCGTTGAAATAAGGTTCGCTTTCTAGCAAGGGATTAGGGTCGAATTGAGTAATGCCGGCTTTGAGGTGGGAGTTAAAAACGGGGGAGATGTCCTCGAAAAAATACGACTGAATCGCCTTTCCTAAGGAATCAACATCCTCAAAAGGAGTGGGGCCTTCCTCTTGCTGAATGGAAAGGAATTCGTTGATCAGGGAAGAGGCTTCTTCGTTGGAATGCTCCATCTCAATATAGGGGCGGATGAATTGCTTCGCTTGCGAGGTTAATTTTGGCATGAGGAGATTATAGAGTGTTTAGCCGCTCAGAACATATTGCAGGTGGCTTTGGCAATCTAGGTTAACGATGAGCGGGCAATTGAAAACCGTAATGGTTTGTCCGCGAGATTCCTTTTTTACCGACTTTGAAAAATATCGATTAAATCTTTAGTGTAAGCGTTTTCTTGAAGTTACAAAAGGCATATACTTGCCTCATGAAAGACATCATTGTCATTGGCGGTGGGGTTACCGGGGCCTTCATCGCTCGCAATTTATCCCGATATCAACTCTCGACTTTGGTCATAGAAAAGGAAAACGACGTCGGCAACGTCACCTCCATGGCCAATAGCGCCATCGTCCATTCCGGCTACGATCCTTTGCCGGGCTCTAAGAAAGCCTATTTCAACGTCAAAGGGAACGCGATGTACCCTGAGATCTGCAAAGAGCTCGACGTTGAATTCGACCAATGCGGCTCGATGACCATCGCCACCTCCAAAGCGCAGCTTGAAGTCCTTGCCTCGCTACAGGAAAGAGCGAAAGAAAATAACGTTCCTACGAAGATGCTTAGCGGAGAAGAGGCTAGAGAAATCGAGCCTTCTTTGACTTCAGAATGCGTCGGGGCCTTGCTTTGCCCGACCGCAGGGGTCATCAATCCCTTCAATTTGGTCGCCCATTGCTTCGAGAACGCGATCGATAATGGCGTTACGCTTTCTTTGGGTGAGGAGGTCAAATCCATCGTCGACCTCGGGGATCATTTCGAAGTCGTCACCAACAAAGCTACCCATCAAGCCAAAGCGGTGGTCAACGCCGCAGGTTTGAAGGCCGAAGAAATCGCCAAAATGATGGACCCCATTACATGGTCCATCCATCCCCGCAAAGGCGAATATTACGTCCTCGACCATTATAAAGACGGCTTTGTCAGCCATGTTCTTTTCCCTCTTCCTTCCGAAAAGGGGAAAGGCATTCTTGTCACTAAAACCACTTCCAACAACTATTTGGTCGGTCCTAGCTCTGAATGGGTCGACGACAAAGACGATTTTTCCACCGATTCGCCGACGCTCTCTGACGTCAGGCGCCAAGCTATGGGGTTAGTTCCATCCATTCCTTTCAATGAGCAAATCCGCGTCTTCGCCGGGCTTCGCGCAACCCCCTCGACTCACGATTTCATCATCGAGCCTAGTCCCTCTCATCCTCATTTCATCAATGTCGCCGGAATCGAATCGCCGGGTTTGGCGAGCTCGCCCGCGATTGGCGAATATGTGGTGGAGGAGCTTCTTGGGAAAATCTTCGACCTCAAGGAAAAGCCTTCTTATAAGAAGGAGGTCCGCCCTTATTACCACATCAAGAAGATGGATCCACAGGATTTGGACGCGCTCATCAAATCCAATCCCCATTTCGGCGAAATCGTCTGCAACTGCGAAAAAGTCAGCTTGGGTGAAATCGAGGACGTCCTCTCCCGTTCCGTCCCCTGCAATACGATAAAGGCGGTAAAAAAGAGAACCCGAGCGGGCTTTGGCAAATGCCAAGGCGGCTTCTGCCAGCCCAAAGTCCTTTTGCTTTTAGCAAAGCACTTCAACGTCTCGCCGCTAGACATCCTTTACGACAAAGACGGTTCCAACATCCTCATCGCGGAGAGCAAATAACATGGAAAGCAAAGATTTAGTCATCATCGGCGGCGGATCCGCCGGCATGGCCGCGGCCATTGCCTCCTACGACAAAGGAGTTCGCGACATCCTCGTTTTGGAAAGGACGAACTTCCTCGGCGGCATCCTCAACCAATGCATTCATAACGGCTTCGGCTTGAACGCTTTCAAAGAAGAACTCACCGGGCCTGAATTCTTCCATCGTTTCGAGGACGAGATGGAAAAGCGGGGCGTTGCTTATGAGCTAGAGACCAACGTCACCTCCATCACCCCGGATAAAGTCATCACTTATCTCAATGCCAACGGATGCAAACAAGTGAAGGCGAAAGCCATCATCATGGCTGCGGGGTGCTATGAAAGAAACGCCGGCGCCATCGGCATTCCCGGCGACCGTCCATCGGGGGTCATCACTGCCGGACAAGCCCAGCTCTATCTCAACGAATACGGCTACCTCGTCGGCAAGAGGGTGTTCATTCTCGGCTCTGGGGACATCGGCTTAATCATGGCTAGGCGCATGACGTTAGAGGGGGCTAAGGTCCTCGGCGTCGCCGAGCTTTGCCCTTATTCCAATGGATTGAACCGCAACATCCAACAATGCCTCATCGATTTCGATATTCCTCTTTATCTTTCCCATACCGTCACCAAAGTCATTGGCAAGAACCATCTGGAGGCCATTGAAATCTCCGAGGTGGACGCCAATAAAGCCCCGATCCCTGGGACTGAGCAGAGGTTTGAAGTCGATACCTTGCTTCTTTCCATCGGCTTGATTCCCAACAATGATTTGCTCAATAAGATGGGCATCCCCCAATCTAGAAGCAGGGGATCCATTGTCAATGAGCATTTGGAGACTTCCATCGATGGCGTCTTCTCTTGCGGCAACGTCCTCCATGTCCATGACCTCGCCGACTACGTCGTTGACGAAGGCAAGACGGCAGGGGAATCCGCCGCGAGCTATCTCCAAGGCAATTTGCCCCGTCACGAAGAAGTCATCAAGACCGTCGCTGGCAACGGCATTGGCTACGTGGTGCCTGGTGAGATCGACATGGTCAACGCCCCGGAGAAGATCGCCTTCAAATTCCGCGTCCGCACCCCGAGCAAGAACGTCTTCATCGAATATAGCCATGATGGGGAAGTGGTCAAACGCATCTACAAGCAGACGATCATCCCCAGCGAAATGGAGATTGACCGTTTGGACAAGTCCCTGTTCAAGAGCAACGGGGGTACCATAACCGTTTCCCTCAAAGCGAGGGAGGAGGGTAAATGAAATGACTGAACTGACTTGCATCATCTGCCCCAATGGCTGCCATCTCACCGTCGATGAGCAGCTCAACGTCACCGGCAACAAATGCCCTAGGGGCGCCTCGTATGGGAAACAGGAAGTCACCAATCCCACCAGGACCGTCACCTCGACGGTCAAATGCGATTCCAAATCGCTTCGGGTTTGCCCCGTTAAGACCTTGACGGCCATCCCCAAGGGCAAAATGAAAGATGTCATGAAAGACATCGACACTTGCTTCGTCAAGGTTCCCTGCCATATCGGCGACGTTGTCAAAGAAGACATCGGTGGAACGGGCGTTCCTCTTGTCATAACGCGGACAATTAGAGAATAATTGTTGGTGATGAGAATCCTCGTCACTGGAGACATTCACGGAAGGGTTGGGCCGGCAAAGAAGCTTTGCTCGCTCATCCTTTCTTTGCGCCCCGATAAGATTCTGATGGTGGGGGATTATCTTTATGGTGGTCCTAGAACGGCCATTTCCCCTGATTACGACCCCATGGGGGTGGCCAATCTATTGAACCGCCATAGCGCCAAAATCATCGGCGTGCGCGGGGATTGCGATTCTAGAAGCGACCAATCCGTCCTCCATTTCCAGATGTGGAAGGATTCTAGGGTATTGAATTTCGGCTCAGGGCGCATCGATTTGATCCATGGGGATCTGCTCACTAGCGACATCGTCTCCGTGGAAAGAGGCGACATCTTGGTATTCGGCCACACCCATGTGCCGGTGCTTAAGAAAGAAGATGGCGTTATCTATCTTAACCCCGGCTCCCCAAGCTATCCCAAGGGAGGCTCTCCGGCGAGTTTCGCCTTTATCGACGGGTCGATTATTTCGCTTAGAAGACTCGATGACGCCTCTTCTTTTGATGAGCTCCAACTGCTATAAAAGAAACCGCTACCAGAAGCGAAGTTTGCGATTTCCTTTAATTGGGATGAGCCTTTATAATTACTTCGCTTCGCGCCAATATAGATATTCCTATTGACCTTGAAGGAGGTACTTTGAATGAGTGATAAAATTCGCATTGTCGGCCTTGGTGGACGTGATGAGGAGGGGAAGGATTGCACGCTTGTTGACATCAACGGCGATATTTTCGTGATCAATTGCGGCGTGCGCGAGCCCGACCGCAACATGCCCGGCATCGATTACGTCATCCCTCGTTACGATTACCTTGAGGAGAATAAAGGCAAGGTGAAGGGCTATTTCCTTTTGCATGGCCATGACGATTCGATGGGCGGCATCCTCTATATCTACGAAAAAGCCCCCGCCCCGATCTATTGCTCGAAAGTCACCAAAGCGATGATCGAAAGCTTCGCTAGGCACATTAGCAAAGACATCTCCAAATTCGAATTCGTCGTTGTTCCTGCGACCTCGAGCTTCGTCGTCGCCAAAAGGAAGATCCGCTTCTTCCACACGGCCCATAACGTCGCCGATTCTTCCGGTATTGCCATCAGCAGCGATTTGGGGAACATCGTCTACGTGGACGATTTCGTCGTCGAAAACAACGCCACGCCCTCTTTCCTTTTCGACACCCGCGCTCTTGGCGCCTTGGCCGAGGAACCGACCCTCATTTTGATGACGGAGTCTCTTTATTCTGGAAGACAAGGCTATACCGCCCCAAATTATCGTCTCTCACCTTTGATCGCGCAGAACTTCAAAGCCGCTACTGGACGTATCTTCGTCTCGCTTTTCTCCAGCAACTTCTTCAACATCGGCGAAATCATCAACCTCGCCATCGAGAACAAGAAAAAGGTCATCGCCTACGACGCCTTGACCCAGGACCTCCTCGATACGATGGAGAAATCCGGCCAAGTCAGCATCCCGACCTCCAGCCGGGCTAGCATCGACGATATCCTCCGCTTAAAGGACAGGGACATCGTCGTTATCATGTCGGCTTTCGGCGGCAAATTGTTCCGCAAAATCGCTTTGCTCGCTTCGGGGGAAAACGAGGATAAGCGCGTCAAAATCAAACCCGAGGATACCTTCTTCTGGGCTTCTCCAAGCGATGACAACACCGAGCTTGAATACACCGACGCCATCGATGAGCTCTATCGCACCGGATGCCAGGTTTATAACATCAACAAGAAGTCCTTCCTTAGGATGCACGCTTCCCAAGAAGACCTCAAAACGGTCATTTCCATGCTCCGCCCGAAATACTATCTTCCCGTCAGGGGCCTTTACAAAGACCTCCTTGGCAACGGCATGCTCGCCCTCTCCATGGGCGTTGGGCTAAACCATAGCAACGTCTTCGTCGTTGAAAACGGCGCTTCCGTGCTCATCGACGCTAGCAGCGCGCGCGTCTTCGATGAGAAGATTCCCCATGGCGACATCATGATCGACGGGTCGGGAGTAGGGGACGTCTCCGAGCAAGTCCTCCAAGACAGGCAGGAGCTCGCCGAGGGCGTCGTCATCCTCGCCATCACCGTCTCCAGATCCAAAAAGAAGATCGTCGCCGGGCCGGATGTGCAGATGAGGGGATTCGTCTACGCCAAAGACGCCGACGTCATCCAAAGGGATGCGAGCAAGATCTTCGTCTCCACGGTCAACGATTTCCTCGCCGAAGAGAACTACAACCTCGAAACCATCCGCCAAAACGTCTACGAAAGGTGCTTGCGCGCCATAAGAAGGCAGACCGGCAAAGAACCGATGGTCCTCCCGCTCATCATCGAAGTCGCCTAAGCTCAATATCCGTTCCCGTTTGGGGGCGGATTTTCTTTTGCGCAAAAAAGAAGGAACTTCGCCTTCCTTCGTCCCAAAGCCTCTTTTTTGATTTATAATCAAAAACGCTTTATGGAAAAGAAACAACGTCCTAATAAATTCAACTTCGCCATGGTCAAGAAGGAACTTGGTCTGCTCCTCAGCCTGCTTTCCCTTCTTTTCCTTCTTTCTCCCTCAACCCACATGGATTTCCTCTCCGGCGGGGCGATATTCCTCTTCGGAATCATCGGTTTCTACGCGATTTTCGCCTTGCTTTTCGCCTTGGGGATCCTTTCTTTTTTCCCAGGCAAAAGATTGCCGAAGCGTTTTTACGCCGCGTTGCCTCTTCTTTTTCTGGGCGAGGGGATTTTATGCTCCGATTTAACGTTCAAAGGGCTAGAAAAGGCCTCCGACCCTTCCGCTTTCATCGACGTTTGGAGCCAAGCCCTCGCCTCCAAGGGATATGCCCTTGTTGGCGAGCCTAAGCTTCTAGGAGGCTTCCTTTGCTATGAATTAAGTGGCTTGCTCGCTATTCCTGGCCGCTTCCTCCCTCTTCTTGTCGCCGCTCTCCTTTTGCTTGGCGGCCTCATCGCCTGTTTCTTTCCCCTTCTTAAGATGGCCTTCCTTTCCTTGAGGACAAAGGCTTCCTTAGCCAAGGCTAGACGCCCTGAGGAAAGACAAAAGAAACGCCAGGCCAAGAGAGAGAAGAAGGCTCAGGAAGAAAGTCTCGATGTCGGTGTCAGCGATCCTGATTACATGTACCACGAGAAGCCTTTGAAGGAGGCTAGCGAGGATGACCGCGCAGCCTTCGCCGC
>CAVGXP010000038.1:15608-128455 GCA_963633165.1 bacterium
CCCCCTTGCCTCAAACTCCGCTCAACCAAACTCAAGCAAAGCCCGCTAAGCCTGAAGAGCCGGGTGAAGAAGCCGCGCCATTGCCTCCTTACAAACTTCCGACCTCCGCCTTGCTCCAAGCCCCCAAGGACAATTCCGCGGAAATCGAGGAAATGGAAGAAGAGGCGCACACCAACATGGAGATCATCAATTCGACCCTCCACGCCTTCTCGGCAGGAGCGGAAGTCGTCTCCTATAAAATCGGCCCCTCCGTCACCCGTTTCGATGTCCAGGTTCGTCCTGATGTCCAAGTCGAGACCCTTTCCAAATACGAGACCTCCATCTCCGCCCGTTTGGCGGGTCTGCCAACCCGTTATGTCCCTATCGTCCCCAAGAAAACGACTTCGGGATTTGAAATCGGAAACTCAAAGCGCGCCAGCGTCTCCTTCAGGGAGATGTTTGAAGGCCTCCCTAAAGGGGAGGAGAACTCCATGGTCGTGCCCTTTGGCAAATCCATCGATGGCGAGCTGATTTATGGCGACCTTTCCGGTTTTCCGCACATGCTCGTCGCCGGCACGACGGGATCAGGGAAATCCGTCTTCATCCATTCGATGCTGCTCACCGTGCTTATGCGCAATCGCCCCGAGGATCTTCGCCTCGTCATGGTCGATCCGAAGATGGTGGAATTCTCTTATTACCAAGATCTGCCCAACTTGCTTTGCCCGGTCATCACCGATCCTGGCCAAGCTAAAGTTGCTCTAGATAAACTCGCCGACCTCATGGACCGCCGCTTCGAATTGATGTCGAAGGCCAAAGTCAGGGACATCCGCGGCTATAACAGTTCCTACGCCCCTAGACACAATAAGAAAAAACTGCCGTTCATCGTCGTTGTCGTCGATGAATTCGCCGATTTGGCCCAGCAGTGCAAAGACATCGCCGCGCCTATCCAAAGGCTTGGCCAGAAGGCTAGGGCCGCCGGCATCCACATGATCATCGCCACCCAAAGGCCGGATGCCCAGACGATCTCAGGCACGGTCAAATCCAACTTGCCGACCACCGTCTGCCTTATGGTCAAAGACTACACGGCCTCGCAGGTGGTTTTGAAGCAGAAGGGCGGCGAGCAATTGCTCAACCACGGCGATATGCTCGTCGATTGCCCGCAATTAGGAAAATCGCTTGTTCGCTGCCAAGGCTGCTTCGTCAGCGAAGACGATCTGCGCGAAGTTCCCGATTTCATCCGTTCCCAGCAAGGGACGAATTACGATCCGGAATTCATGAATCTTCAAGAAGATCAGCAGGTCTCCGCCTCTAGCGACCCCATCCCCATGCCTAGCGCCGCCGAGCAAAGGGCCCTTGCCAATAGCGACAAATACGAATACATCAAATCCGTCATCATGACCCAGGAGACGACTTCGATTTCCCAGATTCAAAGGAACTTCAGCGTCGGCTTCCCCCGCGCGGGCAAAATCATCGCCCAACTTCAAAAAGAAGGCATCGTCGCCCAGCAAAGCGACGCCCCGGGTTCGAGCAAAGGCCTCCGCGTTTTGGTCCATTCTCAGCCTGATCCAAGCAAAATCGCTAACGGCGACACCCCGGGTTCGTCTTCTTCGGCAACCACCAGCTATACGGAGGACATCGATTTATAGGCAAAGTCAAAGCCGCTAAAAGTTTGCCCATAACGCAAGTTTTCCTGCTTAGATGGCAAGCGAATCCTGCATAAAAGACGGCTTGATTTAAAGCTTCAACGCTGCCCTCAATCTTTAATTAGTGACAATCCCCTATGAAAAACACAAACATCAAAGCCAAACTCATCGCCTGGGACAAAGTGAGAGTCACCATGTTCTCCGAGTTCCATTTCAACGTCTCTTCATTCCTTCTTCAGAAGGAGGGGAAGACACTGCCTTGGAAAATGGAAAAGCAAAATGCATTCACCTCAATCGCTATCATTGATTTTGCATTAGCCTCGCCTTTAGAACTTGGCTATAGCTACGACTTGCTCGTCCCTGGCTTTGGATCGATACCCTTGGACGTCGACGACGCTTCGACTTTCGAGGGGTTCGACGATCTGTTTTATTACGATGGGGATGATTTGGGGGCGACTTATTCTCCCTCTTCCACCCGCTTCGCCCTTTGGGCGCCTTTATCTTGTTTTTGCGCGGTCAAATACCGTGAAACTCCTTCTTCGAGTTGGAAATTGCTCCCCATGAGCCGTTCTCCAAAAGGGGTCTACCGGGCTAAACTAAAAGGAGATTGCGAAGGCTATGAATTCGTTTATCTCATCAACAATAGTGGCGTCTTAAGACAAGCTAGCGATATCTACGCCAAAGCCTCAACCCCCAATGGGGAAGCCTCGGTTGTGGCGGATTTCTCCATTTTGGAAAAAGACCTCTCCAAAAATTGCCTGCCGGTGATGAATTCTCCTACCGATGCCATAATTTATGAAGGCAATGTGCGTGATTTAACCATTTCTAGCTACACCGACATCGTCAGAAAAGGGACGTTCTTAGGAATGTGCGAGAAGGGAAGGAAAACCAAAAAGGGGCATCCAGCGGGTTTTGACTACCTTGTTTCGTTAGGCTTTACCCACCTTCAGCTCATGCCTTTTTACGATTTCAAAACCGTGGACGAACGCCACCCTGACGCTTCTTATAACTGGGGCTATGACCCCGCTCAATATTTCGTTCCCGAGGGAAGCTATGCGTCTTTGGTTGAGGATCCGCTTTCCAGGATCCGCGACCTAAAGACCATGATCAAAGCCTATCATGAGGCGGGTATCCGGATCGTCATGGACGTCGTCTACAACCATGTCTATGGATTTGAGAACTCGACTTTCCAGAAGACGGTGCCAAACTACTATTTCCGTCAAAGGCGAGATGGCAGCATGGCCAATACGTCGGGGTGTGGGGATGACCTCGCTAGCGAAAGGAAGATGGTGAGGAAGCTTATCCTCGATTCCTGCGCTTGGTGGATTGACGAATACGGCATCGACGGCTTCCGCTTCGACTTGATGGGGATCATCGACGTCGATACCCTCAACGCGATCAAAGACATGGCCAAGAAGAAAGATCCTTCCTTCCTCGTTTATGGGGAGGGGTGGAACATGGGCGGAGAAGTCAATTTGCCTTTGGGGTGGATGGATAATTACCGCCTGCTTCCTGATTATGGCTTCTTCAACGACTATTACCGCGAGATCGTCAAACGTTATTTCTCCTCTGATGATTCCATAAAGCAGGAGACGAAATACGTCTACGCCGGCTCCAGCGTCGATTTCATTCATTCGCCGAAATTCCTCGATGCAAGGCAGTCCCTCAATTACATCGAATGCCACGATAACGGCACGTATTTCGATTATCTTAGCGCCGCCCATTCGGATTGGAGCCTTGAGCGCAAACTATCCGCCATTTCTGCCGCCAACGCCTTCATCTGCCTTTCCTTCGGCATTCCCTTTTTCCATCAGGGCCAAGAGATTGGGCAAAGCAAGTGGGGGGATGGCAACACCTACAACAAAGGCGATCATTACAATAAATTCTCTTACGCCCTTTTGGACGAGCGTTATTCCATGGTCGAAACGCTGAGGAAGTTCATTTCTTTCCGCAAAGAAAGGAAGACTTTCCACGCTTTCTCTCCGACATATTTAGATTGGAACCTCAACATCGACGAAGCGGGCCCTTGCATAAAAATAAGTTTCCTCGATGCTTCGACGAAAGAATGCGAAAAAAACACAATCGTTTTCGTCAACCCAACGGATATGCCTTACAATCTAGGGGAAGGCAAAGCGGAAGTCCGGCTTTGCTCAGCCAATTTCCTCAAAGAAGAGGAACCGGAGAGAAGAATTGTCCCCGCCTTCTCGACGACCATCATCGAAGACTGATTTAGGGGGATATTATCCTTGCCCCCATATAAACATCCACAAGGAGGTCTTTTGACCATGCTGTCGTCAGTTTTCGTCTCCGGAAGATTAGGGAAAAAGCTTTCGGAACAAGTCCGTTTAGTCGAAGTCGATCGCGTCGTGCCCGGAGCGGGAGGGAAGTTCAAAGTCGACCAATTCCCCGTTCTTTGCCCTTTATCTCCTTCATCGCTATTTTTCTCCGCTAACGAAGGCAGTTTGATCGTGCTTAAAGGAAGATTAGAAAAAGATAAAGAATTCGGCACGATTATCGTCGATGAAATCGATGAGATATTCACGTCTGCGAAACCTTCTTTGAACTAAAGAAGACAAATTTTCTATGGGGTGTAAAATAAACCCCATGGAACGCAATTTGCCAAAATCAAGGAAAGGGCTGGCTTTATTCAAATGGATCCGGCTCGTCTTTACCGCCGGCATAGAGATTCTCTACGCCTATTTCGCCTGGATGATCCGCTATAGTGCCCATCCGGAGCGCTATCCTCTCGAATTGAGATACAAAAAAGTCCATGATCTGGCCTTTTCCTTGACGAAGAAGTTGCATGTCGACTTTTCGGGGAATGCCCCCGAAACCCTCTCTTCCTTGCAAGGGAGCAACCTCATCGTTTCCAATCATCTTTCGATCTTCGACATCGTGGCCCTTTTGGCCATTTCGGAAAAACCCCTTACTTTCATCGGGAAGAAAGAAACCGCGAACATGCCTTTCGTTGGCAGATGCCTAAAAGCCATTCATGGCTTCTTCCTCGACCGCGAAGACCCCAAGCAAGCCGTTCGCCTTTTCATGGAAATCGGCAAATACATGCGCGAGAACAACGCCACCGTCGTCGTATATCCTGAAGGCACTCGCCTGAAAAACCATTATGAGGACGTCGCCGAGTTCCACGCCGGGACCTTCAAACTCGTCGAGTGGGGGAAGGCGGAATTGCATCCTCTGGCGGGTTTTGGCACCTGGCGTCCCTTGTCCAAATCCGAGCATGAAGCTTCTTTCCCCGTCCAGCTGACTTTCCTCGCCCCTTCCTCTTATGAGGAATGCAAAGGCGTCTCGACAACCGTTTTGGCTTCTAAGACCCATGAGTTGGTGAACGAGGAAGTCCATAAGATGCAGGACTACGACATTGAATATTACGCTTCGAAGAAAAATCGCCTAAAAGCGAGGAAATGGTGGAAAAAATGAATTTCGATCGCGGAAACGAAGAACTCAAAAAGCAACAAGCCGATCCGGGAAAATCCCTTCTTAGGACACTAGGAAGCTCTTTGATTATCGCTTGCTTAATCAGCGCATTAGGGACTTTTTACATCCTTTTCCGCTCTGAGCACGCCTTGGTTTATTGGCTTTCTTTCATGATTCCTTATGGGGTTTTGGCCATAGCCGGCTTTGCTTCCGGAATGCTATGCATATTCTTGAAGAAGTGGAGGGTTCCTCTTGCGCTAATCGGCGCCATTATCGGAGCTATCCTTGGATTATCGGGAATCGTCAACGGCGTCTTCTTAAGCGATTGGACGATCGCAGGCTCCATCCTCGTCATCGGAGGATGCGTGTTCGCTATTGGGCTACTCTCCTTCCTTCAGCTGAAGGAATAAATCGTTTGCCCCGTAATTCCTGCGGCATCCTTTGGGGTAGTGGTTCTTCATTTTGCCTTTGGCCATTTTGAAGAAGCCAATGCCCATTTTTTCATAAGAGCCCAAATAATAGCCGTCCTCCAAAGCCAAAGGGAACGTTTCGCCTTTGCAATAGGCAGTAGCTTGCTTTTTGGTCAATGGATATTGATGTCCTTCATTCAAATAATGGGCTAAAGCCTGCGCCGGGTCCCGATATGGGGGTTCGGAGACTTTTAAGCCGTACCTGAGGATGTGGAGCGATTTCGTATCGAAGCGTTTCGAAAGCGAATAGAGGTCTCCGTTGATGCTGACGTTGTCGCGGTCAGATAGTCCGTAGAAATCCTCGTAAGAGGCCATGGCTTTTTCCTTTCGGATGGGGGGCCAAGATAAAGGCGCTTTATCCCCTTTTTTCCTCAGCAAGCAGAGGAACTGGCCTTCGCCGGGGAAGAGATCGGGGAAAAGATAGATGGCCTGGGGCAAAGTGGCGGGATGGTAAAATCCTTTGCGTTCTTCGATAAACAAAGGCTCCATTTCTTCGTGGCGGGAGAGGAATTCAAGAATCTGGCCTTCGTTTTCCTCATAGGAGAAGGAACAGGTCGAATAGACCATTCTTCCGCCAGGAGCAAGCATATAGGCAGCATCATCGAGAAGCTGCCTTTGAATCGATGCGCACGAGGCGACTTTCTTCACGCTCCACTCTTGCTTTGCCTGACTGTTTTTCCTAAACATCGATGATCCTGAGCAGGGGGCATCAAGCAAAATCGCGGAGAATTGGTTTTGAAAAAGGCCCGCTTTCAACGAAAAATCATCGGAGGCTACGATGACGTTTCCTAAGCCCATTCTCTCGATGTTACTCGAAAGGTCTTTTGCCCTGGGGTAGGAAAGATCGTTGCTTAGCAAAACCCCATTTCCATCCATGGCTAGAGAAAGGAAGATGGATTTGCCTCCGGGGGCGGCGCACATATCCAGGACGCGGTCTTCGCCATTGACGTTTAAAGCGTAAGGACTGACCATCGAGGAGGCGTCTTGGATGGAATAGGCCCCTAAATCGTAGAGGATGCTTTTTCCAAAATCATAGGTTTCCTTATCGTAGAGAAAGGCGTTGTCGATGAAAGGGTGGGGCGTCAGGCCAGGGAACAATGAAACGAATTCCTCGCTGGAGATTTTGTTTTTATTAAGAAGCAAAGCGTGGGTGGTATTGCCTTCTAAGGCCCGTTTTAGCCCTTGTATTCTCTCTTGCGGCAAATGAGACAAAGTGAGAAAGAAATCCATGGGCATATTCTAATATGGAAAAGGGGATTTTTCCTCCCTGCCTCGTTGTCGGGAAGCCGAATTAGGGTTTATCATCATTGCATATGAGAATGGTTGATATCATCGAAAAGAAAAGGGATGGCCACCCTCTTAGCAAAGAAGAGATTTCTTTCTTCATAAAAGGCTATGTCTCCGGGGAAATCCCCGATTATCAAGCCTCCGCCTTGGCCATGGCCATTGTTTTCGTGGGCATGAACGAGGAGGAGACCTCGAATCTGACTGAAGCCATGATGCATTCTGGCGAGGTGTTTGATCTAAGCCCCATCAAAGGCGTTAAAGTCGATAAGCACTCCACCGGAGGAGTCGGCGACAAAACATCCCTCGTTTTGGGTCCGTTGGTCGCTAGCTGCGGGGCTAAAGTCGCGAAGATGAGCGGCAGGGGCCTTGGCCATACGGGAGGGACTTTGGACAAGATGGAGTCCGTCCCAGGCACAAGCATCGCCCTTACTCAGGAAAGGTTCATCGAGCAGGTCAATTCCATCGGAATTGCGATCGCCGGACAGACCGCGACCATCGACCCCGCGGATAAGAAACTCTACGCCTTAAGAGACGTCACCGGAACGGTCGAATCCATTCCTTTGATCGCCTCCTCGATCATGAGCAAAAAGCTCGCTTCAGGGTCCGACGCCATTCTCCTCGATGTTAAATTCGGGTCCGGAGCTTTCATGAAAACCATCGACTCCGCCCGCGAACTGGCAAAAACCATGGTCAAAATCGGCAATTCCCTCAATAGGGATACCGCCGCCATACTCACGGACATGGATGAGCCATTGGGCTTAGCCGTGGGGAATGCCCTCGAGGTCAAAGAAGCTATCGACACCTTGCAAGGACATGGGCCAAAGGATTTGGTCGAACTCGTCACCATCGCCGGCAGCATTATGCTTCAGCAGGCCCATATCGCCTCTAGCCAAGAAGAAGGCGAGGCCATGATAAGCGATGCCATCGCCTCCGGGAGAGGGCTATACAAGCTCAAAGAGCTTTTCGCCGCCCAAGGCGGGGATGCCTCCTATATCGATCATCCCGAGAAATTCCCTCTCGCCTCCAGGCAAGTCGAGATCAGAAGCCCAAAATCTGGCTACGTCTCTCATATCGCCTCTTTGCAGATTGGGCTTTCGAGCATGCAATTAGGCGGAGGAAGGGCGACGATGGACGACGTCATCGACATGTCGGCGGGCATCGTGCTAAACAAGAAAGTGGGCGACAAAGTCGAAAAAGGCGATGTCCTCGCGATTTGCCATACCAACAAAGAAGGCTGCCAAGACGTTTTCGATAATGTCATGGATGCCTTCGACATCAAAGAAGAAAGGCCGAATCTTCGCAGCATCGTCTACGAAACGATTCATTGATTTATGCGCGTTCTCATTCAAGAGGTTTTATCCGCTTCGGTTTCCATATCCGGAGAAACCGTCGCAAATATCGGAAGAGGGGAACTCCTTTTCGTAGGATTCACTCAAGGCGACGACCATGACGTCCTTTTGAAAATGGCAAGAAAAATCAATAACGCCAGAATCTTCCCCGATGAGAACGGAAAGACCAACCTTTCTCTTTCCTCCATCAGCGGGGAGACGTTGCTGGTGAGCCAATTCACCCTTTACGGCTCCTTAAAAGAAGGCAATCGGCCTTCCTTTGTGGAGGCTTTATCCCCAAGCGAGGCGAAAAGGCTATATGAAGATTTCGTTTCCATTATGAAAGCCCAAATCCCGAACCTTCAAACCGGCGTTTTCCAGGCGGACATGAAAGTCTCCTTGGTCAATGATGGGCCTTTCACTTTGATGCTTGATTCCAAGGAGCTTTTCAAATGAAAGTCATGATCGGACTTAGCGGTGGGGTCGACTCGGCCGTCGCCGCCTATTTGCTTAAAAAACAAGGCTATGAGGTCGTTGGGGGGTTCATGCGCAACTGGGATGCCCTCGCCAACAACGATTATCTTGGTAACCCCACCATAAACGCCTCGCAATGCCCTCAGGAAAAGGATTACCAAGACGCCAAAGCGGTCGCTGAAAAACTTGGGATTCCTCTTTTAAGAGCGGACTTCGTCAAAGAATATTGGGATTCCGTCTTCACATATTTTCTTAGCGAATACAAAAAAGGCAGAACGCCGAATCCCGATGTCTTCTGCAACAAATACATCAAGTTCGACTCTTTCCTTAATTTCGCTTTGTCCTCGGGATGTGAGAAGATCGCGATGGGCCATTACGCCAAAAAAGGAAGCTATGAAGGCAACGATTTCCTCTTCAAGGCCTTCGATAAGAACAAAGATCAATCCTATTTCCTTTCCCAGATCAACGAATCGCAGATTTCTTCTTGCCTTTTCCCTTTAGGGGAAATCACCAAACCGCAAGTCAGGGATATCGCCCATGAGCTTGGACTATCCTCAGTCATGGACAAGAAAGACTCCACCGGCGTCTGCTTCATCGGGGAACGCAATTTCAGGCAGTTCCTCTCCAATTACCTCCCCGCCCAAAAAGGGAACATCGTAGAAGGGAAGACAGGAAAAGTCGTCGGAACCCATAACGGCGTGCTTTACTATACCATCGGGCAGCATAAAGGCCTTGGCATCGGAGGGGTGAAAGGAGAGGAGGAAGGCGCTTTCTTCGTTTATAAAAAAGACGCTAAAAACAATATCCTCTACGTCGCTAAGCCTAGTGAATCCTACCTTCTTAATAGCACTTCCTGCAGACTCGATAACGTCAATTGGATCGGTGGAAAGCCCACGCAGCCAATTGAAGTCGGCGTGAAGTTTAGATACCGCCAGCCCGATCAATTCGCCAAGCTGCATTTCGAAGGCGAGGACATCGTCTTGGAATACCCCCAAGGCGTCAAATCCGTGACCCCGGGGCAAATCGCCGTCGTTTACGATGGGGAGAGGATGCTCGGCGGGGGCATCATAAAAGAGGTCTATTCCGGAGAAGAAAGAATCGATTGATAAGAAAGGGGTTCCTTGATAAAGAGGAGCCCTTTTTGTTTTAGAATATCCCCATGGCAAAAAAGAAAAACGTCAAAAAGCAAATCGTCAAAACCGCGAAAAAAGCGCATAAGAAAAACCCCAAGGGCTTTTGGATAGCCATTAGCCTCGCCTTGGTGCTCGTCTTGGTTGGGGCAGGGGCTTATTTTATCTTGAAAAACCTTGGCTATCTCCCTGAAAGAGGCTCGGGTGAAGACTCATCTGCATCAACCTCTCACCATCAGGATTCCAGCTACATTTCCATACAAGGAGACTGCGACCCCATCTCTTTCCATTTCATCGATAGGGAAGAGGAATACTCCGGCGATTCGATATATATCAAAGCAGGGGAGAACGATATATTAATCGACGCCGGCGCAAGAAAAGGCTCTGCCGTGGCAATTGAAAATTACGTCGACGATAGCTCTAGATGTAGCGATGGCAAACTCGAATACGTCTTCGCTACCCACGCCCATCAAGACCATATCGCGGGAATGGTTGGCAGCAAAGACAGCAAAACCGGGGAACGCAACGGCATTTTGTCCCATTACAAAATCGATAATCTCATCGACTTCTCTTACGTCGATTCCTCCGATGGCAAATCCGTCATCAGGAACGCTGACCCTAGCAATTCGAGGAAAGATTCCTCTTTCGTCGGCTACCAAGACACCTACACCAAATCCGATAAGGAAACCGCCCATTCGACCGCTTTGTATCAAGAATACGTCGAAGCCAGGAGCCAAGCCGTGGAGAAAGGCACGATTTGGAAAACCGCGGAGCAGCTATTCGATGAAAACGGGACCTTTTCCTATAAAGTCGAACTTGGCAAAAACCTCACGATGGAACTGCTTTATTCTTTCTTTTACGATCACACCTCCTCGCAAGTCGCCGAGCTAGAAAGCGGTTATAAACGCTCCTCTTTCTCCGACCAAAACGACTATTCTTTGGCGATCCTTTTCACCCAAGGGAACCGTCATTTTCTCTTTACTGGAGACGCCGAGGAATATAGCGAGCATAGCCTCGTTAAATTCAACGCTCTCCCTCATGTGGATTTATTCAAAGCAGGGCATCATGGCTCCTACACGGCTTCTGGAGAGGAATTGCTTAACGCGATTACCCCTTCGATGTGCGTGGTGACTTGCTGCGCGGGGAACAAAGAATACGCCAGCGCTTCTTCCCATAGTTTCCCTGCCCAGGAATTCATCGACCGTATCGCGAGTTACACCGAAAACGTCTACGTTACGACTTTGGGGAGTTGGGACGACAAAAGCCATCATGAGCCCTTTAACGGCACCGTTGTCTGCTCTTATTCTTCTTCAAACGAAGAAACACTTAGCTTCTCCAATAACGACACCAAGCTCAAAGACAGCCAATGGATGAAGGAAAACCGCACGATGCCTTCCGCTTGGCTTTAAAAGGGAATTTTTCTAGATAAGAGAAGAAGGGGGGAGTATATTATCCGCGTATCGGGAATTTGCCACTCCCCCTTATGCGGGTAATGCCGCCGAGCCATCGCGTTAAGATGGGCAAATGAGCGCACCCAAGTGGTGAAGAAGGATGGTACCGCGCGAAAGCGTTCCTTCAATCTGCGGGGCGTTTTATTTTCCCCGCGAAAGGAGTGCATGACATATGCGTTATTTAAGTGGAAGCGAGATCCGCAGGCTTTGGATTTCCTTTTTCGAAAGCAAAGGCCACCAATTCGTCCCGGGCGTCAACTTGATCCCTCAGGGCGACAAATCCCTTCTTTGGGTCAATGCCGGAGTCACTGGGCTTAAAAAATACTTCGATGGCAGCGAGGTTCCGCCTTGCCGCCGCATCGTCAACGTCCAAAAGTCCATCCGCACCAACGACATCGAAAACGTTGGCCACACGGCGAGACATCACACGTTCTTCGAGATGATGGGGAACTTCTCAATCGGCGATTATTTCCGCAACGAGGTCATCCCTTGGGCTTTTGAGCTTTTGACAAACGAGGAAACAGGTTTTGGCATCCCCGTTGAAAAGCTCTACATGACCTATTCCCCCCTCGATCAGGCCACCCATGACCTTTGGGTCAAATGCGGCGTTCCCGATGATCACCTCATCCCTTTGGAAGGCAACTTCTGGGAAATCGGCAAAGGCCCTGGCGGACCTGACACCGAGATGTTCTTCGACCGCGGCGAAGCCTATGATCCAGACCACCTCGGCATCAAGATGCTCCAGCTCGACATGGACAACGATCGCTACATCGAAATCTGGAACATCGTCTTCTCCCAGTATAACTGCGAGCCCGGCGTCCTCCCTAGAAGCCAATACAAGGAACTGCCGAGCAAAAACATCGATACCGGCGCGGGCCTTGAGCGCTTCGCCTGCATCCTCCAAGGCACGGAGACCAATTTCGAAACCGACCTTTTCACCCCGCTTATAAAAGCCGTGAAAGAACTTTGCGGCAAAGAATACGAAGGACAGAACCTGCTTAGCTACCGCGTTATCGTCGATCACGCACGCAGTCTCACCTTCGCTCTCAGCGATGGGGCCAATTTCTCCAACGAAGGCCGCGGATACGTTCTCCGCAGGCTCGTCAGGAGGGCCATGAGATATGGTCAAAAGCTGGGACTCAACGAGCCTTTCCTTTATAAGCTTGCTCATGTCGTCGCGGAGAATTATTCCGATTTCTATCCTTATCTTTCCTCCAAATGCGATTTCGTCGCCAAGATGATCAAGTCCGAAGAGGAGAAATTCATCAAAACCCTCTCTTCCGGAGAAGACAAACTCCGTCAGGCCATGGAGGGCAAGAAAGAACTTTCCGGGGAAGACGCCTTCCGTCTTTTCGACACCTATGGCTTCCCCATCGATTTGACCGTGGAAATCTGCAAAGAGAACGGCGTCGAAGTCGATATGGATGGCTTCTCCAAATGCATGCAAGAGCAGAAGGAGAGGGCCAGGAAAGCCCGTGGGGAGATCGAATCCTTCCATAAGCAATCCAAAGATCTTCTTTCCTTCAAAGACGAATCCGTTTTCTTGTATGGAGAAAATAGAGTCGAGGCGAAAGTCATCGGGCTATTTAAAAACGGGGAAAAGGTCGACTTCATCGACGAAGAAGGCGAGATCGCCTTCGACAAGACGCCTTTCTACGCCGAATGCGGCGGACAAGTTTCTGATACGGGCAAGATTTCGTCCGAGGACTTCTCCGGCAAAGTGATTTCCGTCACCAAAGCTCCCTGCGCCCAGCATCTCCACCATGTCGTGGTGGATTTCGGCAGGGTGAAAGTGGGGGATACCCTTCTATTAGAAATCGATTCCAAGGCAAGGGAATTGACCGCGCGTAACCACAGCGCCACCCATCTTCTCCACGCCGCCATCGGCAACGTCTTAGGCAGCCACGTCGATCAAAAAGGCAGCTATGTCGATTCCTCCTACCTCCGTTTCGACTTCTCCGCCATGGAGAAGCTAAGCGATGAGCAACTCAAATCCATCGAAAACGAAGTCAATGAGAAAATCCTTGAAGGCATCGAAGAAGTCACGGAAATTCTCCCCATCGAAGAAGCCAAGAAACTCGGCGCGGAGATGGAGTTCTCCGAAAAATACGGAGATACCGTCCGCGTCGTTGAATTCGGCGATTATTCAAAGGAATTCTGCGCGGGAACCCACGTCAAGAACACCTCTGAGATCGGATTGTTCGTCATCGAAAGCGAAGGTGCGGTCTCTAGCGGGGTCAGACGTATCCAAGCCCGCACCTCTTATGGGGCTTATGAATATTTGGCAAAGAAAAAGGCCCTTCTAGACGAAATCAAAGGGAAATTCTCTTGCCAAGACGGCGAAGTGCTTGGCAAAATCAATACTCTAGTCGAGGATAATTCTTCCAAAAACAAAGAGATTGCCTCGCTTAAAGAGAAACTCGCTAGCGATTCTGCCAAACAGCTAAGCCAAGGCTTGAAGCAAGTTAACGGCGTCGCCTTCCTTGCCAAAACATTGGAAAACGGGGAAAGGGCCGACTTGCTTAGGCTTGGCGACAACATCAAGTCGAAGGAAAAGGATTATTTCATCTTCCTTGCCGGAAAAGGCGCAAAAGGGATAAGCTTGCTCATCCAAGCTGGCGGAGAAGGGGCTAAGAAGCTTCCCGCGGGAAAGGCCATGAAGCTCGTTGCCCCGATGCTTGAAGGCAATGGCGGAGGAAAAGAGGAGATGGCTAGCGGCTCGGCTAAGAGCCTAGAGAAATTCTCTTCTGCCGCCGATACACTCGAGAATCTGCTCAAATGAAAGGATTAACATGGAGATCAAAGACAACGAAATCGTCTTAACCAAAGAAGACGGCACCGAAGAAGTGGCCAAGATCCTCTTCTATTTCCACAACGACCAGAGGAACAAGGATTTCTATTTCCTCTATAAGGAGGAAAACCCCGACGACATCATCGTCATGGGCTCTAGCGATGGAGTTTCCCTAGAAGAGGTGTCCGACGAAGAGTTCGACGAGGCCGAACAGGTCTTCGAGGCTTTTCAAGAGGACCCTCAGATCGAGGAGGCCAGGAAGTGATTTCTTGCCCCTTACTTCGAAGAAGGGTAAAATCAATCGCGCATCAATAGAAGGGAACATAAGATGGCAGAAAAAATCATTCTCACCGCAGCCGACAAAGCCAAATTGGAGGCTGAATATAGAGACCTTATCGACGTTCAACGTCCTGCGGTCATCGAAGCTTTGGCTCTTGCTCGCTCCCAGGGCGACCTTTCCGAAAACGCCGACTACGACGCGGCTAGGGACCGTCAGGCTCAGATCGAAGCCCGCATCCATGAGCTTGAAAGCATCTTCAATAATTCCGTTCTCGCCGAGAAGAACGGTGGCTCTGTTGCCGCCATCGGCGACACCGTCACTTTCCTTGCTTTGGACTCTCAAGAGCAATATTCGGTTCATATCGCTGGTAACACCGGCGCCGATCCGATGGCCGAAGTTCCTGCTGTTAGCAATGAATCCCCTTTGGGGAAGGCTTTGCTAGGCAAAGGCGTCGGCGATGTCTCCTTGGTTGAGGTCGATGAACCCTATTCGGTCAAAATCACCAAAATCAACTAAGCAAAGGCCAAACAACACGCCTCGGGTAACCGAGGCTTTTTCATTTATGGGCAAAAGCGACGATTCTTTGGGCTAAATCATTTCTTCTCCTTTATTTGAAAGTAGGAGGGTATTTATGAAGACCATCGCTGTAATCGTCGCTTGCACAATCGTTGCCATCGTCGCTTTTTCTTTAGCGGGAAGTTTCGTTAAGGAAACAACGACGAATTACGCTTCATCCTCGCTTCTAGACGCCTCGTATTCCTATACGATCGCCGGCGCAGTCTCTAGACCAGGAACCTATGTCTTGCAAGCCAACGCCGTTTTGCAGGATCTCATCGCCGCTGCCGATGGGACGACCAGCAACGCCGATAGCCTGGCGTTCAACGTGGATTATGTTTTGGAGAGCAAGGGGACTTATTACATCGCCCCTTTATATGACAACTCAAACACCTGCGCCGTGACGCCTATTAGCAAGGCCAACATCAACAGCGCATCCGAACAAGATCTCGTCGACATCGCCGGTTTTGGCAAAGCCGCTTCCTCGGCTTTGGTGAGCTATCGCCTCACCCATACTTTCGAAGCCATCGAGGAAATCAAAAACGTGCCTGGAATAGGCGACGCGACTTTCCGCGCGGTCAGAGACAAAATCACCCTTAGGGACGCTTCCTGAGTCTTATGGGCCTCCTTTTCCTCTTCCTAAGCCTTTTCTTTGGAATTAGTCTCTCTGGAGCACGGGGCTGGGTGGAAGGGGTTGGCTACGCCATTTGCCTTGCCTTGATTTTGCCAATTGCTTTTCATTCCAAGGCTAAGCTGCCTTACATCTGTGGTGCCATAGCAGGAATATTGCTTGGTTTATCCACGCGTATTCCTGCTATGGGCTACACTCCAAAAATCGGGATAGTGGTTCGCTGCAGCGAGAATTATTTCATTCTTTTGTCGGGCTTTGATCGTTTCTACATTTCCGCTTCAAAACACGCCTATGAAGTGGGGGATATATTAAAAATAAACGGTGAAATCAATCCGTTGCATTTTACAACATACGAAAGTCGCTTCGATTTTGCTTCTTATTTGACTTCTTTGGGCGTGAAGGGTGAGTTGACAGCGGATAAAAACGGAATCTCGTTTATTTTCAAATCCCCGATTCGCCTTAAGCAATATGAGGACTATTCTCTTTCCTTTTTTTCTTCTGAAGCAAAAGCGATGATCAACGCTTGTCTATTTAACCGAAGGGATTCTAAAAACGCGCTTATTCAAAGATTGGAAAGTTTGAATTTGCTTTTCCTTTTCTCTTCTTCCGGCCTTGTTGCTTCTTTCTTTTTACGAAGAGTCGAAAAACTTTTTTGGTACCATTGCTCAGAAGAGCAATCCAAGATTGCCACGTTGATTTTTTCATTAGTTCTTTGTTTTTTATCACCATATAAAATCGGCCTATGGAGGATATTTATTTCTCGCTTGCTTACTTTGATAAATATCAAGAAAGACTTAGGCTTCAAAAGCTATGAGCTCACTTGTTTATCAGGTATTGGAATGCTGCTAGTTGATGTTCACGTCGCTTTTCAAAGCGCCTTTTTGATCGGTTATGGCGCCTCCCTTTATTCTTATTTTGGAAATGGGTTTTTCCTGAATATGAAAAAGAGCAAACAGCCCGTTCCTCGTTTTCTTTTGTTTCAGTTTTTCTTGTTTCCTGTGGTGATGAACTCTTCAGGAGGTATAGTTCACCTTTTGAGCCCGGCCTTTACTTTCGTATTCGCCCCCTTTGCTTGCGTTTTCATCTTGCTAGGCGGATTCGCTTTGTTTGGCCTCCCTTTTGCAAAGATAGGAAGCGCGGTTACATTCTCCTTTTCTCAAACGTTATCTTTCTTTGAAAAAGCCGATGCGACCTTTGCTTTGCCTTCGGCTGGAACTCCATTTCTTTTCGCTTTCTATATCCTTTTCATCATAGGGAGTTACCTTTATCAATTTGGCGCGAGGAGGAACGTCCTTATCCTCTCTATAATCTACATTTCCTCCTATGCCTTTTCCTTCGTCCCGATTGTTCCTTCAATCAGCCAGGAGGTCACATTCATCAACGTTGGCCAAGGGGACTCTATTTTAATTCGAGATGGACTTCATACCGTTTTGCTCGATACGGGAGGGAATCTCTCTTTCGATATGGCGAAAGAGACTTTGATTCCCTATTTTAAGAAGAAGCGAATCTACAAAATCGATTGTTTGATTGCTAGCCATGGGGACTTCGACCATATTGGGGCAAAAGATTCCCTGATGGAGAATTTCAAAGTCCTGGATTTCGCTTCTGAGGCTTCAGATTTCCCTTTGACCATCGGAGGAATCACATTGAATAACCTCAATAATTATGGCCATGAGGAGGAAAACGAATCTTCGTTGGTCCTTACCTTGGATTTGCTGGGGAAGTCCTTTGTTTTTACCGGGGACGCGACGAGTGAGGTCGAGAAGGAAATACTTAAGGATAACCCTAACCTCTCTTGCGACGTCCTTAAAGTCGGCCATCATGGTTCTTCAACCTCAACAAGTGAAGAATGGCTTGATTGTCTGCGACCTAAGGAAGCCATTATTTCCTGCGGGGCCAACAACAAATATGGCCACCCGAATGACGATGTGGTGGAACGTCTGGAGAGGAGAGGGGTGAAGATTAGAAGAACCGATCTTGAGGGAACGATCACTTATGCAAGGTTGTTCCGCTAAAGGGTATAATCTAGGCGTGGTCATCATTTATTTCTCCGCACAGCCTCGCCTAGCCCAAGATATGGCCAAGCGATATCTAAAAAGCAATTGCCCCGATAGAAGCGAGGGCAACTTCGTCTCTTTCAATATGGCGGATACCCAAGCAAGGGATCTAGCAAAGGAATGCGAGTCGATGTCTTTGTTCTGCGAAAAGAAAACGATTTTGGCTTCTGATTGCTTTTTCTTAAAGAAAGGGAAAACGAAATTGCTTTCTGACGACAGCCTCGACCCTCTCATTGAATATTGCAAGAACCCCAATCCCTGCATCGACCTGATCATGCTTTATTACGGGTCGGATATTGACGCCAAAAACCCGATTGTGAGTCTAGTTTCCAAAACGGGAACAGTTAAAGAAGTCGGGGAACCTAGCAAAGAAGAACTCTTAGATTACGCCTTCAAGAAATGCAAAGCCGCAGGATGCGTTTTAAGTAAGCAAGCCGGCGAAGAGCTCATTGAAAGAATAGACGGCGATTATTCGCGCCTTCTTTCTGAACTTGGCAAACTCATCAACTACGCTAACGGGGAGGAAATCAGCGTCAAAGCCGTCGAATCCCTGGTCCCTAGGAAACTTGAAAACGATGTTTTTTCTATTTCAAACGCCTTGATGAAGGGGGATATCGCCTCTTGTTTCCGCATTTACCGCGATTTAAAGCAATCTAAAGTCGATGAGATCGCTTTGTTCGCTCTTTTGTCTCAACAATTTCAATTCATGGAGAAAGTGGCGTATCTAGACGATCTAGGATGCTCTTCCTATCAGATCGCAAGCGAACTCAAGGCGAATAAATACCGCGTCGATATCACCTTGCGTAACCTAAGGGGAATCTCGACGAGCCAACTTGAAAAAATCCTTGAGGATATCTATCAAGCCGATGCCTCCATCCTTAGCGGCAAGCAAGAGGAGGGGTACGCCTTCGAAAGGTTCCTCGCCAACTTCAACAACTGAAAAAGCCTCGGAAATTCCGAGGCTTTTGATTAACCCAAAAGTTTTAAGGATTAGGCAGCGATGCCATCGACGGCATGCTGGAGATGGGCCTTTTTGCGGTTGGCGCTGTTGACCGAGACGATGCCTTTTCCGCTGAGTTTGTCCAGCAAGGAGATGGCGTGGTTCAAAGCGACGACGGCTTCTTCTTTTTTGCCCTCTTCGACCAAGACCTCGACCTTTTTGATGGCGGTGCGGAGCTCGGATTTGGCGGATTTATTAGCCAAATTCGCGGCTTTATTGGTTTGGTCACGTTTGATTTGGGATTTGATGTTTGGCATGGTGTTCACTTCCTTTTGTTTCGCGGTGATAATCTTATCCTTTAGGCTTGGAATAAACAACTATTTTTGCTCTCCTTTGCCCTCTTTCCTACGCTTTTTCTTGCCTTTGTGGGCTTTCTTTCCGTTAAGGAGGGCTTCAAGGGCGCCTTTTTCTTTAAGGATTCCTAGAATCTCCTTGGAGAAACCGTTTACCGTTCCAACCACGCCATAGAGCTCTTGGGGGAACTCGATTTTGAATTCGTCGTTGAGACTTCCGACCATGTCGATGTAGCTCATGGAGTCTCCGCCAAGATCTGTAGTCCAGATGGCGTCATTTCCGATTTTGATTTCAGGGAGAAGCAAAATTTTGGAGAAGACTTTCTTGACTCTATTGACGACGGCTTCGATTTCCTCGTCGCTATAGCCGTCGAAATTAACCTCGACTTTTTTCTCTTGTTCGTTATCGAGGAAGTCTTCGCTTCCTTTTTCGATCATCTTCTTGAGCTCAAAGCGTTTGACCTTCATCGATCCAGACATTGGCAGAGGACGTTTGTCGATGAGGATTTTCTGGATTTTCTTTTCGTTTGGAAGAGTGGAATTGATGGCTTTGATGTCTTGATAGATCTTCTCGATCTCGTTTTCGGTGACGGTGTTGTCGATTTCGCAGACGAGCACGATCTTTTCTTCGTTTTCTCCAGGGAGCTTCGCCCCGAGGCAAACGGCGTTGGTGAGATGCTTGACGTCTTTGAAGTAATATTCGATTTCGTCCGGGAAGACGTTTTCCCCGTTAGCGAGGATGATCGTGTCTTTGATACGCCCTTTGAGGAAGAAATTCCCGGCGGCGTCCATCGAGGCGATGTCTCCGGTGGGGAAGAAGCCATCGTCGGTTTTCGTGACTTGCTTCACCCCGCCGATGATCTCTTTGCCATGGGTGATTGGGGAGCGGACGTAGAGCTGGCCGGAGGCGATTCCGTTTTCGTCGATGGTTTTCCCTTCATCGCCGATTTTGTATTCGACACCATAGAAGGGCTTGCCAACGGAAGAACGGAGCCTTTGACCGACTTTGTCGGACATCTCAACGGAGGTTACGCCGACCTCAGTCATGCCAAAGCCGTTATATAGGGGATAGCCGAGACCGTTAATGATGGCGCTTGTCTTAGGAGAGAGGAAACCTCCGCCTGAAATCGCGTAGCGGATATGCGTTCCAAGGACCTTCTTCTGGAATTTGTGAAGAACGAAATCCTTCGATGCCAAGCCGGCTTCTTTCTTTGAGATCTTGCCGTCTTGATAGGCGATCAAACGCGCGAAGAGATCGGCCTTGCTGCCGCCCATCGCATTCACCTGGCGGGTGACTGTTTGGGCGACGCCATCCCAGAATAAGGGGACGGAGAACAAATGCGTGACCTTTGCTTTTTTGGCCGCGTAAAGCAAGTCGTTTGTCGACATGGAAGAAGGGTAGACGATGATTTTTCCGAAATAGCTATACCAAAGGAAGACCGCCACGAAGCCGAAGATGTGATGGAAAGGGAGCATGGCCAAAGTGCGAATTTCGCTGGGGTACATCAAGTCGAGACTGTTCTCGGGGATGGAGCGGCATGCCATGATCTGAGCGCAGAGGTTTTTGCCTTCGTAAACCATCATCTTCGCGTCCCCAGTCGTGCCTGAGGAGCAGAAAATCACATGATTGGCCCAGTCGGGGGAGAAGGAATAATCGCTAGGCTGGTTGTAGATTTCGTTGGAACGATAATGAGGAACGCAGAATTCCTCTTCCTGATTGGTTATCAAAGCCGCGGCTTTGGATTGCTTAAGCAAGTTGTCCGCATTGAATTTGGCGAGGCGGACATCGATGAGCAAAGGCTGATGCCCAGTCATCAAAATGGCCCAGAAAAAGACGCCCCAGCTCGGGGAATTCTTCAATTTAAGTCCGACGACGGCCCCATGGGGGACCCCGGAAAGAAGGCGAGAGAGTTTGGAAGCGGTGGTGAAGACGCGATTTCTGAAATCGTCATAGGTCTTCCTCATCGGTTTTCCGGACTCGTCGAAATAGATGTATGCGGTTTTATTGGGGCAACGGGAAACGGTCGCTTCATAGATGTCTTGCATGGTCATCGAAGTGTCTTCGAGGGACTTCGAGGCTTCAAGAAATTCTTTTACGGCTTTGTATTTGTCTTTTCTCATGTGCGAGATTTTACTTCATCTAGGCCCTTCTTGCACCTTTATCCTTCTTAGGCCTCATCCTTTGCCTCTATTGCGTCGCGTAGGTGATAAAATCTAGCTCGGAGAACGTTAATGAGATACCAGAACAAAGAAGATTTGAAAATCGTATACATGGGGACCCCGGAGATTTCCGCCCTCGTTTTGAAGGACATCCTCGACGCGGGTTTCAACGTCGTCGCGGTCATCAGCAACGAGGATAAGGAAATCGGAAGGAAAAGAATCAAATCCCCGACCCCGGTTAAGCAAGTTGCCCTTGAACACGATATCCCCGTCTATCAGCCCGCGCGCATCAAAAATGACCACGATTTTTTGTCTAAAATCGATTTCGACGTCCTTTTGACGATGGCCTACGGCCAGATTGTTCCCGAAGACGTCTTGAAAGCCCCGAAAGTGGGGGCGATAAACCTTCATGGCTCTTTGTTGCCATCTTATCGCGGCGCCGCCCCGATTCAAAGGGCGATCATCGATGGGTTAAAGGTTACGGGCGTGTCGCTGATGGCGATGGTCAAGGAGATGGACGCCGGCGAAGTCTATGACGCGATTGAAGTTGATATCGCCCCCGAAGATAACTATTCCTCGCTGCAAATCAAGATAGCGAAAGCCGCCTCCACCTTGGCGATAAAAGACCTGCTTGCCTATGGCAATGGCGAGATTAAAGGCGTTGAGCAAGACATCACCAAAGTGACGTTTGCGAAAAAAATTCTTCCTGAAGAAGAGCATCTATCACTCAATATTCCTTCTTCATCATTACTTTGCTATATACGTGGTCTTTCTGAAGTGCCGGGCGGTTATTTCTTGTTTGATGGGAAGAAATTCAAAGTTTACCAGGCCTCTTTCGTCAGCTCTGAAGTAAAGGGAGAGGTGGGGGAGATTCTACCGGATAAGAAAAGAATCCTTTTGCAGTGTCTTGATGGCGTCATCTCCCTTGAGAAGGTCCAGCTTGAAGGAAAGAAAGCCATGGATGCACGAAGCTTTTTGAATGGAGCTGGGGCGATTGAAGGAAAAATATTGAGGTAAGACGTGGCCAAGAAGCGTTATTTGTCTTTGTCCGTTCACCAATTCGTTGATTTTTTGCTGCGCCCCGGCGACATCGATGACCGCATTTTCAATAAGGAAACGATGCAAGAGGGGAGCCGTCTCCATTCCCTTCTTCAAGCTAAACAAGGGCCTTCCTACATGGCCGAATACCCTTTATCGGGGACGATAACTTGCTCTGCGGGGGAGATATTTGTCCAAGGAAGGGCCGACGGCATTATCTTAGGAAATGAGCCGACGGTTGAGGAAATCAAGACGACCGTCGATGACCTTGAGCATTTCTATGAGGAAAATAGGGAATGGCATGAGGGCCAGGCCCTCGTTTACGCCTATCTTTATCTGAAACAAAAAGACGCCCCGGGGGCAACGATCCGTCTTAAATACAAAAGCCAAATCTCCTCGAAAGAGGGCCTTCTTATAAAAGAAACTCATTATTCAAAAAAGGAAATCGAGGACAGAGTTTCTTCGATGGCAACGGATTATTTCGCTTTTTACGAAGAATCTTTCGAGCATCGCGAGCTTCGCGACGCTTCTATTTCCTCTCTCCCTTTTCCTTTCTCTAGCTTCAGGGCAGGGCAAAGAGAACTCGCCAAATATTGCTTTGGCATCGCTTCTAGGGGCGGTCTGCTTTTCGCTGAAGCCCCAACTGGTATAGGAAAGACGATGTCCACCCTCTATCCTTTCGTTAAATCGTTTAAGCAAGGGAGGGTTGAACGTCTGTTTTACCTGACCGCGAAAGGAACGGGGTCCATCGCCGCGTATAAGGCGATAGGGCAACTGCAAAACGCGGGCTTGAACGCCAGAGACTCCACCCTTTATTCGAAAGAAAAGATCTGCTTTCACCAAGGTCATCGCTGCAACCCCGATGATTGTCCTTTCGCCAAAGGCTATTACTCCAAATTGAAGACGGCCATCAAAGAAGCCACGCAAGAGCATCCTCGCTTCGATTTCCTTTCCGTTGTCACCTTGGCTAGGAAGTACGCTATTTGTCCGTTTGAATTCCAACTCGACTTGTCTTTGTTCGCGGACATCATCGTATGCGACTACAATTATTTCTTCGACCCCATCGTCCATTTGGAACGGTATTTCGATTCAAGCGTCGACCAAAGCAAAGACCTTCTATTGATTGATGAGGCCCATAACCTCGTCGATAGGGGCCGTTCCATGTATTCTGCTAGCCTTTCCTCTTCCTCCGTCGCCGAGGCGAAGAAATCCATCAAAGGGAAGAACAAGAAAGGCATCAGCAACGCCTTGAGTAAAATCATCCAATCCCTTGAGGAGTTGACCGAAAAGGAGGGGGATTTCGTTTTGGAGAACAATCCCCAAGACGTTTTGAACGCTTTGAATTCTTTGAAAAACGCGGAGCAAAACCGCACGAAAAAGACCTCGTCGAATTCCGGGCTTGGAAAAGGTTACAAGGAAGTGTCTAGAGAAGCAGGGCGTTATCTACGCCTATCTTCCGATTTCAAAGATCCAAGCATCGTCTATTACGTCAGTAGAAAAGGCGATGACGTCAAATTGAATCTTTCTTGCCTCGACGCTTCCTCTTTTCTTGCCACCTCCCTTTCCAAGGTGAGGGGAGCGGTTCTTTTTTCAGCGACTCTTTCCCCGATTTCTTACTTCACCAAGGCTATTGTTGGCAAGCAAGAGGCCCCTTATCTGCTTTTGCCTAGCCCTTTTCCTGAAAGCAATTTCCACTTGATGATCGCCCCGAAAATCTCGGTCCGCTACAAGGATAGGGATAAAAGCTATCCGAAAGTCGCCGCTTATTTGAAGAAATTCGTAGAGGCCCGAGTGGGCAATTATTTCCTTTATTTCCCTAGTTACGAATATCTAGAAAACATTCGTTCGTATCTAGATTTCAAAGGAGCCAGCGTCCTGATTCAGGGGCGGAGGATGAGCGAAGAGGAGAGGACGGTATTCCTTGAAAGCTTTTCGCCTAACCCCACCTCGACGACGGTTGGCTTGCTGATCCTTGGAGGGGCGTTTTCAGAAGGGGTCGACCTTATCTCCGATCGCTTGATCGGGGTTGGGATCGTCGGGGTGGGAATGCCTCAGATAAACTTCGAGAACAACCTTCTGAGATCTTATTTTGAGCAGAAGGAAGGCGATGGATTCGCCTATGCCTACCAACATCCGGGGATGAACAAAATCATGCAGGCCTTAGGAAGGGTCATCCGCAGCGAAGAAGACGTCGGGGCCGCGCTTTTGATCGATGACCGCTATGCCAAAAACGATTACCGCGGCCTTTTGCTAAGAGGCCATCCTTCTTACCAAATAGTGACTTCCGAGGAAGATGTGGAGGAAAGCCTATCTGCTTTCTATGCAGGCAAAGGCCTCAAATGATGGAAATTAAGGCTATAAGCCCTCTTTTGCCGTTTTACGAAAAAGGGAAATAGGCTAAAATTCGCCTATGCCATTCGATCAGAAACACATTCGCAACTTCTCCATAATCGCCCACATCGACCATGGGAAATCCACCCTCGCCGACAGGATCCTCGAATTGACCGGGACCGTTGATAAGCGCGACATGAAAGAACAGCTCCTTGACTCCATGGATTTGGAGAGGGAGAGGGGAATCACCATCAAGCTCAACGCGGTTACCGTCAAATACCGTTCCCCTGAGGGGGAGGATTTCATCTATAACCTCATCGACACCCCGGGGCACGTCGACTTTTCCTATGAAGTCTCGCGTTCCCTTGCCGCATGCGAAGGCGCCCTTTTGGTGGTCGACGCCACCCAAGGCGTGCAAGCCCAGACTTTGGCCAACGTCTACCTCGCCGTCGACAACGATTTGGCCATCCTCCCCATCATCAACAAAGTCGATTTGCCTAGCGCCATGCCGGAGTTGGTTAAAAACGAGATCCAGGACCGCATCGGCATCGATTGCTCCGACGCTTGCCTTATTTCGGCCAAGACGGGCTTAGGAGTGGAGGAGGTCCTTAGCAAAATCGCCAAAGACATCCCTGCCCCAAGCGGGGATCCAAACGCCCCTCTAGAAGCCCTCATTTTCGACTCTTATTACGATTCTTATCGCGGAGTCGTGGCTTTGATCCGCGTCAAAAACGGCTCGGTTAAAGTCGGGGACACGATCCGCTTGATGCAGGCCAAAAAGACCTATCAGGTCACCGAAGTCGGAATCCGCACCCCCAAAGAAATCCCCACGAAGGAGCTCGACTGCGGAGAGGTCGGCTATCTCACCGCGACCATCAAAGACATTCATGACGTTTTCCCTGGCGAAACCATCACGCTCGAGGATCGCCCCGCCGAAAAACCGTTGGAGGGCTATAGAAGGATCAACCCCATGGTCTATTGCGGCCTTTACCCGGTCGATAGCAGGGATTACCAAAACCTCAAAGAGGCCTTGGAGAAGCTCGCTTTAAACGATGCCTCCTTAGTCTACGTCCCGGAAACCTCCCAAGCCTTGGGCTTTGGCTTCCGTTGCGGGTTCTTAGGCTTGCTCCACATGGACGTTGTCCAGGAAAGGCTGGAAAGAGAATACAATCTGAATCTGATTCTCACGGCCCCGTCGGTCATTTACCGCATCCAGCTCACCGATGGAAGCGTGGTTGAGATCGACAACCCTTCCGAAATGCCCGATCCCTCCAAGATCAAAGAGATCGATGAGCCCTTCGTCTCCGCCTCCATCATGTCCCCCAAGGATTACGTTGGCCCCATCATGGAACTATGCCAAAGCAAAAGGGGAAGCTACGTTGATTTGGAATATTTCGACGAAACCAGGGTCATCGTCAAATACGACCTTCCTCTTTCCGAAATCATCTATTCCTTCTTCGACAAGCTCAAATCCTACACGAAGGGGTATGCTTCCTTGGATTACGAATTCAAGGAATACCGCCGCAGCGACCTCGCCAAAATGGACATCATGCTCAATGGCGACGTCATCGATGCTCTTTCTTGCATCGTCTATCGTCCCGACGCCTACAAAAGGGGCTTGGCTTTGGTCAGCCGACTAAAGGAAATCATCCCGCGGCAGCAATTCGAAGTCCCCGTTCAAGCTGCGATCTCTGGGAAAGTCATCGCTAGAGCCGACATCAAGAGCATGCGCAAAGACGTTTTGGCCAAATGCTATGGCGGTGACATCTCCAGAAAAAAGAAGCTTTTGGAGAAGCAAAAGGAGGGGAAGAAGCGCATGAAGGCCATCGGCTCGGTCGAAGTTCCTCAGGAAGCCTTCATGTCGGTTCTTTCCATCGATGACGACATTAAAAAATAGCGATTCTAAAATCAAAATTAGTAGTTTTTCGGTTGATTCTAATCAAATCAGTTGCCTATAATTCCTTAAGGAAAAGAGGATCAACATGGCCAACGACATCCCTTTACGGTACACCGACGAGAACTACGTCACAAAAGCCGGGCTGAAGAGCGCTTTGCGCATGACTTTGGTCGATGACTTTTGGAAAGGCGTGCTCGCTTATAGGAATTCCTCCCAAGTCGAGGTCGCTTTAACCACAGTCTCCAAGAAAAACTTCCATTATGTGCCTTCCATCGGCGTCAGCGCCAAAATCGAGGCTTTTTCGAAGAAATTAGCCAATTTTCAGACCAAAATGGCCGAATTCGAGCAAGTCTGCCCCAATTCTTTCGCACTTTTGGAGAGGGAATTGCTTTTGCCTGAGCTCCGCGACGCCTGCTTCCTGCAGGGCTTGAAAAGCGATGATCTGGCCTTGAAGGCGATGCTTAAAGGAATCTATAGCGACGTTAACGCCTCAAGCAAAGAGAAGTCCGTCTACGCCTATTTGAAGCAATTAAGGAAACTGCATCGTGGCGCGCCTTCCTCAAACGAGGATTATTTCGGCGAGAGCTACATCGCTTTGCTTGGCAGGGATGACATCACCTCCTTCTACCGCGAAAAGGACCTCACCTCCATCTATACGACCGCTTTGCTTGGAGGAGGGGTGGACAGCTACGCCCCCTATAGGGAAATCCAAAAGATGATGGATTCGCTTTTCGCCTTCTTAGAAGACGATTCCGTGCCTAGCCTCGTCCGGGCCGCTTCGGGAATCTATTATTGCTATTATGTGCGTCCTTTTGAGACGGAAAACGAATTAAGCGCTTTGCTCCTTGGCAAAGCCCTGTTCCAAGCCCTCGTTCCTTCCTATTCTTATCTTTTGCCCTTGGAATCCTCCCTTAAGCTCAACTCCGAGCTACGGGACATCCTCAACCAAAGCCTGAAGGAGTGCGACCTTACTTATTTCCTCCTCCACGTGGTTTCGTTGCTTTCCCCCTTCATCGAGGAAACCCTCAACCGGGTCAGCCAACTGCAGAAGGAAGAGGTCAGCAAGGAATTCCTCGGCACGCCCGATGCAAACGAAGAGGTCGAGCAAGAAAGCGAACCTATTGAGAAAAACCCCGAACCCAGTGAGGGAATCACTCCTTCATCAGTAGAGGAAACGCCTCAAAGCAACAAGATAACCAAAGTGCCTTTGCTTACTCCAGAGGAGGAAAAAAGCTTCCAAGCTCGCCAAGGGGCTTCCGCCATCGCCACGCCTAGAGCTTCCTATAGCGACAAAGAAGTCAAGGAAACGGCCCGCTACATCTTGGAGACCAATCCTTCGATCTCGAAAAAGCAGGCCCTCTTCTACGCCTCCCATTGCACCCTTGGAAGGTTCTACACCATCCAGGACTTCAAAAAAGCGTCCCGCTGCGCCTACGAGACGGCCAGGACGAGCATGGACAATCTTTCTGAGCTCGGATTCTACGCAAAGAAGCAAATTAAGAACAAATTCGTGTATACTCCCATCAAGCAAGGAGAAGAGAAATGATAAATCTGTTAAACGCCTTATCCTCCACGAACCCGCTCGTCATCGTTTTGGTCCTGGTGGGCTTCTTCGCCCTCATCGTCTTGTTGGTGATCGTGCTCAAACGCCATCTCCCCGGGCTTAAGAACCAAGAGAAGCCGAAATCGGATAAAGAAATCGCCAAGGAGGAGCTCGACCGTATCCTTGAGACGGTCGACGATCCCGAGACCGAGAAGCAAATGCAGGATTTCGAGGCGGAGAAGAACAAGGAAAAGGACGACAAAAAGGGAGAATAAGCCTTCATGGCGCCTTCTTCCCTTTACGTGCACATCCCTTTTTGCAAAGAGATCTGCGCCTATTGCGATTTCCCTAAAGTCATCTATCGAAAAGATTGGGCGGAAAGCTACCTTTCCGCCCTTTTCCTCGAGCTTAGGAAGAGGGAAGTGGGCATGGTCGACACCATTTACGTCGGCGGCGGCACGCCGAGCTGCCTCGCCCTTTCTTCCTTTGATTTATTGCTGAAAACCCTTTCCGCTCATCTTAACCCCAATGGCGAATTCTCTATCGAGGCCAATCCCGAGAGCCTAAGCAAAGAGAAAATCGCTTGCTTGGTTAGCCATGGCGTCAACCGCGTCAGCATGGGGGTGGAGTCCTCTTTGGGCAAATACCTCAAAATGCTTGGCAGGAAGCATGATTTTTCTTTGGCTAAAGAGAAAGTTGATTGTCTTCGTGAAGTGGGGATAAGTAACATCAACCTCGATTGGATGATCGCTCTTCCTAATGAAAACAAGGAGGACATCGCTTTAGAGGCGACGAACTTCCTTTCTTTGGAAGTGCCTCATCTTTCCGTTTACACCCTCATCTTAGAGCAAGGGACGAGGTTTTATCTCGATGGGGTGAAAGAAGCGGGGGAGGATGAACAAGGCGAGCAGTATGAGCTCGTCCTTTCCTTATTAAGAAAGGCTGGCTATAGCCGTTATGAAGTGTCCAATTTTTGCAAAAAAGGGCATGAATGTCGACACAATCTCACTTATTGGAGAGACGAGGAATTCTATGGCGTCGGGATGGGCGCTAGTGGCTTCATCGACGGGAAACGTTACGCCAACACGCGCTCTTTAAGTTCGTATTTGAAAGGGGAGGGAATCGCCTCCCCCAACGAAGAAAGCGGGGTGGAGGATTTCCTTTTGACCACGCTGCGCCTAGAGGAAGGCTTCAGCCTAAAAGAATACGAAAAGCGCTTTGGCTCCTCGTTTTTAAGCGATTTCCCCAAGAGCTTTCCTAAGCTTAAGGCAGAAGGGCTGCTTGTTGAAAACGAAGGGAGAATCCTCCCCACGGACAAAGGGATTGAGCTGCTTGACCACGTTCTATTGTCTTTAATAAGCGAGTGAGGGCGAAATCAAAACTTTTTGGCACTTTGTCCTTGACAGTGCTAAGACCTTTCATATAATGTCCTTGGCACTCATAGAAAGAGACTGCTAGAAAGGAGGGCCAATGACACGAACCGAAGAGATATTGAAGCTCATCGTCGAGCATTTCATCCGCACCGCTGAGCCGGTGGGGAGCAAGACGCTGCTGGAGTCTTATCACCTCGGCGTTTCCTCGGCCACCATCCGCTCAGAGATGAGCGAGCTGGAGAAGCAGGGGTATCTAGAGAAAACCCATACCTCCTCCGGGAGGGTGCCCTCAAGCAAAGGCTACGCCTATTACGTGGAGCATCTCCGTGAAGAAAGGGTCGATAACTCCGTCAAATACGCCCTTCAATCCGTCTTGGAGAGGAAAGCGCAATCGGTGGAGGAAGTCATCTCAAGATCGTGCGAGATCCTCTCGAACATGACCAACCTTGCCGTCGGGGTCCTCGGACCTAAGGTGAACAAGGAAAAACTCGTCTCCATCCAATTGATTCCCATTGGGCCAAATACCGCGACTGCGGTGTTCGTGACCGATCAGGGATACGTGGAAAACAAGACCTTCGTCATCGATTCCAAAATGGCCCCAACCGACGTGCAGAAAACCGTCGAGCTCCTCAACCAGAGGCTCGTCGGCACGCCGATCTCCGAATTGGTGCCGAAGATGGAGGCCATGAAGCCCGCCGTCACCGATTATATGGTGGGGCAAGACGCCATCTACCAAGCCCTTCTCTCGGCCTTCGTCCAATTCGCCGGAGAGAGGGTTAACCTCTATGGCAAGGAGAACCTCCTCGATCACCCCGAATTCGCCGAGGACGCCAAGAAGCTTAAGAAAATCCTCAAGCTCCTCGACAATCCTCAGGCCATGCGCCAAGCCGTCACCGACGAAGAAAGCGAGGATGGAGGGGTCAGCGTGAGGTTTGGCAAGGAAGAAGGGTTGCAGGATGTGGCTCTGATCACCGCCGACATCTCGATCCCTGGCCAAGAAAAGACCCAGATAAGCCTCCTTGGACCGACGCGAATGGACTATGAGCGCATCATGTCGACGCTAGATTACGTCACGCGCTCCCTCGACGATTATTTCGCTAGAAGCAGCGGCGAGGAGAAAGGAGAAGAAAAACAACCATGTCAGAAGAAACAAAGCGCCATGAAGGAGAAAACCCCCAAGGCGAGCAAAACGAACAAGAAGAGCAACAACCCGAAGTGAAGAATTCGGAGGAATCCTCTTCCCTCTTCTCCGGCAAAAAGGTAGCGAAGGAAAAATACCAGAAAGCTTTGGAGGAGTTAGAGAAAGCCAATTCCGATAAGGATCACTGGAAGAACGAATATTACCGCGCCTATGCGGACATGCAAAACCTCAGGCGCAGCATCGAAGAAGACAAGAGGGTCGCCATCCGCTACCGCTCCGAGGGCTTCCTCGAGAAACTGCTCCCCGCCCTCGACGCCTTCAGAATGGCGCTAGTGGCGGATCCCCAATCCCAAGAAGCTAAGAACTACCGGGTTGGCTTCCAATACATCTACAACCAGCTTCAGCAAGCCCTTGAAGATGAAGGGGTGAAAGAGGTGAGCCCCAAAGTCAACGACGCCTACGACATCTCTTACATGCACGCCGTTGACGTTGAAGAGAGAGAAGACCTCGCCCCCAACACCGTCACCAAAGTCCACTCTTCCGGCTATAAACTCCATGACCGCCTGGTTCGCCCGGCGATGGTCACGGTCAGCAAAAAGCCCGAAGCCACCAGCGAGAAGAAAGATGATAAGCCCGAACAGGGCGAAGATAAGGCCCATCAAGCCTAAAAGGAGAATAAATCATTATGGCAAAAGAAATCATCGTCGGTATCGACCTCGGTACCACTAATTCGGTCATCAGCTGCATGCAAGCCGATGGCAAAGTAAAAGTCATCCCCAACCCCGAAGGCACCAACACGACCCCCTCGGTCGTCGCCTTCAAAGGCGATGGCGAGGAGATCGTCGGCAACGCCGCCAAGCGTCAGGCCATCACCAACCCCGACACCGTCTCCAGCGCCAAACGCCATATCGGAACCTCCGACAAATTCCACATCAATTGCTTGAACAAGGACTTCACCCCGCAGGAAATCTCCAGCAAAGTCCTTTCCTACATGAAGGCTTATGCCGAGAAGAACCTCGGCCAGCCCGTCAAAAAGGCCGTTATCACCGTCCCTGCTTACTTCAACGACGCTCAGCGTCAGGCCACCAAAGACGCCGGCACAATCGCCGGGCTTGACGTCGTCAGGATCATCAACGAGCCGACCGCGGCTTGCCTTGCTTTCGGATTAGAGAACAACAAATCCGAGAAGGTCCTCGTCTTCGATCTCGGCGGTGGAACCCTCGACGTCTCCATCCTCGACATCGGCGATGGCACCTTCCAGGTCTTGGCCACCAGCGGTGATACCCGCCTCGGCGGCGATGACTGGGACAACACCCTCGCGGACTGGATCCAAGCCCAGATCAAAATCGAAACCGGCGCCGACCTCACCGACAAAATGGCCCGTCAGCGTTTTGTCGACGCGGCCGAAAGGGCCAAGATCGAGCTCTCCAGCTCGTTGCAGACCACGATTTCCCTTCCTTTCATCGGAATGGGGAAGAACGGCCCGATCAACTTCGAAACCACCCTCACCAGGGCCAAATTCCAGGAACTCACCCGTCCTTTGCTCGAGCGTTGCCGCGTGCCGCTTGAGAAGGCGATGAAGGATTCGGGCCTCTCCTATAACGAAATCGGCGACGTCCTCATGATCGGCGGTTCCATCCGTATGCCGGCCGTCCAGGATCTCGTTAAGCAGATTACCGGCAAAAACCTCAACCTCTCCGTCAACCCTGACGAAGCCGTTTCCGCCGGCGCCGCCATCCAAGGCGCGGTCATCGCCGGCGATGTCAAAGACGTCGTCTTGCTCGACGTCACCCCGCTTACCCTCGGCATCGAGACCCTTGGCGGCGTCATGACCCCCTTGATCCCAAGAAACACGACCATCCCGACCACCAAGAGCCAGACCTTCTCCACGGCCGAAGATAATCAGCCTGCCGTCGACATCATGGTCTACCAGGGCGAACGCCCCATGGCCCACGACAACAAGCTCCTCGGCCACTTCCAACTTTCCGGCATCCGTCCGGCTCGCCGCGGCCAGCCCCGCATCCAGGTGACCTTCAGCATCGATGTCAACGGCATCGTCAAAGTCACCGCTGAAGACCTCGACACCAAACAGTCTCAGGACATCACCATCTCCGGGTCCAACGGACTTTCCAAAGAAGACATCGACCGCATGGTCAAAGAGGCCGAGATGAACAAAGAGGCCGATATGAAGAGGAAAGACGACATCGAGGTCAAGAACAAGGCCCAGACCTACGTCGACCAGATCAATTCCACCCTCAACGACAACGGCGACAAGATGTCCCCTGAGCAGAAGCAGGCCCTCACCAGCCTCCGCGACGAAGCCCAAGGCGCCCTTGCCTCCAACGACATCAACAAAATCCGCGAGATCGTCGGCAAGCTCGAAGACGCCGCCGCTCAGGCCGCCTCTTACCAAGGTGGAGCCAACCCTAATCCGAATGCTGGGGCCGCTAATTCTAGTAGCGGCGAAGGCAACGAAACCGCCGACGACGTCGTCGATGCGGACTTCACCGACAAGAAGTAAACGGGGGCGACCCCAAAAACGATTGGGCGCCAGAGATATTCCGGCGCCCAGTTTCTTGTTTTAGAAAGGAGGAGTTATGGGTCAAACCAAAAGAGATTATTACGAAGTCCTCGGCGTATCTAAAACCGCGACCAAGGACGAAATCAAATCGGCTTATCGAAAACTCGCTAAGCAATACCATCCCGATATCAACCATTCTCCCGACGCCCCGAAGAAATTCGAGGAGGTCCAGGAAGCCTACGACGTCCTTTATGACGACAATAAAAGGGCCCAATACGATCGCTTCGGCCAGGCCGCCTTCGAGCAAGGCGCCTCTACCGGAGGGGCGGGCAACCCCTTTGGAGGGGGATTCTCCTCGCAAGGGTTCGGAGACGTCGATTTAGGCGATATCTTCTCTTCCTTCTTCGGAGGAGGAGGCGGAAGGAGGTCCTCGGCCCAAACTGGGCCCGCCAAAGGCCAAGACGCCGTTACGCGCGTCCGCATTTCCTTCAGGGATTCCATCGACGGCACCAAAGTCACCATCCCCGTCAATTACGAAGAGCCTTGCGCCCATTGCCATGGCAGCGGTGCGGAGAACCCTTCCGATTTGCAGACTTGCCCTTATTGCGGCGGGTCGGGCGTGGAAAGGACGCAACAGCGCACGATCTTTGGCGTCATGGAAGGCCAAACGACCTGCTCCCATTGCGGAGGAAGAGGGAAAATCGTCAACAACAAATGCCATGAATGCGGAGGAAGAGGCTATACCAAGGTCCACAAGGACCTCGTGGTCAACATTCCTCATAGCATCAATTCTGGCCAGCAGATCCGCGTCGCCGGGAAAGGCGGCAGGGGAATCAACGGCGGAAGCAATGGCGACCTCTATGTGGAAGTCATCGTCACCGAGGATCCTGATTTCAGGCGCGAGGGCAACGACATCCATTTGGATGTGCCGTTAAGCTTCGTCGATTGCGCCCTAGGAACGACCATTGACGTTCCTACGGTCTATGGGGAGGTCTCCGTCACCATCCCCGAAGGCACCCAGCCCGATCAAATCCTCAAATTGAAGGGGAGAGGCGTCAAAGACTTGCGCTCGGACAAGCCGGGCGATCAATATCTCCACATCAAGGTGAAAACCCCGACCAAGCTTTCCAAAAACCAGAAAGACCTCCTAACCGAGTTCCAGGCTCAGGAAAACAAAAAAGAAGGGCCTTTCGCCAAGTGGAAGCAACGCTTCAAGAAATAAGAATGCTTAAAACTCAACGGCCAACCCAAAACTCTTGGCCGTTTTGTTTTGAAGAGTTCGTAGAGGGGGTTATAATTCCTAAGAACTTATGCCTTATTGCAAAAACTGCCACAAAGAAATATCACGTTTGGACGCCGATGTCTGCCCTTATTGCGGGGAAAAGCATCCTATTGATGAGGATTATGCCACCAAGGACATGACCTCGCACATCGATCCGGTAACCGGCCATTACGAGCTTTATAAATCCAAATCCCATAAGACCTATGCGATTTTGGCGATGACCCTCGGTTTCACCGGGGCCCATGATTTCTATTTGGGCTTCAAAGGCAGGGGGGTTGCTTTTTTAAGCGCCTTCATCCTTAGCGTGGCCCTAGCTTGTCTATGCCCGCTTTTTATGACTGCAAACGCCTTCCTCCCTTTGATTATCGTCCTTGCTTTTTGGGTGCTTTTCGATTTGGCGTTAGGCTTCGCCTTGCTTAAGAAAGACTGCCTAAAAGACGCGACGGGCGAATTCCTCCGTTGATATGGATCTTTTCTTTACTCTAGAGAAAAAACAAAGGAAAACGTCGTTTGAGCGAAGCGACGAGATGGCTTTTTTCTTGGCCAATTCCGGCGCGCTCAGCGATTTCTACCTTTTCCAGCCGCTCATGAAGGCTTCCTCGCCTTTCGAGGTCATAAGGGCGAATATCGTGCTGCGCGCTCTCTATGCCAAGCAAAGCATGGAGAAGAGCCTCAAAGAAGCTTTTTTGAAAGGGCAGGGGCTTGACGAGAGGGCACAGCAGACCTTGCTTGATGAAGCCATGGAAAGTTGCTTGGAAACTCTCCCTTACCACGTCCACGAAGGACAGAAAATCTATATTCCGATTCTTTCAAAGAGCCTTAATAAAATCTACTCTGAGGACTGGGGGAAGCTCCTAAAATCACCCTATAGAAGGATCGTCAAGAACTATGAAGCCGTCCTCATCGACCCCTTCGATTATTATGGGGATGACTTGTTTGAATCCTTGTTCACCAAGCTCGTCAAAGCAAAAAAAGACGACAGCGGAAGCGCCTTCTACGATTATGATTCTAGGCGAATCTATTTCGTCAACAAACAAGGAAGGTTGGACGCTGAATGCTGTCTGTTTGACCGGAATATCAAAGATCCGAACTATAACCACATGATGGAACGCATCTTGCCTTGCGTGGAATGCTACTACAAAGACGACAAGGAAGGTTTTAAGAAGGCTCTAGTGGAAAATAAGTTAATTTCTAGTAGATTGATGTACCGGATTAATTACGATGAGGTCGTTGTTTTGTCGAAAATGGAGAAAGACGCTTCTAAATTATGAAAACATATTTTTTGCACAGTCTTGGCTGCAAAGTCAATTCCTATGAAAACGCTGCGGTTGGAACGATCCTTTCTTCAAGCGGATATTCTGAAATCGGAGATGTCGAAAAAGCGGATGTCATCGTTTTGAACACCTGTTCCGTCACTGGAAAAGCCGACCAGAAGTCTCGTCAGCATATTTCCTCTTACCGTAAAAACAACCCTAACGCGGTCATCGTCGTCATGGGCTGCTATTCCCAAACTCACGCCGAACAAGCCGCTTCTTTGGGCGCCGACATCGTCATCGGGGCTTCGGAGCGTTCCCTCATCCCTTCTTATATCGAGGAATTTCAGAAGACCAAAGCCAAACGCATCGACGTGCATAAAAACATGCGTAAGGAGAATTACGAGGAACTTGGCGCGAACGCCTTTTGCGAAAACGCCAGGGCATACCTCAAGATTCAGGATGGCTGCGACAATTTCTGCAGTTACTGCCTTATCCCCTTTCTCCGCGGAAATTCCCGTTCCAGGGAGCCTCGCGACGTTTTGAAGGAAGTGGAGGCTTTGGTGAGGTCCGGATATAAGGAAATCGTCATTACCGGCATTCACATTGGGGCCTATGGCAAAGATTTGGGGGACGGGTCTTATCGCCTTTCCTCGCTTTTGGAGGATATTCTCTTCAAATGCCCCGACTTGTATCGCCTGCGCATATCCTCTATTGAAGAAAGCGAAATCGACGGACGTCTTTTGGATTTGATCAAGATAGACAATCGCATCGCTAGCCATCTCCACATCCCCTTGCAATCGGGGAGCAGCAGCGTTCTTAAGCGCATGAAAAGGAAATACGATACCGACGCCTTCTTGGCTAAGCTAGACGCCATCCGCGCCTGCCGGCCAGGAATCGCCATTACCACCGACGTCATCGCCGGATTCCCCGAGGAAAGCGAACAGGAGTGGAGGGAAACCGTTTCCTTCTGCAAACAAGCTCGCTTTGCCGAGATTCACGTCTTCCCTTTCTCCAGCCGCCCAAACACCTTCGCCGCGACGCTGAAAGACACCGATCCCAGGGTTAAAAAATCTCGCGTGGCCGAGCTTTTGTCTATTTCAAAGCAACTTAGGCAAGAATACGAAGAACAATTTTACGGCCAGGAGCTCGAAGTCCTTTTCGAGGATTACAGCGCCCAAGAGAAGGTTGCTAGAGGGCACAGCTCAAACTATTTGCTTTTCAGCGTGCCTAGCTCTGGCCCTCGTCATGGGGAAATCGCTAAAATCGTATACGAAAAAGCGGTGGCAGCGGACTAATTCCAAATAATTTTGACATCGTCTAACTTTTTCGGTTGTTTTTAGCCTTACTATCGATATAATTCCACCCGGAAAAAGGAGATAACAACTATGGCAGTCCCACAGAGAAGAACCAGCAAAACCAGGAAAAGATTGCGCCGCACCCACTTCAAGCTTGAGGTTACCGGCTTGGTCGCCTGCTCTCATTGCGGCGCGATGATCCGTTCTCACCGCGTTTGCCCTGAATGCGGCTATTACGACGGCAAGCAAGTTCTTTCCGTCAAGAAAGACGAGAAGTAATTCCGTTGGAATTGCGCCTAGGCCTATGCCTAGGCTTTTCTTTTGCCTTTATAATCGCGATAATGTGCCCGAGGAAAAACACATGGAATTCAACAAACTTTTCGACCACACCCTTCTTAAACCCGAGGCAACGAGCGAGCAAATCAAAACGCTTTGCCTTGAGGCGAGGAAGTATTCTTTTGCCTCCGTCTGCGTCAATCCCGATTTTGTCGCTTTGGCCGCGGAAGAGCTTAAAGGGAGCGGCGTCAAAGTCTGCACCGTCATCGGATTCCCCTTAGGGGCCAACAAAACCGAAATCAAGGTGCAGGAGACCCGCTTGGCTATCCTTGATGGCGCTGACGAGGTTGATATGGTCCAAAACATCTCTTGGGCCAAAGAGGGCAAATGGGAACTTATCAAAGACGAAGTCGCCGCTTTGAAGAAAGAAGCCGGCGATAAAATCCTTAAAGTCATCCTTGAGACGTGCCTGCTCACCGAAGAAGAGATTCGTCTATCTTCCCTCGCCGCAAAAGAAGGCGGGGCGGATTTCGTGAAAACCTCGACCGGTTTCTCCAAAGGCGGGGCCAAAGTGGGGGACGTTGCCATCATGAGAGAGGCCGTTGGACCAGAGCTTGGCGTGAAAGCTAGCGGCGGCATTCATCATTACGATGAGGTTGTTGCCCTTACGAAAGCCGGCGCCAACCGCATCGGGGCGAGCGCTTGCGTCGCCATTATGGAAGAAAAAGCGAAAGCGGCGTGATTTTGTTTGCCTTTTCGCCCCTTCTAGCGTAATGTAACCATTGTCTGGAAAGGAAGTGAGAACCGAATGTCTGTCAAAGTCGTCGTCCGTGAGAACGAGACCATCGATGACGCGCTCCGCCGTTTCAAACGCGGCGTCAATAAATCCGGCATCCTTTTCGAGGCCCGGAAGCGCGAAGCTTACCTGAAGCCGGGTTTGGCCAGGAAGATGAAATCCAAGATGGCCCGCAGGAAGAAGTTCTAATTCTTGCAAAAATTGCCCCTAGGCGTTAATGCCTCGGGGCTTTTTTCTTTTTCTAGGGAAAAACGCGGAATTCCCCTTTATAGCAAGAGTGAGGAAAACCATGATTTACCAAGCCCAGGAAAAAGGCTGCGGTTACGCGGCCGTCAAAATGCTTCTAGAACATAACGGAGTCAAGCGTGCCGAAGAGCTAGAAGAACCTCTGATTACCGGACAGGCCCCTTCGCTGGGGGAACTGATTGCTTACGCGAAGAAGAACGGACTGCTTCTTGGCGGGTACCAGTTTCTCGAGCCAAGTGGCTTGCGCCAATGCGCTTACTTTCCGCTTTGTCTATTAATAGAAGAGGAAGGGGTGGAGCACATGGTCTTCGTTAAGGGCAAAACGAAAAAGTGCTACTTGGTGTGCGATCCCGCAAGAGGGAGAAGAAAAATGAACTTCGAGGAGCTTGAATCCGTCTCCAAAGGCGTTTATCTTCGCCAGCTTTCTTTCGAGCAAGCTGCCGAAAGGTCTTATATGAGGCAAAAGCCTTCGCTGCTTGGCCGTTCGAGCTTTCTGCTTTTATTCCCCCTCGTCGAGATGATTTTTGCTTTGGGAGGCATTTCTTGTCTAAGGCAAGGCGGTTCGTTTCCTTTATTCATCATCTTTGCTTTGGGGTATTTGGTGAGTCTAGTGGGGCGAAGCTGGGTTTTGCTCAACGAGATGAAGGCGTTTGATAAACGTTATTCGGCTTGCTGCATCGATTCGAAATCGGAGAGGCGGAAGGAACTGCTGCAGCATTACTGCGCCTATAAGAAAGCCTCGTTGATGTCGAAAATCTGCTTAAGCGAGGATTTGATCGCCTTCACCTTCCTTTTCTTCCTGCTTGCCATTAACGACCCGTTCTTCGGCTTGCTTTCTTTGGCGCCGGTTTTGTTTTCTTGTTTGGAGAAAGTCCTTTTCGAGGACTCTAAAAGGAAAGAGGAAGAAGAAATCTGCGCCATGGAGAGGGATTTCGTTCAAAAGAAGGGGAATATGGAGGAGAAGAAAGCGAAGCTCGACGGATTATTTCTTTCTTCTTACTCCTTCGCCGAGAAGATATCCTGCATGAAAATCATCGAAATCTCTTTATGCGCGTTCTCATCCTCCCTTTGCTTGCTTTGGGGAAGCGTTTCAAGCAATCGCTTCTTGTTTTGCCTCTTCTCTTCTATGTATCTCCTTCATCAATTGGAGTCACTTTATAAAGACGCGGATATGGTTGAGGAGGAGAAAAGAGAAAGGCCTTATTTCCTCTTGCATTTCAAAAGCGCGATTGTTTCCCAACAAAAGGGGCAAAATGGTACAATGAGCCCGTAAATATGGAACTCGAATTTGAAAACCGCATGGATCCTTCTTACGATGGCTACGAGGAAAAATACCTCGCCATTATGGAGAAGGGTTTTTCCTTGCTTGGGGTAACGACCAATTATGAGATAGACGTTTCCTTGGTCGACGAGGAGACGATTCATCAGATAAACCGCGATTACCGCAACGTTGATAGGGTGACCGACGTCATTTCCTTCGCCTTCAATGACGACAAAAGCGAAGAGGGGCTCATTGCCGATCCTTCCATTCCCCATATGCTTGGTGAAATCTTCATCTGCGTGCCTAGGGCGTTGCAACAAGCTAAAGAAATCGGCAACACCGAGCAAAGGGAAATGTGCTTCCTTTTCTGCCATGGCTTGCTCCATTTGCTTGGATATGACCATATGAAGGAAGAAGACGCCAAAATCATGTTCCCGTTGCAGGATAAGATCCTCGACGCGGTGAAGCAGGAGGGCAAGATATGACGCCTGAAGATTTGCTCGAAGAAGCCATTGAGGCTAGGACGCTCTCCTATTCGCCTTATTCCCATTTTGCGGTAGGTGCGGCCTTGCTAACCAAAGACGGGCGCATTTTCAACGGTGCAAACGTCGAAAATTCAAGCTATGGCCTATCGATGTGCGCGGAAAGAAACGCCATCTATCATGCTTTGATGGAAGGATGCACCAGAGATGATTTCCTCGCTTTGGCTATTGCTGGCGATACCGAGGAGCCGATTTCCCCGTGCGGGGCATGCCGTCAGGTGATCGCCGAATTCTTCCCCATGGATTCAAAGGTTTATCTAGGCAACGTCAATGGGGATATCAAAATCATGACCGTTGGGGAATTGCTCCCCTATGCTTTCGAAGGAGGAGACATGCTATGAAAGTCGGATTCGTCGCTATATTGGGACGCCCAAACGCGGGCAAAAGCACCTTTTTAAATGCCGTCCTCTCGAAGAAAGTCTCCATTGTTTCACCTAAAGCCCAGACGACGAGGGATTCCATCTGCGGAATCCTCAATGAGCCTAAGCGCCAAATCGTTTTCGTCGACACTCCTGGGATTTTCTTCGGAGAAGGCGCGCTAGACCGCTACATGAAGCGCTCGGCGTTTGATTCGTCTAAAGACGTCGATGCCATCCTTTATTTGATCGATGGCTCAGCCAAGACGCTCGAACCGGATTTCAAAATCATTTCCTCGCTCCGCTCCAACGCTCCTAAGATCCTCGTTTTGAACAAAATCGACCTTCTCCGCATTGAAGAAGGCGAGGCTAAGAAAGCCGAGATTAAGGAACGCTTCCCCGAGGCCAAACTTCTTGAAGCCTCTTTCTTGAAGAGCTTTGGAATCAAGGAAGTCAAAGATACAATCGACCCCTATTTGCAAGAAGGGGAGCCTTTCTATCCCGATGATTATCTTACCGATAAGGACCTTCCTTATCGGGCGAAAGAAATCATCCGCCAGGAACTGCTGCATTTCCTCAAACAGGAAATTCCCCATCAATCCGCCGTTTTGATCACTTCCTTCAAGAAAGAGAAGGGCGGTTTGATCATCGACGCCACGATTCTGCTAAACAAAAAGAACCACAAAGCCATCGTCATCGGCAAAGGTGGGGAGATGATCAAGAAAATCTCCATGGCGGCTAGACATGAAATGGAAAGGGTCTTCAAGACCCACGTCACGGCTTTGAACATCGAAGTCGATGTCAAAGAAGGCTGGAGAGACGACCTTACGATGCTCAAAAAGCTCGGCTATGGTGAGAACTGAGAAACGCCGCACCGGAATCGTGCTCCGCCTCACCCCTTTTAAGGACTCCGATGCGATGGTTAACGCGATTTCCGAAGACGGCTTCTTTTCCTTTAAGGCAAGAGGAGTGGAAAAACTCTCTTCGAAAAACGCCCCGTCGGTGCAGCCTTTGACTTTGTCCGAGTTCGTCTTAATGGAATCCCAAAGCGGCGGACTAAGCTTAAAAGAGGGCGGAGTTATCGAGTCTTTTTCAAAAATCGAGGATTTAAGCTGCGGTGCGACGCTTTCTTTCATTCAAGAGCTAACGCTCAAGGTCGTTCAAGAGGACGAAGCGTTGAGGGTTTACCCTTATCTTCTCGCCTCTCTTAGGCTCATTTCTTCAGGCAATGATCCTTTGAGCGTGGGCCTGCTTTATTTTGCGAAGGTCCTAACGATTGGTGGTTATGGGCTAAATGTCGATCGCTGCGTGATTTGCGGCAAGCAAAAGGACATCGTTTGTCTTAGCTACAGCGAGGGCGGTTTCCTTTGCCGCGACGACTTCGAGACTGAGGCATCAATTAAAACTTCGCCACGTCACCTCCAGATTGCACGGTTTCTCTTCAAATGCGAAGAAAAGGACTTTCCCCGTGGCAAATTCGCCAAGGAGGAATGCCTGCTTTTCTATTCCGAATTAAGCCAATACCTTGAAAACCTGACCGGTGTTAAGCTCAAATCCATCAGTCTTCTAAAGAAATTTTAGTACCCTTATAGTGGGTTGACGTAAAATGGATAGACGCATATACTTTCACGGCTTTTTGCATGGCGAAAAGCGGGAAGGAGGAATCTATTTCCTTATCTATATGAGTCAAAAATTCAGTTTCGAAACAATCACCCAACACCTTCAAACCTCCGGGTTCGTGTTCCAAGGCTCCCAGATTTACGGCGGGCTTTCCAACACTTGGGATTACGGCCCCCTCGGGGCGGAGATGAAGCGCAATATTCGCTCGATGTGGTGGAAGAAATTCGTTCAGGAATCTCCCACAAACGTCGGTTTGGACGCCGCCATTTTGATGAATCCCCGTGTTTGGGAAGCTACGGGCCACGTTTCCACCTTCAACGACCCGATGGTCGACTGCAAAGCCTGCAAAGCCAGGCATAGGGCCGATGAACTGATCAAAGGCCAATATCCCGACGTCGACGTTGATGGAATGACCTTCGAGCAGATGGATGAGTTCATGAAAACCCACCCCATGACCTGTCCAAATTGCGGCAAGAGCGATTTCACTCCGATTCGCAAATTCAACATGATGTTCAAAACGCACATCGGCGTCACCGAGGACGCTTCCAGCGTCGTCTATTTGCGTCCGGAGACCGCTCAAGGCGTCTTCGTGAACTTCAAAAATGTCCAAAGGACCTGCAGGAAGAAGATCCCCTTCGGCGTCTGCAACGCCGGCAAGAGCTTCCGCAACGAAATCACCCCGGGGAACTTCACCTTCCGCACGCGTGAATTCGAGCAGCTCGAGATGGAATTCTTCTGCAAGCCAGGCACCGATCTTGAATGGTTTGCCTATTGGAAGGAGTATTGCCGTAAGTTCCTCGATTCCCTCGGCGTTAAGGATGAAAATCTTCGTTATAGGGACCACGAACCCGCAGAGCTTGCCTTCTATTCCAAGGCGACGACCGACGTCGAGTACGATTTCCCAAGCATTGGCTGGGGCGAAATCCTCGGTGTTGCCGACAGAACCGATTATGACCTCAAGCGTCATATGGATTATTCCCATGAGGATCTGACTTATCTTGATCCTGAGACCAACGAGAAATACGTTCCTTATACCATCGAACCATCGATGGGCTTGGACCGTCTGTTCTTGATGGTGGCCATGGACGCTTACGATGAGGAAGAGCTCGAAGGCGGCGAAAAACGCATCGTCATGCATCTTAACCCGGCTCTCGCCCCTTATAAAGTGGCGGTGCTTCCCTTGTCTAAGAAGCTCAACGACTCCGCTAAAGAGCTTGAGCAAGTTCTTGCCAAGGCTTTCTCGACGACCTATGACGAGACCGGTTCTATCGGGAAACGCTATAGAAGAGAAGACGCGGTGGGCACGCCCTATTGCGTCACGGTCGACTTCGAGACCGAAAATGACCACAGCGTCACCGTCCGCGACCGCGACAGCATGGAGCAGACCCGCGTCAAAATCGATGATCTCGTCGATTTCTTACGTGAGAAGGTTGCGTATTAATTAGTAGATTAAAAGTAATATATTAGTAGTCATTATATATTTATATATAAAAGGCTAGGAAAGGAGTGAAGTATATACAGCAAAGATTTGATTGAAGCGGTGCTCAAAAACGCCGATATCGTCACCGTTATTTCCTCCTACCTCAATGTCATCAACAAAGGACGATACACCGTTGCCCTTTGCCCCTTCCATGACGACAAACACCCTTCGCTAAACATCTCCAAAGAGAAGCAAATCTACAAATGCTTCTCTTGCGGAGAGGGCGGGAACGCCATCTCCTTCGTTCAAAACTATGAGCATGTCTCATTCGAGGAGGCTCTTAGGAAAGTCGCGGAGATCTCCGGATTCCATGACCCTCGTTTAGAAAGCGAGAGGACCCAAGTCGTCGTCGATCCTGAAAAGGAACCCTTGTACAAGACAATCAACGACCTCGATAAGTATTATCGTTACGCGCTGAACACGCCTGAGGGCAAAAACGCCAGGGACTACCTTGAAAAAAGGAATATCCCATCGAGCCAAATCGAGAAATTCGGCATTGGCTATGCCCCTAGGGACGGCAAAAACACGGTTCTTGTGCTCCAAGCCAAGAAGCATTCCTTGAAGTCGATTGAAGACATCGGCATCGCCCGCGCGCAGCTGACGGATTCAAAAGACGGAAACGCCGGACGGTTGATCTTCCCTTTGACCGATCCGCAGGGACGAGTCGTCGGCTTCTCGGCTAGAAAACTTCTCGAAGAGGATAGCCCCAAGTACGTCAATTCGCCCGAAACCAAGATCTTCCACAAAGGCGAAACGCTCTATAACTACTTTAGGGCCTATAAAACCTGCAGGCACGATGGCTATGTTTATCTGCTTGAAGGCTTCATGGACGTCATGGCCTTAGACCGCATAGGCATCAGCTCTGCCGTGGCCTTATGCGGGACTTCGCTGACGAAGGAGCAGATCGATCTATTGAGAAAGATGCGGTGTGAGATCCGCGTCTGTCTTGATGGGGATGATCCAGGCCAAATCGGCATGATGAAGATTCTTGGCCTCCTTCAAAAAGCCAATCTTCCCTGCCGCTTCGTTTCCAATCCCGGCGACACCCGCGATCCTGACGATATCCTTCAAGAAAGCGGGGAGGCTGCCTTGAAAGAGGCGATGAGCCACCTCGTGGACGCTAGCGATTTCGCGTTGAACTTCTACCTCAACACGAAAAAGCTCGATACTATCGAAGACCGCCAAAAGGTCTTGAAACATTTCCTGCCTTATTGCGCAAGCCTTGCGCCGGGGATAGAAAAGGAGAACTACATCGCAAAATTAGCCAAAGCAACCCGCTTTGAGCCAGAGGCGGTGAGAGCCATGCTTCCAAGCTCTCCTTCAAGCAGGAAAGAGGAGGATCAGGGTTTCGCCGAGCGTCGGCCCCGTCTTAAAAAAACGAGCCTTAAGGAAGAAAAAGGGCCCAACACGCGGCTATACCGCGCCGAGAGGACCATCCTCTATTACATGCTTCGCCACAGCGAAGCCATCGCCTATTTCGAAAATCGGCTCGGCGATTTCTATTATCCACTCAACAACACCTTAGCCAATTACATCATCGATTATTCCTCTTCTCACGATGGCCAAATCGAAGAAGCTCAGCTCCTTGGAGTGGTCCAAAGCGAAGGAGGGGAAGAGGCGAAAGACCTCGAGGAATCCCTTCTTTCCCTTTATGGGGAGGAAGAGAAGTCCAAACCTCCCTTCTCTAGCGGCCTGCTAGACGCTTGCGGCAAGGCCATCGACCAGGAAAAAGAGAAGATGAGGGTTAACGAAGAGGCGAAGAAAGCCTTCGCCGCGAACGACTTAGAAGAGCGCAAGAAATTCTTAAGCGCCTTCGCTGACCAGCGCAGAAAGAACTGGAACAGCAAAAAGAAATAAAACGAAAAAAGGAGAGAAAACCATGGCAACCAGCAAGAAACCAGCAAAATCCGCCAGCGCCAAAAAAGAAAGCAAGAAGGCTGTCAAACCCGTTTTGGAAGAAGAAGAGGACATCGAAGGCCTCGAAAGCATCAAAAAACGTTTCCTCAAGAAAGGGAAAGATGAAGGGGGCATCGACATCGGGGAAGTCCTTGACGCCGCCAACCACCTCGATCTTTCCGACGAAGACATCGAGTCTTTGATGGGCTTCTTCAAAGAGAACGGCATCAACGTCTCCGAAGATGAGGACATCAAAGAGGAAGAGGAGCCCGACGGCCCCAACCTCAGCGATCTTGAGAACGCCGAAAAGGATCTCGAGGAAGAAGACGCCGACGTCGCAGCTGAAGAGATGGGCGGAGGATCGGAGAAAGAAGAACTCGACGCCGTCAACGAGTTCAACCACGCCGCCATCGGCGAGGTCAAAGTCAACGACTCGGTCAAGATGTACCTCAAAGAGATCGGCAAAGTCGATCTTCTCACCGCGGCGCAGGAAACCGAGCTTGCCAAGCGCATCGTCAAAGGCAACGAGGCCAAAGCCAAACTCGAACAGCTTTACTCTGAATACAAGAAGCGGGGCGGAGATGCCGAATACGCGGATTGGTACAAGAAGATTGACGTTTATGGCTCTTCCGATGAGTCCCGCCTCAAATACGCCCAGGAAGATGGCATCGGAAAAGGCGTCGACGGGCAGCAGGGGGCCAAAGACCAATTGATCACGGCCAACCTTCGTCTTGTCATCTCCATCGCCAAACACTACGTTGGCAGGGGCATGCACTTCCTCGATCTCATCCAGGAAGGAAACATGGGTTTGATGAAGGCCGTCGAAAAATTCGATTACACCAAAGGGTTCAAATTCTCGACTTATGCGACTTGGTGGATTCGTCAAGCCATCACCCGCGCCATCGCCGACCAAGCCAGAACCATCCGCATCCCGGTTCACATGGTCGAGACCATCAACAAAATCACCCGCGTTCAGCGCCAATTGACCCAGGAACTCGGCCGTGAGCCGACGGCGGAAGAAATCTCCGCCAAACTCGAAGGCGCCCAAAGCGCCGAAGCGATTCTCCGCATCCAGCGCATCGCTCTTGAGCCCGTTTCTTTGGAAACTCCGATCGGAGAAGAGGACGACTCCAGGCTTGGCGACTTCCTTGAAGACAAAGAAACCCAATCTCCGGAAGAATACACGACCAAGAGCCTTCTCAAAGATGAGCTCTACGACATCATGAAGGACCTCACCGACCGCGAGGAGAAGGTCCTCAGGCTCCGCTACGGCTTAGATGACAACCGTCCCCGCACCCTTGAGGAAGTCGGACGCGAATTCGGGGTCACTCGCGAACGCATCCGTCAGATCGAGGCCAAGGCCATCCGCAAACTTCGCCATCCCACCCGCGCCAAGAAGCTTGGCGATTATAGGGAAGCCAATTTCGGCGGGGAAGGCAAAAACCGCTAACTGGATTTGTGGCGGCGCTTCAATAGGCGCCGCCTATTCCTTTCAAGCATAAAACCGCCGACAACGCGGTTTTTCGATGATGAACCGTTTCGATGATTAGGAGAGAGAAGGATGAGGAAATTATCCGCTAGGCTAAAAGCCGCCTACGATTTCGTGCCCAAAGGGTGCGTTTTCGGCGACATCGGGGCCGACCACGCTTATCTCACCCTTTCCCTTCTAGAAAGTGGAAAGATCGAATGGGCCGAAGCGGTGGAGAACAAACCCGGCCCCTTCATCCGCATGAAAAGCAACATCGACGCCTCACCTTTCTCTAGCCACGTCGTCTGTTCCCATAGCGATGGGCTTGACGATCTCCGGGGCAACGTCAATTGCCTTGCCATCTGCGGGATGGGCGGCAAACTGGCCTCGGAAATTCTAGAGAAAGGCAAAGAGAAGCTCGATAACGTCGACACGATCATTCTCGATCCTCACCGCGATTTAGCCGAAGTCAGGCGGAGAGTCGTCGAACTTGGCTATCGAATCGAAGACGAGAAAATGGTCTATGAGGATAAAATCTATTATTCCATCATCCTTTTCGTTAAAGGTGTGCCCGCTAAGCCTTATACGAAAGCCGAGCTTGGATTGGGGCCTATTCTTCTAAAAAAACTCGATCCCGTCTTCCTTTCTTTCATCTCAGAACAAAAAAAGAACGTGGGGAAGATCCTTGATAAGAACCTTTCTGAGGAAGCAAGGCGCAAATATTTGAATTTTTATCGCTTGCTCAAAGACGTTGAGGAGAAAGGGAAGCTCAAAGCGAGCTCAGGTAATCCCTGACCGATAGGAATGTGTCCCTGGAAGTGGAAGTTCCGGAAGCCAGGGCGATTTTAGAGTATTTTTTTAAATCGAGTTTTTTGACTTGCTCCAAATCCAGGCAAAGGAAAGACGGGCAAGATAAAGAAGCGATCTGATAAAGCTTTTTGCTGTTATTTGACGTGGATGAACCAATGATTATCGCCGCATCGGCCTTGCTGGCGGCCTCTTTCATGGCTTTTTGCCGCATTGAGGTTGCTAAGCAACGGCCTTTAATGAATTTGACCTGCCCAAGCGTTCTCTCGATCGTTTTAACCGCCTCCTCGATTTCTTCCCCTGATAGCGTCGTCTGGGCAATGATAAAGGGAGAGGCGGGGCAATCCCTCCAATTGCCTTCCCCATTAGAAACCGAATAGAAATAAGCGTAAGGGCAATTGGCGAGGAAGGCCTCTTTTTCCAAATGCCCGTCCTGCCCGATGTAAATAAGAGGTTTCCTTCCCGTGGCCTCCTGCAGATTCTCGGTCACGAAGCAACAAGTCGCATCGTAGGCAAGGAGGTTTTTTCTCTCGGCGATGTCTTGATAAGAGAGAGGATGTCCGTGGGCGGAGAAAACGACGACGTCGCCTTCTTGCAGGCTTAAAAGCGCTTGTTTCAAATCCAGGCGGGATTCGTCCAGCAATTCCAAGCCTTGGCTTTCTAAGAAAGCGATCGCGTTCTCGTTATGAATCAAACTGCCTAGAAGGCAAACCCTTTTAAGCGGGTTCTCCTTCTTTGCTTTGATGGCGATGCCCATGGCTTTCTCCACGCCGGAGCAATATCCGAAAGGGGTGACAGAGAGGACTTCCATGGCGTTCATTTTGTTCCAAAGACGTGCAAAAAGGAAGCGAGTTCGCCTATAATGCGGAGGTTATGTCCAATTTCGCACAGTTCAATCTTTCTAAAGAATTAGTCGGAGCTCTAGAGAAGCTCGGCTACAAAGAGCCCTCCCCGGTTCAGGGCAAAGTCATTCCCAAGGCGTTGCGCGGGGAATCGATCCTTTGCCAAAGCGAGACCGGCTCAGGCAAAACCCACGCCTATTTGATTCCGATTCTTGCCAATCTCGACCTCTCTTTGCCTAGGCTTCAATCCATCGTTGTCTGCCCAAGCAGAGAACTTGCCCGCCAGGTCTACGAATTTGCTTTCGCCTTCACCCGTTTCTTCCCAAAGCTCAAGGTGCGCCTATTCACCAGCAGCGAGGAGAAAAGCGAGAATGAGCAGGGGCTTTCCGTCCCTCCGCAGCTCGTCATCGGGACGCCGGGAAGGCTTAAAGACCTTCTCGCCGAGGATTATTCCCTCAATCTCCGCGGGGTCAAATCGTTGGTTCTCGACGAAGCCGACATGCTCATGGAAATGGGCTATTTCGAAGACATCGACGCCTTGAGGAGCCTTCTCCGGGACGATTTGCAGGTGATGGTTTTCTCCGCGACCCTTGAGCAGGGGCTTAAGGAGAAGCTGCGCAAATACGCGGGAAGCGAATTCCTTTACGAAGGGGAAGACAACAAATCTTCTTCGAACGTCACCCATCATCTCATCGACATCAAACACGTCGGCAAAAACGAGGCTCTCATCCGCTTTTTGAAACTCCGCCAGCCTTATTTGGCCTTGGTGTTCGCCTCAAAGAAAGAAGACGTTAATTCCGCCTACGCCGCCGTCAAGGAAGCCGGGTTCACCTCCGTTCTTTTCTCTGGCGATTTGGAGACGAGGGAAAGAAGGAAAACGATCCGCATGATCAAGGAGAACCGTTACCAGGTCGTCGTCTGCAGCGATTTGCTCAGCCGCGGCATCGACATCGAAGACGTGACCGACGTCATCTCCATCGACCTCCCCAAAGACCTCAACTATTACCATCATAGAGCCGGAAGAACGGCCCGTTTTGGCAAAAGCGGCGATTCCTGGATTTTCTACGATGACGATTCCACAAAGCTTCCCTTGGCTTTGATGGAGCAGGGGATTACCTTCGATTTCCTTATCCTTAGAAAAGAGGGCCTAGAGCAAGATCCGGTCGGCTTGCTCCCAAAGACCAAATTGAAGAAAAAGAAGGCCTTTGAGGATCCCGAGGAAGCCAAGGAGATCAAAATCGCCAAGGCCAAAAGCCGCGTGGACAAAGTCAAGCCAGGCTATAAGAGAAAGCAACGTTGGGCGGTGGAAAAAGTCAAAAACAAATACCGCCGCAAAGCGATAAGGAAGAAAATCCGCGCAACATTACATGGAAAGAGCGAGTAAACCTCGCTCTTTTTTCATAACTTATCTATTTCCTTTATCATTTCTTCAACGATATTCTCGTCTTTGACTTGGCGCAAAATTTCGCCTTTTTTGAAAATGACCCAAACCCCGTTTCCTCCGGCGGCGCCTAAATCGGCGTGCCTAGCTTCCCCAGGGCCATTGACGATGCAGCCCATGATGGCCACGGTTTTGACGATTCGCTTTTGCTCCATATAGGACTGTATCTTTTTCGCGACGGGGATGAGGTTCACCTCCGTCCTGCCGCAGGTTGGGCAAGAGATGAAGGTAGGGTAGGAAGGGTATAACCCCAAATCGTGGAGAAGCCTATGGCAGGCCTTGACCTCTTCCTCGGGGTCATCGGAAAGAGAAATGCGGATGGTGTCTCCGATCCCTTGCAGCAAAAGAGGGGATAAAGTGGCGGAGGAGCGGATCAGCCCGACGTCTTTAGGCCCGGCTTCAGTGACGCCTAGATGGAGGGGGTAGGGGAAAAGAGAAGAGGCTTCCTCATAAGCTTTTATGGTCTCAAGGGGCGAGGAACCTTTCAAGGATATGACGATGTCGTGGAAGTCGAGGTCTTCGAGAATCTGGATGTGCTTCTTCGCCGAAGCAACCAGATGAGAAGATGCGATGACGTCTTTTCCTTTGTAGATCTCGCTGTCCAAAGAACCGGAATTGACCCCGATGCGGATGGGGGCGTGATGGGCTTTGCAGGCGTCGACAACCTGCTTTATTTTTGAAATATCCCCGATGTTGCCGGGGTTTATCCTAACTGCGTCGACGCCTCCTTCTAAAGCGAGCAAGGCGTATTTGTAATTGAAGTGGATGTCGGCGACCAAAGGGATGGAGACCCTCTCTTTGATTGCGGCGAAGCTTCTTGCATCTTCTTCATCCAAGCAAGAAAGCCGCATGATCTGGCATCCTAAGGCGGCACAACGGTTGATTTGCGCGGACACTTCCTCGACCTTGCTGGTCTTGATCGAAGCCATCGATTGGATGATGACTTTATCTTGTCCTCCGACTTGGATGGAGCCGACCTTGACGGGTCGGGTAGAATTTCTTTGAAGCATCATGAAAACTATTCTAAGCAAGTTGTGGAACTTTTGGAAATGCTATGATAGACTACGTTGCGCGCAAGCGAAGGAGTGTGAATCGATATGGCATCCAAACGCGATCAAGTCATCTTAAAATGCACCGTCTGCGGCAATGAGAACTACATCACGACCAGGAACAAACGCAATAAGCCTGAGAAGATGGTTATCAAGAAATATTGCCCGACCTGCCGTCAAATGACTGAGCATAAGGAGAAAAAATAAGGCTTCGCGCCTTATTTTTTTATCATGGCATCCATCGCTAAGCTTTGCTTTGACCAAAGGCTATGCAACAGCTACGTCATCGGTGAGGAGGGGTCTCCTTGCTTGATCGTCGATCCCGGCTGCAACAAGAATTCGTGCTTAACCAATTACGTCACCAAGCATCATCAAGGGAAAATCCTCGGAATCCTATTGACCCACGGCCATTTCGACCATTTCGCAGGCTTGAATAGCTTCCCTAAGGTCGATGATTTTCCCGTTTTCCTTTCTACTGAGGACGCGCCTTGCCTCGACGACCCCAAAAAGAACGCCTCTTTCTACCTTTCTTCGCCAATAACTCTAGAAAAGAACATCAGCCCTTATTTCGTGGAAGACGGGGATGAAGTGACTTTGGGTGGGCTTTCTTTTCAAGTGTTGGCCACGCCTTTTCACACCAGAGGCTCCGTCTGCTTTTATTTCCCTCAGGAAAAAACCGTCTTCACCGGGGATACTTTGTTCCATTTGGGAATTGGTAGGGATGACCTCCACTGGGCTATGCCAAAAAGCAAAGAAACAAGTCTCCGAAAGCTCTTCAAACTGCCTCCTGATACCAAGGTTGCGTCCGGGCACGGCCCCATGACGACCCTTGCTAACGAAAACAAGTATCTTGAGGCTTATTTAAACGATTAAATCCACCCTTTAAGGGTGGGGAGGAAACTCCTATAATACCAACGACATCTTAAGGAGAGTTCATTATGATCAATGTCACCGAATTGCGCCCGGGCAATTACTTCATCGACGAAGGCAAGTTGTACCAGGTGCTCGACATCCTCCTCAACAAAACCGCGATGAGGAAGATGGTCGCCAAAGTCAAAGTCAAGGATATGAGGACCGGAGCCATCACCGAATTGGCCCGCAACTCTGGATACGGCGTCGAGGACGTCCACGTCGACAAGAAGACCATGACCTATCTCTACGATGATGGCCAGGCCTACAACTTCATGGATCCGACCACCTACGAGCAGATCCCCCTTCCTCACGACACCTTGGTCAACGAAATCAAGTACATCGCTCCCAATAGCACCGTCACCATCGTTAGCTACGAAGACGAGATCCTTGGCGTTTTGCTTCCTGCCAAAGCCATTTTGACGGTCACCAAGACCGAACCTGGCGTTAGGGGAGACACCGTTTCCAACGGCGGTTCCAAAGACGCCGAGCTCGAGACTGGAATCACCATCCGCGTCCCTTTGTTCATCAACGAAGGCGACAAGATCTCCGTTGACACGACCACCGGCAAATACGACGGGAGAGCCTAATAATGACCATCCCGGCTTATTTCGGATGGGATGGTGGCTGGTTCGGCCTTGTCATTGGCGCTTTGATTTTAGGCGCCGTGGCTGGCTTCCTCGTTGCTCGCTTCGTGATGAAGAAACAACTTAAGGACAACCCGCCCATCAACGAAAACATGATTCGCGCGATGTTCCGCTCCATGGGGCGCAAGCCTTCTGAAGCGCAGATTCGCGCCGTCATGAAATCCATGCAACAAGAAAGCAATAACCGCTGACAACAGCGGTTTTTTAGCTTATCCAGAAAGGAAACAACATGAAAACCAATTTCGATATCTTCATCGATTCCACCGGTGATCTCAGCCACGATCTCCGTCTCAAATACGACATCGACTACGTTCGCTTCACCGTCTCCATCGACGGCGGGGATTCCATCATCGCTTCCCTTGATTATGACCAAGGCCCAAGCCACCATGATTTCTATCAAGCCATGCGCGATGGCAAGCGCATCTACACCTCCCAAGTTACCGAGCAGGAATGCGCTGAGCGTTTTGCTCCTTCTCTTAAGGCGGGGAAAGACGTTCTCTACATCGCTTGCTCCAGTGGGTTGTCGGCTTCCGTTGGCGTCGCCCAAAAAGTCGCCCAGAAGCTCATGGAAGAATACCCTGGCCGCAAAGTCATCGCCTTTGATTCCTTGATCTCCGGCTATGCCCAAGGCACCATGGCCATCAAAGCCAGCGAAATGAGAGAAGAAGGGAAAACCCTCGATGAGGTCGTTGCTTTTTTGACCGAAAAGCGTCAGTGCTTCAATCAGTTTGCCTCCGTCAAGGACCTCACGTCCTTGAAGAAAGCCGGACGCGTCACCGCCTCCAGCGCTTTCTTTGGGAACATCTTCTCCGTCAAGCCGATCCTTATCAGCGACATCAAAGGTCACAATTTGGCCATTGAGAAAGTCAAGGGCCGCAAAGCCTCCCTCATCCGCATCGCCGACATGGCCGTCGAAGCTTGCCTTGACCCCAACGAGACCTTCTTCATCGCTAACGCCGACTGCGAAGAGGAAGCCGAGATCTCCAAAGAGGAAATTCTCCGCCGCTTGCCTAACGCCAAGATCATCACCGGCAACATCGGCCCCATCGTCGGCGCTTCCACCGGGCCTGGCACCGTCGCCGTCTACGTCTACGGGAAAGAAGTCACCGCCTGCGGCGAGTAAGCTTTGGCCTTAGATATGGACAAAATTACCGCCGAGAGCTTTCAAAGCATGGTCGAAAACGGCCTGCGCAACCTGAAAGCACATTATCAAGAGATCAATGACCTCAACGTCTTCCCTGTCCCTGATGGGGACACCGGAACCAACATGACCGCCACTTTAAAAGGCGGGGTTGAGGCCATGAACAAAAAAGAAAGCGAAGAGCTTTCCGAAAAAGCCGGAGCCTTGGCCTCGGGGATGCTTCTTTCCGCTAGAGGGAATTCCGGCGTCATCCTTTCGCAGTTCTTCGCCGGTATCGCCGAAGCCTTCCAAGGCCTTCATGAAGCTGACCTCAGCCAATTCGCCAATGCCTTATCCCAAGGCACGGCGAAAGCCTATAAAGCTGTCGTCAATCCCGTCGAAGGAACGATTCTGACGGTTGCCAAAGACGGCAGCCACGCGGTCGCCGAGGCCATCGGCACGATGAAATCCCTAGAAAGCGTCTTTGGATTGCTTTCTCGTTCCATGTCGGATTCGCTTAAAAATACGCCGAACCTGCTTCCTGTGCTCAAAGAAGCCGGCGTCATCGATTCCGGTGGAGCGGGTTTGCTTTCTGTTATGGAAGGCATGAGGAAAGACGTTTTGGGGGAGGAAATCGAAGACTCTTCGTTCAATGGGCCCTCAAATGCCGCCTCCTCAGTCGATCTATCCGCCTTCAACGAAGACAGCGTTTTGACGTACGGTTATTGCACGGAGTTCATCCTTCAGCTGCAAAATTGCAAAAACGGCCCAGAGAACTTCGTTCTCGAGGATATGATCGATACCTTCAAAGGCTATGGCGATTCGATCGTGGCCTTAAGGGACGGCAACATCGTCAAAGTCCACGTGCACACCAAAACCCCGGCCTTGCCGATAGAATACGCCCAAAGATACGGCGAATTCTTGACCTTCAAGATGGAGAACATGAATCTTCAGCACAACGAGATTCTTCTTAAGGGGCTCCCTGCTGAGGAAGAGGGTGAGGAAAAGGAATACGGCATCGTCGCCGTGTCTCCTAGCCCTGAGATCTCCGCGCTATTTAAGGAGATGAAAGTCGATCAAATCGTCTCCGGCGGCCAAAGCATGAATCCCAGCGCGGATGATTTCGTGAAGGCTTTCAAATTGACCCACGCCAAAAAGATAATCGTATTCCCCAACAATGGGAACATCATCCTTACGGCCAAGCAAGCCGCGGGGCTTTATGAAGGGAGCGAGATCCATGTCGTCTCTTCCAAATCCATCGTTGAGGCCTATTCGGCCCTTCAGCTCGTGGATTTTGAATCCTATAGTCTTGAAGAGAACCTGGAGAACATCCAATCCGCCATCTCCTCCGTCGTCTCCGGCGCGGTTTCCGTCGCCGTTAGGGATTCACTCAATAACGGGATCAACGTCACCAAAGGGGATGCCATTGGCATTCTTTCCGGAGCCTTAGTCGCCGATGAGAGCGATAGCGTCGATTGCCTTTTCAAGACCATCGCCCAGGTCGAAGACATCGATGACAGATCGGTCATCACCATCTTCTTTGGCAAAGCGACCAACGAAGCGACGAAAGAAGCGGTGGGGGCCCGCATAGAGGAGAATTATCCCTTGATGGACTACCAATCCTTCGATGGGGGACAAGACGTTTACCCCTTCATCTTCGCGATAGAATAAGCTTGAACATAAACTCATGGAAGCGGCTTTCACATTTGCTGAGGCCGCTTTTCTTTTAAGGCAACACAATATGAAAAAAGGAGTGGAAGAAGGGGTGAATAGAATTGTTTCTTGGCTGAAATTCCGACAATTTTATTTTTTAATGAATAAAATAGGCATTCTTTAAATTCATCAATAAAAACGTATATTTTTTGTCAATATAAAACGCCGATACAATCGAAAAAAACCATTCTTCTTGATAATTGAAGAATGGTTTTCCACAATAGGTTTTATTTAGCTAAATATCTACTAAATATTTCCTAATTTATCAGTTGTCTTCGCTTCGGTTCCGGCTTTGATTCTTTTGATGTTTTCCTTATGCCTGAAGATAAGAATCGGGGCAATCAAGGTGTCCACCAAGGCGAATTCCCACCCTAGGTGAAGCATGGGGTAAAAGCCGAATGTCCAACTGAAGACCGCATCCCAGGAACAGGCGTTAGGGAAGACCGTGACGATGATCACAACGATCCACGCGGTTAAGGTTCCGGCGATCGAAGTGGAGATGGAGGCCAAGGAAACCATCTTCTTTTTGCCAGCGACGAAGAGGTATGTGAAGCCAGCGAAGCAGAACTCAACCCAACTGGTCATGATATTGGTCCCCATATAGCACGAGACGGCTTTTCCGCCTTTGAAATGAATGTAGATAGGCCAGCAGTGACCGATGGCGGCGGCTAGTCCTGCGAACCAATAATACAAAGGAGCGGCGTTATAGCCGTTTTCCCAAATCATGTATTGGTTTAGTCTACTAAAGGTCAACGTTGCCCAAATAGCGTAGATGGGCAAAGCGGTTTTGATCATATCGAGGATGATGACCAAGACGCCTATCTTCTTTCCGAAAACGCGGCCAGAGTTGGTGCCGCCGGAGTTGTGGGAGTAGTAGTCCCTGGGGTCGCGGTGGAAGAAGATTCTTCCAATCAGGACACCGCTAGGAATCGAGCCAAAAAGGTAGCCGACTAAAAGGCTAGACAGGGCGACGCAAAGGTTTATCCAAACAATTTTTTCCATATTTCTCCTTAAAGCGGGCTAATTATATAGGAAAAATGGCCCGTGGTTTTCTCTTTTTCGAAGGGTATAATGTACAAGGTCACAAAAACCGCGTTTTTTTACGCAATCCAAAAGAACATGGCAGATATCGAAAAAGCAGAGGAACTCTATACCGCTAAGAACATTGAGGTTCTTTCAGAGCTCGAAGGCGTCAGGAAGCGCCCGGGCATGTACATCGGGGCGACGAACGCCTCCGGTTTGCATCATCTGATTTGGGAGATCGTCGATAACGGCGTGGATGAGGCCGCCAATGGCTATGGCGACCATATTTACGTTACCCTCAACAAAGATGGCTCGGTATCTGTCGAAGACGAAGGCCGTGGTGTTCCCGTGGATATGCATAAAGGCACTGGGAAGCCGGCGATTGAAATCATCTATACGAAGCTTCACGCGGGCGGAAAATTCTCCGATAAAGCCTATCAAACTGCGGCGGGGCTTCATGGCGTCGGCGCCACCGTCACCAATGCGCTTTCCGAATACCTCGACGTCACCGTTTTCCGCCAAGGGACCATTTATCACATCCGTTGGCAAAATGGCGGCAAGCTCGCGGTTCCTTTGGAAAAGATCGGAACGACGAGGAAGCACGGCACTTTGGTCCGCTTTAAGCCCGACAAATCCATTTTCTCGACCACCGAATTCAAATGGGACACCGTTTACAACCACCTTCGCGAAGAGGCCTTCCTTTTAAGAAGGATCCATTTCGTGTTGAAGGACGAAAGAAGCGGCCAGTCGATAGAATTCTTCTATAAAGATGGTTTGAAGGAATACGTCGCCTCCCTTAATGAGCATAAAACCCCTCTTGGCGGCATCCTCGATTTCTCCGATTCAAAATCAATCAAGGAGACCAACAGCCCCATCCGCATGGAAGTGGCTATGCAGTGGTGCTTGATGGATTACAACGATAACCTCATCTCCTACGCCAACAACGTCCGCACCCACGACGGCGGTTCTCACGAAACCGGATTGAAGGCCGGTCTTACGAAAGCGGTGAATGAATGGGCCATTAAAAACGGCGTCATCAAAGAAAGCCAAAAGCTTGATGGCAACGACATTCGCGAGGGGTTGACCGCGGTTATTTCGGTGCAGATTCCAGAGAACATCCTCCAATACGAATCCCAGACCAAAACCAAGCTCGACACCGCCGAATTAACGCCGCTGGTGAATGATTTCATCTACACCAACCTTATGTATTACCTTTCCGAGCACAAGGATTTCGCCATCGATTTGGTTAAGAAGTGCTCCGCTTCCAGAATGGCTAGGGAAGCCGCAAGGAAAGCCAGGGAAGCTGCAAGGAGTGGCAAAGCCAAAAAGGTCGATGCCGTCATCTCCGATAAACTCGCCGCGGCGCAAAGCAAAGATTACGCCAACAACGAGCTTTTCATCGTTGAGGGCGATTCCGCAGGCGGTTCTGCCAAAGCCGGAAGGGATAGGATGTATCAAGCAATCCTCCCTTTGCGCGGCAAACCTTTGAACACCGACTCCATCACCATGGAGAGGATGAAGCAAAACGTCGAATTCAGCACCATCATCCAAACCATCGGCGCGGGAGTGGGGGCGGATTTCGACCCGGCCGAGTCCCATTATGGCAAGATCATCATCATGACCGACGCCGATACCGACGGCGCCCATATTCAGATTCTCCTTCTGACTTTCTTCTACAATTATATGAAGCCTCTCATCACCAACGGCATGGTCTACATCGCCTGCCCGCCGCTTTATGGGGTCTACAAAAAGATGGACAAGAGCCACATCGTCTATGCTTGGGACGACAAAACGCTTGAAGAGGCCAAAGAGAAAATCGGCCCCGGTTATTCGATTTCCCGTTACAAAGGTCTTGGCGAAATGAACGCGGACCAGCTTTTCAACACGACCATGAACAAAAAGACGCGCCGTCTTCTCCGCGTCCGCATCGACGATCCCCTCGTCGTTGAGAACCGCATCTCCGTCCTTATGGGCAGCGATGCCAGCAAGAGAAGGGAATGGATTGAGCAAAACATCCAATTCAACGAAGAAGACAGCTTCCTTAAGGAGGTCAAGAAATGAGCGCAAGGAAAAAAACTGACCTCGAACCGATCGTCGAGAACATCGAGCCTTCCACTTTGGACGAATTGATGGGCGAGCGTTTTGACATATACGCCAAAGACGTCATCCAAGACCGCGCCATCCCCGACGCAAGGGATGGCCTTAAGCCGGTTCAACGCCGCATTATCTATGCGATGTACAACACCCACAACACCATCGACCACATGACGAAGAAGTGCGCCCACATCGTCGGTGAAGTCATGGGCAAATACCATCCCCATGGCGATTCCTCGATTTACGGGGCTCTCGTCCATATGTCCCAAAAGTGGGCTATGCGCGTGCCTTTGATCGACTTCCAGGGCAACAACGGCTCCATCGATGGCGATGGGGCGGCCGCTTATCGTTACACCGAAGCTAGGCTAGCCGCCATCTCCAACGAAATGGTTCGCGACATCGACAAGGAAACCGTCGATATGGAGCTCACTTTCGACGATACCGAATTTGAGCCTACCGTTTTACCTTCCCGTTTCCCCAACTTGCTCGTCAACGGCTCCACCGGCATTGCCGTAGGCATGGCCACGGAAATCCCGCCGCATAACCTCAAAGAGGTTTGTCAGGCCGTCGTTCATAGAATCCGCCATCCCCGTTGCCCGGTTGAAACCTTGATGGCTTATATCCCCGGGCCGGATTTCCCCACGGGTGGTATCGTTTATGAATCGCAAGGTCTTCAGGACATCTATCTTAAAGGCAAAGGCCGCATCGAGGTCGTTTCCCGTTGCCGCATAAAGGACAACGAAGACCAAACCCAGCAAATCATCGTCAGCGAGATCCCCTTTGGGGTTGTGAAAAGCTCTTTGGTGTTCTCCATCGACCAAATCCGTCACGACAAAAAGATCGATGGCATCGAGGAGGTCCGCGATGAATCCGATAAAGAAGGCATCCGCATCGTCATCGATATCAAAAAAGGCTTCAAAGCCGACGCCGTCTTGGCGTATTTGATGGCGAAAACCCAACTGAAGACGAGCTATTCGGCCAATATGGTCGCGATCGTCGACGGACGTCCGCAGACGCTGACGCTGCTTTCTTATTGCGATACTTACATCGCCCATCAAGTCGACGTTTACACCCGCAGGACGAAATTCATCCTCGATAAGGACGAAAAACGCTTGGAAATCGTCGACGGTTTGATTAAAGCCTATTCCATCATCAATGAAGTCGTCGCCACGATCCGTGCTTCTAACGACAAAGCCGACTCCATGAATAACCTCATGGCGAGGTTCGGCTTCTCTCAGCCACAGGCCAAAGCCATCGTCGAGATGCCTTTGTACAAACTTTCTCATACCGACATCGCCGTTTTAGAAGAAGAAAAGGCGGCGTTAGAGGCCGATATTGCCAATTTGAAGAGCATCCTCGGCGATAGAAATAAGCTCAACGAGCTCATCGTCGATGATCTCCGCGCTTTATCTAAAACCTATGGCGATGCCAGAAGGACTGAGATCGCAGAGAAAAACGATTCCCTAACCCAAGTCGATCAAAGGGATCTTATTGCCAAAGAAGAAGTTCTCCTCACCGTGTCTAGGGATGGCTACGTCAAACGCAGCTCCATCGCCTCTTGGAGGAGCTCAGGCGGGCTTAATGGAGCTTTGCCTGGCCTTAAAGCAGGGGATTCGCTGATTTATGAAGGCAATTGCATCACCACGGATTTCCTTTTGGCGTTCACCAATTTCGGAAATTACATCTATCTTCCCATCCATATGGTCAAAGCCAACAAATGGCTTGATGAGGGCGTACATCTCAGCAACCTGATCTCAATGGCTACGGGAGAAAAGATCGTCCGTGCCTACGCGGTGCACGATTTCCGCAGCGATCTGACCGTCCTTATCCTTTCAAAAGGCGGGCAGATCAAAAAAGCCCGTCTATCTGATTTCCCGGTCACTCGTTTTACGCGCCCCATCAAAACGATGCGTTTGGCAAAAGACGATGAGGTCGTTGACGCTAAACTTGGCTGTGGCGATTCGACTTTGCTGCTTTTCTCTTCTTCTGGGCTGTGCTCAAGGTACAACGAAGGCCTCGTTCCTCTTAACGTCGGGGTTAGTTCAGGCGTCAAAGCCGCTTCCTTCAAAGGCTCTTCATGCGTCTGTTTGCTTTCCCTTACCCCTGAGGAGATCGAGAACGCCAAGATTTACGTCATCACCAATCTAGGCTCCTCCCGCGTCGTCTCCGTTTCTAACATCAACGAAGGCGAGCGCTTAACCAAAGCCACGTTGCTCTTCAAATCTTTCAAAAACGAGCCCCATGAACTTCTTTTCGCGGATGTCGTAGGGGATAAAGCTTCGCCGTTCACTTTGACTTCAGTTACCGATGATGGAAACCGCTTCTCTTTGGTCATCCCATCCTGGAATTTAACCCCCATGGACCGTTACGCAAAGAAGGATGAAGCTTCGCCCAAGAAAGGCAAATTGACCCACGTGGATCAAAGGGCCAAGGACTATATTGACGACACCATCGTCTCCCATGCTCCGACGGTAGAAGAGGAGAATGAGGAAGAAATCGAAAAGCCAAATGACGAAGACGATCGTCCGAGCGAGAAGTTCGAGCAAATATCAATATTCGGTTTAGATGATTAAGTTATAGTAGATTATTAGTAGATAATTGGTTGAAAATATTTCGATTATATCGTTACTTTTTCTATTTTAACAAATTTAGTTTATCTTTGGTTTCAAAGACTTTGTCACAAGGCCTCTTGCTATTTAGGCCCCGTTGAATCTAGTCACGCACGCGCGCAAGGCTTAAAATCAAATCTATGAGGAAACGCTGCATCCCCTTCGCTTTGGCCGATTCGATTTATGAGCTTACGCCTTCTTTCTTCAAGGACCTTGGCGTCTCCGTTTTGCTGATGGACCTCGATAATACCATGGCCACCTACGATTCTTCTTTGCCTGATGAGAGAACCATCAATTGGGCGAAAAAAATTGAGGATGCGGGGATTAAAATCATCATTTGTTCCAATAATTCTGGGAAACGCGTTGGCAAGTTTGCCAGCGTTTTGGGCTGTGACCATGCCTGCTGGATGAAAAAGCCCTTCTCCGGGCCCATGAAAAAGCTCATCAAAGAAAAAGATTTGAACAAAGACAAGGTCCTTTTGATCGGGGATCAGATCATGACCGACGTCAAAGCGGGGAATGGAGCTGGCATCCGTTGCATTCTGACTGAACCTTTAGGCAAAGTCGAACCTTTATGGACGAAATTCAACCGTATGTTCGACAAACCACTTCGAAAGAAAATCAAAGATAAAAAGCTCGCAAAGAGCTGGAGGGATTGCATATGAGCGAATTCAATGTCGTCAGACGTTGCTATGGCTGCGGGGCCGTGCTGCAAAGCGATGACCCTGAGCAGATCGGTTACATCGATAAGGAAACCTTCGATCACGCCGAGATCTCGGCGCCTTTGTTCTGTGAGAAATGCTGGAAAGGGACGCGTTATAACACCGTCCCCGGAGAGGCTAAAGCGAGCGAGGAATTCCTTTCGATGCTTAAGGACGCTCAGGCTAGCGACGCGATGATCGTCTACGTGGTGAATCTGTTCTCTTTTGAATCCAGCTTCATCCGCAACGTGTCCGAATTGCTTAGGGGCCTCCACGTGCTTGTCTTGGCCAACAAACGCGATTTGCTACCCGCTAAAGCCGATGACCGGAAATTGAAGGAATACGTCGCCGCGAGGTTCCGTCGTGCCTCCATAAACGTGAGCGCATCCGACGTCGAGCTCATCTCGCTCCGCTCCGCTTTGGATGTCTCTTCAATCGTAAATAAGATCAACAAAACGAGAAAAGGCCATGATGTCTATGTTATAGGAGCTTCAGGAGCTGGCAAGACCATCTTCGTCAACGCTTTCTTAAGAGGGTACGCCAATCCCTCGAATAGGGCGGTTTCAATCAGCAAATATCCCAAAACGTCTCTTTCCGTCATGACCATCCCCTTGGATTCATCCTCTTCTTTATACGACACCCCGGGGATTGCCATGGAGAATTCCCTCCTTTGCAAAGTCGATCCCTTGACTTGTCACAAGATGATCCCTCAAGAAGCGGTCAAAGGCAGGCCGAGTTCCCTAGGAGAAGGAGAAACGCTCATCTTCGGCGACAATCTCGTCAGAATCGAGCTTTTGAAGGGCGAGAGGACCCCTTTGAAAGTCTATTGTTCCAACGACATCGCCTTCTTCAAGCGACGCGGCAACAAAGTCGAGGACGCCTTCTATAAATTCATCGACCAAATCGGATCGAAGGATAACGTGGGCAAAAGAGGTCCTTCGGATTTCGACGCCTTCGAAATATCCATAAACGAAACAGGGGCCAGAGACATCGGAATTGAAGGGTTGGGCTGGATTTGCTTTACGGGCAAACACCAAAGCTTCAGGATTTACGTGCCCAAAGGGGTCGCTTTGTATTACAATTCCGCGAAGCTGTCCCTGCAATGAGGACGAAAGGATTTAAACCATGCTTAAAGGAAACCAAAAAAGATATTTGAAAGGCCTTGCCAACACGATCTCCCATCGTTATCTCCTTGGGAAAGGGGAAATCGATGAGGCTTTCTTAAAACAAATCGACGATGCTCTTGAAGCCAAAGAGCTCATCAAAGTCGGTTTGCTGCAGAATTCCTCCTACGAAGTTAAGGAAGCGGGAGCGTTGCTTGCAGAAAAAACTAACGCCGAGCTGGTCCAGACGATTGGAAAAGTCATCGTTTTGTACCGTAAATCCGTGAAGAACCCCAAAATCGTTCTTCCTCAATAAAGAATGCAACGTTTCAGCCGTTTTTATTATCTAAGCGATTTCGATCCCATATCCTCCAAAGACATCGCTTTCGGCGAAACAATAGCCGCGGAGTCAAGGGCAGAAGTCGTTTTCCTTCCTTCTCCAAACGGTCTTTTTTCAGACTGCATTGCCACCTCTAGGCAAAGAGAAGATATGCTCTCTTTGGCTTTGAGTTCAAAAGAAGGCAAAACGTTATCACTTGATTGTTCCTTAATAGAATCCGCCGACGTTGCCTCTGATTTAAAGAAATTTAAAGAATCCCAAAAAAGCGAAGCCTGCTTCCTTATTAGCGAGGACAATCTCGCGATTCTTGAAAAGAAAGGGCTAAGAGATCTGTTTGGGAAGGAGATTCGCGCTTTCCCCGTTAAGAGCGTCAACGAAGCAATGCTTGAAGATGGGCAAATCAGCCTTCCCCGTCCAAAAGAGGTCAGGAACCTTGTCGACCCCTGCCTAGAACCTTGCATAAGGGCTTATATCGAAAAGGAAAGACTCTATTACGTCGATAAACTCGCCTCTTTCCTAAAAAGTGAACATCGCTTGCTTCATAGTCTATCGGTTGGGAATTTGTCTTATCAGATAGCTTGCTCCAACAAACTAGAGAATCCTATAAGCGCCTATGTCGCCGGCGTTCTTCATGACTTAGGCAAACATTGCCCAAAAGAAGAAGAGAAGGCAATAATGGAGGAATTCTTTAGCGAATACGCGGATTTCCCTTCTTGGACCTTCCATCAGTTCACGGGGGCATATCTAGCTAGGAAAGAATTTGGCATCCAAGACGAAGTCGTCCTAGAAGCGATAAGAAGCCACGCGACAGGAAAGAAAGATATGTCCCCGTTGGGGAAAATCATTTACAGCGCGGATAAGATTGATCCGCTTCGTGGCTATGACTCTACATGGATGATAGACGCCTGCAAGAAAGATTATGAGGAAGGGTTCTTGACCGTGCTGAGGGAAAACCGGACGTACTTGACGGAAAAGGGATACCTGGTCGATAATCCGCTGACGAAAGAATGCTTCGAAATGTATTTAAAAGATTAAGGAGAATAACATGAGCGAACTCAAAGAATTGACTTTAGCAAAAAAGGTCCTCGAGGATCACAAAGCCGAAGAGGTGGCGGTGGTGGATGTGAACGGTTTCTCGCCGTTCTCAAGCTATTATGTCTTAGCCACGGCGACCAACATCCGTCATCTTGGAGCCTTGTCCGACGCCCTCATCGAGGAATTTGAAAAAGAAGGATACGAATCCATCAAAAAGGACGGAATCCCTGAATCCGGCTGGATGATTGTTGAAGCAGGAGAAGTTGTTGTGCATCTCTTCATTTCCGTCAATAGAAAAGAAATTGACCTCGAAGGTCTCTTACAAAAAGAAATCACCTCCAAACGTGCGTAAGCAGAAGAAGTGGAAGCTATAAAGCGGTTGGCAGCTGTCCAACCGCTTTTATTTTTAGTAGTTTTTGTCCTTTGAGAAAATCTTCGGAATTCCTTTAAAAATGGCTTCTTCGCATAATGTCTATTATGTTAAGAAGTAATAAAAATAAATAGGTGTAACCGAATGTTTTCTAAATCAAAGTCTTCGCGTTTATTTTAATGAACTAAGTTCTCAACCTAAGTTTTCCACTAAATAAACATTACTAGAAAACTACTAATATACAAAATTAGCCTATGCTTTCATTTCTTCTTGTTCTCTTAAAATATGTTCTTTGTTTTACCTAGGTGGGTTCATGATCCTTAGGTTTTTTATTCTTATTTATAATGTATCTACTTTATGTCAGCCAAAAAATCGTTTGAGGCTATTTCTCTTTCTTTTTCAATATCAAGAAAGGAATATCGATTATGGCCATCAAAAGCAAGACGATCAAAGAATACGCCGGGATTTCTTCAATGCCACCGCTGGACTGCCTAGACATCACGATCAATGTCCCGATTCCTATTTTGCCCACGCTGCTGGAAGTCAGAACCTCGGCCATGATTGAAACCTTAAACGATAGACCGAAGGATTGGGCTAAGCTCATTCTTATATATTTCCAGGAATCCGGGAGATAGATTTCTTTTATTGTCAGAATCTTCCTCTGAGCTCCTTCAATCCTTAATGAATCCAATATATCGCCTTCCTCGTTTTCTATCCCCGAAGAAAAAGCCTGATAATAAAGCGGGAAACATACAACGAAAGACAGAGCGACGGGAATCCAGCTTAACCAAGCGTGCGCTTTCATCCCCATCAACACGGAAATCAGCATTAAAACCACCGCCGCCGTCGGTATCGCCCTCAATATGGATATGCACGGGCGCATAAAATCTTTGAAGCGAGGATAGACGCCAGACAAAACGCCGAAAAACCCTCCTAGAAGGAAGGAAATAACGAAGGCGATCGCGATTCTAAGAAGCGTCCATCCTATCGCCATCCAGGTCGAAGGAGCCTGGGTCAAGAAAAGAAACGAAAACGCCAAAGAAACCGTATCCCATGGATAAGGTATTCCGTTGTTCCCATTCTTTTTAAGACAAAAAGCTAATAAGAACCAAGTTAGGAAAATGAGTGTTACGCCTGATAGGCAAGCCAAAAAGCGAGGCAGGGTGCTGTTTTTGAGTGTCCACCGCTTCCTTTTTTCGCCCATATTTAAATTAGGAACATTTCCTCAGGATAAGTCTCTCCGCCGAAAGATGAAGAGAAATTATCAGCGGTTTGCTTGGCCGTGCTTCCTTTTTGATCGAGACAGAAGCCGAAAGCGTTGTTTTTCTGAAGATTCGTCAAGTTAGCAACAATGCTTGTTGAGATGCCGAATTTATAAAGATTGTCCGCGACGACATGGGAAGGATCGCTGCTTTGATATTCTTCCAGCGCTTTTTGGGCGATTTGAGGCTCATGGACCAATGCATTGAGCCTTTCATCTGTTTTGGAGAGGAATTCGTCGTAAACGTCTTTGTGCTTTGAATAGCCTTCCTTATTGATGAACAAGGCGGCGCTAGGGATTTTCATGCCACCATGAGCCTTGCCCCATTCTTCTTGCAGGTCGTAGATTAGATGAAGCCCATCGCCCATTTTGGCTTTGAGATTGGTGTAAGCGGGATCGGCGATCAAATAGAAATCGTAGGCGTTGGTCGCTAAATTGGTGACGACGCTATCGACTCCATTTTCGTATGTGATGGTTCCTAATGAGGACAGATCGCCCCAATTCCAAACGTTAGATGCCAAATTAAGCAAACAACGGGAAGCGTTCCCGGTCGCGACAAATGAATTGACGGTCCAAGAGACGTCCCAAGAAGAAACGTCTTCTTTGGTATGCGTCTTTGAGACGAGGTAAAAGCCGAGGTTATTGATCCACCTGGCGAGTTTGTAATTGGAGGCGGAAGCGTTTTTGCTCATCAAATTGAGCCCTGAGATACCATCGAAGACGATGCCGTCATAGGAATTTGCGGCGAAACTAGGGACGACAACCTCCGAAGGGTTGCTTGCAGAAATCCAGAAAGGGTTCTCACCCTGATCATAAAACGCTAAGGTCGGAGCTCCGGTTGGGGTGACCCAAGAAAAAACGTATGAATTGTTATTGCCTGAGCAAGATGCAAGGGCAAGCAAAGCCAGAGGAGCGAGAACGATTGTTTTCTTCATTGTGCTACCTTCCTTTCCTTATTCAAAAATCTCATTGAGGCAATTTCCAAGCATCGATGGATCTTTTTCCAAATAGAAATTATTGAGGATGGTTTCTCCCATGACGGCGAACGTTTTCTGCTCCTCAAGCTTTTTTCCGCCTTCAAAAGAAGGCGAATAAATCAACAAAGGCACCTTTTCGCGGGTGTGGTCGGTTCCTCTGAAAGTCGGATCGTTGCCATGATCTGCCGTGATCATCAAAACGTCGTCGTCTTTCATGCTTTTGACGAATTCGCCGACGCGCTTATCAAAAGCTTCTAAGCAGCGGGCGTAGCCTTGCGGATTCCTCCTATGCCCGTATTCACTGTCGAATTCGACCAAATTGACGAAGCATAGGCCAGTCCAATCTTCCTGCTTGAGCTGACGGATGGCTTCGTCCATTCCTTCCTCATTGCTTGCGGTATGGATGGTTTTGACGACGCCGACGCCATTGAATATATCGTTAATCTTGCCCACGGCGGAAACCATGTAGCCGTTGCTTTTGAGGATGTCCATGGCCGTTATGGATGTTGGCGAGACGGTGTAGTCGTGCCTATGGGCTCCGACGCGTTTGAATTCGCCTTTATTTTCGCCGACATAGGGCCTAGCAATGACTCTGCCGACCATCCATTCAGGCCTCATCGTTAGCTCTCTAGCGATCTGACAGCAGCGATAGATTTCCTCTAAAGGCATATGGTCCTCATTGGCGGCGATTTGGAGGACAGAATCGGAAGAAGTATAGACGATGAGCGCGTTTTCTTTGATTTGCTCTTCGCCCAGTTCATCTAGGATCACCGTTCCGGAAGAAGCGTAATTGCCCAAAAGCTTATGGCCGGTCCTTTTTTCTAGCTCGTCCATGAGCTCTTTCGGGAACCCGGTGTCGGTGAAGGTTTGGAAAGGTTTGGTCGTGTTTATGCCCATCATCTCCCAGTGGCCCGTCATCGTGTCTTTCCCTAAGCTAGTTTCTTGGCAAGCAAGGCAATAGGCCTGAGGGTGCGCGTCGATGGGCTTTACGCCTTCGATGTCATCGAGGGTCCCTATGCCCATGGCTTCCATGTTGGGGACGTTCAAACCCCCGATTGAAGAAGCGGCGTGAGCCCATGTATTGGAGCCGACGTCGTTAAAATCGGCGGCGTCGGGCTCTTCTCCGATGCCGGCTGAGTCGGCAACGATCAAAAACACCCTTTTGAATTTGCGGTAATCCTTTTCCATATATCGTGTCCTCCGTGAATTTGCGAAGGCGTTTGCCTCGCCCTTCATTATACCTATTTCCTGGAGGAATAGCGGTCAAAGGCTTCCAAAATTCGCCTTGTGGAGACGTGAGTATAGATTTGCGTCGTCGATAAATGGGCGTGCCCAAGCATTTCCTGCACGGCGCGCAGCTCGGCTCCGTTTTCTAAAAGGTGAGTCGCGAAGCAATGCCGCAGGGTATGGGGCGAAACAACGGTGTCGATGCCGGCCTGGAGGGCGTATTTCTTCACCTGCATGAAAAAATAATTACGGCTGATGGGCTCGCCACGGAGATTGAGGAAAATCTCCTTCTTTTTCCTTCCTTTGTTCTTGCTTCTGAAAGCGTGGATGTAAGATTGCAACCACTCCAAGGCGAATGGAGAAATCGGGACGGTCCTTTGCTTGTTTCCTTTGCCTTTTTTGACGGTGATGAGACGGTTTTCGACATTGACTTGGCTTAATGTCAAGGCGCAGAGCTCAGAGACGCGGAGACCGGTCGCATACATTGTTTCAAGCATTGCTTTGTCTCTGCTTCCGGATTCTTTGCTGGTGTCGGGGGCGTCTAGCAATCTCTCAACTTCCTCGAAGGATAAAATCACGGGGAGGCTTCTTTCTTCTTTGGGGCGTTCGAGGTGATCTGGAGCGAAAGCAATGATGCCCCTTCGGTTAAGGAAAAGATAGAAATTGAACAACGTCGAAAGCCTTCTAGCGATGCTAGCAGAACTCCTTTCTTTTTCTCCTTCCTTCAAAGCGAAATCATAGAGATCGCTTTCAAGGAAATCCTCGGTCGTTTTCTTTTCGGGAAAGTCCTTCAAAAAGACGTTGAGGTCATCGCTATAATCCTTCACCGTGCTGTTGCTTAGGCCTTTTGAGGAGGTGAGATAGGTGAAATAATCCATGATGGCGTCTTCGATTTCCATTTATCTCTCCTTTTTCTTCTCGGTTTGGGACGCTCTTTTGAGCATCGGCTTATCCATTTTCCGGTTAAGCGATTCAATCAGCAATTTCGTCGCGTCTTTCTTTTCGTAATCCTCGTAATTCCACAAGCTCATCTGGACGCTTTCTTTCTCCGGGTCGATGAGCTTGGTCAAAGTGATTCCGACTTGGCGGATCAAAGGATGGCCTAGTTTCCCCATCAATTCTTCGAAAAGGCCTTTAGCTTCGTTAGTTATCAATTCCTCGCTAGAGGTGGATTCAGCCAACATCTTGGCTTTGCTATGGAGTTTAAAGTCGGTGGTTTTGACGTTTACGGTGATTCCTTTTCCTTCTTTGCCTTCTTTTCTGGCCCTTAAGGATATGGTTCTAGCGATCGAAAAGAGGTTTTCTTTGACCTCTTCGTAGGTTTGGCAGTCCCTAGGCAGGGTTTCCTGAGCCCCGATGGATTTGGCTTCGTCTTCGAGGAGAGAAACCTCATCGCTTCCTTTGCCTTGCACCCATTCTTTCGCGGTTATATAGAACTTTCCAAGCTCTTTAATCAGCAAAGGGTCGTCTTGCTCGGCTTTTTTGGCGAAGTCCCCTATCGTGAGGATGCCGATTTCCCTAAGCCTAGGGCTGGTCTTTTTCCCGATTCCCCAGAAGGATTCGATGGGGAGAGGATAGAGAATCTCGGGGATGTCTTTTCTCCGCAATATGGTGAGGCCCATTGGCTTCCTTAAATCAGAGGCCATTTTAGCGAGCCATTTCGTGGGAGCGACGCCGATGGAGCAGCCTAATCCGGTTTCTTTTTTAAGTTCGGCCTGAAGAGAAAGGAAAAAACCATAGGGATCCTCTTTCCCTTTTAACGCCAAAGTCATATCCGCGTATCCTTCATCGATAGAAGCCGGTTCGACAAGAGGTGTGAATCGCCTTAGATAATAGAAAAAGGAAGTCGACATCATCGAGTAATAATCCATATCTACGGGAAGCACCTTCGCCTTGGGGCAAAGTCGCTCTGCCTGGAACATCGGCTGTCCGCTGTGGCAACCATATTTTCTTGCTTCATAGCTTGCCGTGGAAACGATGCCAGAACGCCCAGAATGCCCGATAAGCAAAGGAACGCCCTTAAGGCTAGGATCTCTGACGACTTCGCAAGAGGCGAAAAAGGCGTTTAAGTCGATGTGCATGATGACTTTGGCCATGAAATTATTTTATCCAATGCTTCCCGTTATGTTAACTAATTTCTCTTTTTAAAAGAATCAGTCGACCATCTTAAGAACCTGCTCGTAAGCTTGGTCTAGGCCGCAATTAGAATCTTCCAATTGATTGGCGAGGCTATCGTAAGGGATAAATTCGTTTTTGATGCTTAAAGAGACGACCTTGCCTTTATAGGAAAGTTTCATCAAGGAGGCAAGCAGGCTTTGGCAGAAACCTTCTTCGGTTCCATAAGGGTCATAAATGAGAATGGAATCGTAACAAAGGAGCTTCTTGACCTCGTTTTCCAAAACCGGATTCAAATAAACCGGATCGAAGAAAGAACAGGCAATGTTGTTTTCATGCAGCTTCAAACGTAGCTGCTCGCCTAAAGGGCCAACGCCAACGACGACGGTTTTGGCGTTAGGATATTGGAAACCTCTCCAACAAAACGAAGGCAAATAAGAGGATTTGATTTCTTCGGGCTTTGGTAGAGATACACCAGGATAACGAATCGCGAAAACGCCGTTGTAATCGAAGGATTTATCAAACAAAGCCTTCGCGACATCCGGGGTTGAGGGCATGGAAACGACAACATGCGGAATCGATTTGAGGAAAGCTTCATCGTAGATGCCTTGATGGGTTTCGCCGTTTTTCCCCACCAGCCCAGCGCGATCGATAAGCAGCGTCAAATTGGCACCCATTCTGGCGCAGTCGTGGGAAATCTCGTCGTATGCGCGTTGCATGAAACTCGAGTAAATAGAGACGATGGGCTTTTTACCAGTCAACGACAAGGCACCGGCGAAAGTCAAGGCGTGCTCCTCGGCGATTCCTACATCGAGGCAGCGGCCTTTGTAAGTCGCATAAGCGTGCTCAAGCTCAGAGCCTTTTAAAGTCGCGGGAGTAATCAAAACGGTTTCTTCGTCTTCCTTCATTTTATCTTCAATGAAGGAAGCAAAAAGAGCGGACCAGCTGATGGAAGATGCGTTTTCCTCTTTCTCAAGCCCCTTGTTTAAGTCAAATGGAGGAACGGAATGGTAATCCCCGGTCTTGTCCGCTTCGGCTAAGGGATAGCCTTTCCCTTTAATGGTGTGGCAATGAATAAGCACGGATTTCGTCGTGTTTTTAGCCGATTTGAATGCTTTTTCGAGCGCTCTTTGGTTATGCCCGTCCACAGGCCCGATATAGGTGAAGCCCATGTTGTCGAACATCGTTATCGGAACAAGACGAGATTTCAGCGCTCTTTTAAAACGCGCGGAGAAATCGTAGATTTTTCGCCCCGCGACGGTTCTATATAAGACGCGCATATAGCCTTTTTTGGCTTTGTTGTAGATTTTGCCCGTGGAGATGCGACGGAAGAACTTCCCCGCGCCACCGATGGGTTTAGAAATCGACATGGCGTTGTCGTTTAGGATAACGATGACTTTGTTCGATCTTTCCCCAATGTTGTTCAACGCCTCGAAGCTCAAGCCATTGACGATGGAGGCGTCTCCGACGACGGCGATGACGTTGTAATTCTCTTTTCTGGAATCTCTAGCGTAGGCAAAAGCTTCCGCGGCCGACAAAGCCGTTGAACTATGGCCGGCATCATAGGGGTCGTAAATGGACTCTTTGCGGTTCTGGAACCCGTTTGTATGTCCTTTTTCGTTAAGATGCTCGAGGCTTCTGCCGGTTAGGAGCTTATGCGCGTAGCATTGGTGGCCGACGTCGAAGATAAGTTTGTCTTTTGGGAAGTCGAAAACCCGGTGCAACGCCAAGGTGATCTCGATGTCGCCGAGGTTGCTCGAAAGGTGCCCTCCATAGGTGGAGGTGATCCGAAGAATCTCTTCGCGAAGAGCCTTCGCAAGACGCTTCAAGTCTTTGTAGTCGAGCGTTTTTAAAAAAGATGGGTCTTTAATGTCATTTATATTAATTGTTTCGACGCCGTCTTTCTTTTTCATATACTAATAAACTACTAAAATCTTACTTTAAGTCTTCAGCTCCAACGTTCATTTCGCCAATCTTTTTCTCGGCTTCTGAAAGTGCGTTTTGAAGTTCGGATATGAGCTTCTTACCTTCTTGATAAAGGCTCACCATCTCTTCCAAAGGCAAAGGATCGCCCTCGATTTTGGACACGATTTCGTTGAGGCGATTCAGCTTCTCCTCAAAGGTTTTTTGTTCTTTATCAGGCATCGTTAGACTCCTTTTCGACGATTTTCGATGTGATTATACCATCCTTGAATCTTGTTTTGATGACTTGGCCCTGCTTAAGGTCTTTCACTCTTTGAACGGGTTTCCCAGTTTCATCGGTGGTCATCGAATACCCTCTATTTAAGACGGCCTCTGGATTTAGCGACTCTAGTTTTGCTTCTAGGCCAAGCAAAGGCGAAGACATCCTTTCTAGGGCGTTTCTATAGGCTGGATTGATCCTTGACGCTAACGCCATCATCTTCTCTTTTCTCAAGGCAAGGTAATTCTTATAGGCGTTATCGATGTTTTTCTCTAGCGAAGCAATCTTTTCTTTCTGCGAATCGTAAATTTTGCTCGGATCCTTGAAATAAGGCCTTTGCGATAGTTGGGCCAAGTTTTGCCGCAAGGAGGAAATTCGATAGTTTAAAGCGTAATCCAGCCTGCTAGAGGCATCGTCTAAGGCTTGGTAAACTTCGTTTTTGTCTGGCGTTGCTTTCACCGCGGCGGCCGTTGGAGTCGATACTCGGCAATCGGCGACGAAATCAATCAAGGTCACGTCGATTTCATGTCCTACGGCGGCGATGACGGGCACGTTGCAGGAAGCAACGTCTCGGACGAGCGCTTCGTCATTGAAGGCGCTTAAATCCTCGCTGCTGCCGCCTCCTCGTCCGATGATAAGAGTGTCCGGATTCACTGAAATGGCTTCTTTCAATGCTTCTTTAAGCGAGGCGGGCGCGCTTTCGCCTTGGACAATCGCGGGAAAGACGAAAACCTCGGCCAAGGGCCATCTTTTGGCTAAATTGACGCGGATATCCTTAAGTCCCGCGCTGCCAGCCCCGGCGATGACGGCGATCCTATTTGGGAAAGCGGGTATCTGCTTCTTTCGGCTTTCATCGAAAAGCCCTTCTTTCCTAAGCTTTTCGGCAAGGAGGCGAAGATTTCTTAAAGCGTCCCCTTGTCCGACCATTTCGATTGAAAAAGCGCAGACTTGGTAGCTTCCCCGCGCCGTGAAAACGCTGACTTTGCCTCTAACGTGGACTTTGTCTCCGTTTTTTGGAACGAATTTCAACGTTGGGACATAACTTTTCCACATCACCGCGGATACGATGGACTTCTCATCCTTTAACGAAAAGTAGATATGCCCGGAGGGGTAGGCTTTGAAATTTGAAATTTCCCCCTCAAGGAAGACGTGCGAGAGCTCGTAATCGTTCTCTAGACGGTCTTGAATCATTTCGTTGAGATCCGTGACGGAGAGGTAACTTCTTGTTTCGTTCATGCCCTCACCAATACATGATCAAGAATCGCGTTGACGAATTTATAATCGCCATCCCCAAGATAGGTTTTGGCTAGCGTTACGGCGACGGAGATGACGACTTTCTTCGAGACTTCCTTCTCGATCGCGTAGAAATGAACGTAGGCGAGAATCAAAATGGCCTGCTCGACCCTGTTAAGGCGGTCGAAAGTCCACTTCTTCATGTTCGCGTTGAATTTATCTTTCGCTTCATCGAGGTATTTTATGGCGTATACGGCAGCGGATTTGACGAAAAGATCGCATTCGGAGAAATCCTGTTCTAGCAAAGAAGAGACGATGCCTTCGACATCGACTTTCTCGCCCATGGAAATATAGGTGAGCTCATCGTAGATCGCGGTCATGGCCGCGCTTTGCAAGGCGTTTCTTCCGCCTTCTTCCCAGGAAATTTCGTTGCTGTTTTCGTCCATAAAAATACGCCTTCTTAGGCCAGGTGGAATAATAGCACAGTTCCGCTTCCTTTTGCAGGAATTCTTCTTCTCCTTTTCCCCATGAAAAAAGCCCGGAATACCCGGGCTAGTAGATTATTAAGCAAGGGACACGACGTGGACGTGGATCTCGTTGGGGACGGCTTCGATCATCATCGAGAGGTTCGTCGCGATCTCTTTCTGTAATTTCAGGCAGATGTCTTTGACCTTGGAATCTCCTGGCAAGGCAACGTCGACGGAGATGCGGATCTTGCCTTCGCCAGTTATGGATATCCTTAGGGGGTTCTCGATCGTGAAGATGCGTTTCTTCCCCTTCTTTGGGCTAGGGGAAGCCCCAGTGAGGTTATAAACGGACCTTTCCACGATGGCCGCGATGGCCTTTTTGGAGATGGAGAGTTTCCCCAAAGAGGAATAATTGTTGATCGGGAGGTAATCGCTCATGGGCTTATTTTACCATCGAGGCGATTTTTTCGGCTACCTTTTCAGGCGTGAAGCCGAAATCGGCGAGCACGTCCTCCGCTTTTCCGCTTTCGCCAAAGCCATCGACGCCGATATTGTGCTCGGCGTAGCGCCCCCAAAGGGCCGTCGAGCCCATTTCTAGGGAAACGCGCTTATTGTAAGGGGAAGAGAGGATTTGCTGCTTGTAGGAAGATTCTTGAGCTTGGAAATTCTCTAGGCAAGGCAAGGAGACGACGCTAGCGGAAATGCCTTTCTCAAGCAAGATGTCCGCGGCTTCCAAGGCGAGGGAGACTTCGCTACCCGTCGCTAAGATTTCAATGTCTTCCTTTTCTTGCTTCCTGACGAAATAGGCACCGCGAGCGACCCCGTCTTCGATCTGCACGGGCAAAACGGGTAAGTTCTGGCGGGTCAAGATGAGGCAGGTCGGATTCTTCTTCGAAGAAAGCGCCTCTTTGTAGGCAAGATAAGTCTCATACGCATCCGCGGGGCGGATGACTTTGACGCCCGGGATTGTCCTAAGCATCGTCAGCTGTTCGATCGGCTGATGGGTGGTCCCGTCTTCACCGACGGCGAGGGAGTCATGGGAGAAAAGGTAAATCGCGGGCAATTCCTCCATCGCGGCCATGCGGATGGCGGGCTTGAGGTAATCGGAGAAAATGAGGAAGCATCCCGCGTAAGGTAAAAGCCCGCCGTGGAGAAGGATGCCGTTCATCGCCCCGGCCATGCCGAATTCGCGGATCCCCCAGTTGACGTTGCGCCCCTCGGGATGGCTGGGGGAGAAATCAGTAGCGCCTTTGATATCGGTCTTTACCGAGGCGGCGACGTCTGCCGACCCGCCGAACATGAAGGGTATCTGGTTGAAATAAGAGGCAAGAAGTTTGCCCGAAGTCGCCCTTGTGGCCTCTTTTTTGGCCTCGAAGGGAATTTCTTTGACGTAAGGAGACCATTCCCTCTTGAACGCGTCGGAGAATAGCTTTGCTTGTTCGGGGAATTCTTTCTCATAGGCAAGCAAGGCGGATTGATATTCCTCGTAGGCCTTCTCGCCCCTAGCGGCGAAGGTTTCCTTGAAATGAGCGTAGACTTCGCTAGGAACGGTCCATTCAGGATAAGTATAGCCGTAAACTTCTTTGGCGTGGCGTCCGTCCTCCGCCCCTAAAGGGGCCCCGTGGGTGGAATGGTCGCCTTGTTTGGCCGAGCCATAGCCGATCGTCGTGTGAACGATGATGATCGTCGGGTATAGAGGAGATTGCTTGGCTTCCCCTATCGCTTTGGAAATGGCGTCGACATCGTTGCCGGAATCGACCTCGAGGACATTCCATTCCTCAGCCAAGAAGCGGAGTTTCACCGATTCGGTGAGGGAATTTGAAGTCGGTCCGTCCAAAGTGGATCCGTTTTCATCGTAAAGGAGAATGAGTTTGTTTAGCTTGAGGTGGCCGGCTAAAGAAATTGCTTCCTGGCTGATGCCCTCTTCCAAGCACCCATCGCCGCAAAGGCAATAGGTGTAATGGTCCATGATGCGGGAGCCTTCTTTGTATTGGGCGGCGACGGCTTTTTCGGCGATGGCCATGCCGACGGCTTGGCTGATCCCCTGCCCCAAAGGCCCGGCGGTGGCGTCAATCCCCGCGGTCAAGGTGACCTCAGGGTGGCCCGGGGTCAAGGAATGGAGCTGGCGGAAGCTCATGAGATCCTCAAGGCTAAGAGAATAGCCCGAGAGATGGAGCAAAGAATAGATGAGAGCGCTAGGGTGGCCGGCGCTATAAACGAGGCGGTCACGGTTGACCCAATCGGGATGCTTGGGATCGGCTTTGAGATGATCGCGGTAAAGGGCGTACATCATCGGAGCGGCGTCTAAAGCCATTCCCGGGTGCCCGGAATTGGCTTTGTTGATGACGTCGATGATTAGCGAGCGTAGACTTGCCACGCAAAGCGAATCGATGTCGAGATGGGTTTCAGGCATATGTTTCTCCTTTGGATTATTAGTCGTTTTTAAGTTGTTTTTATATACAAAGTATATAATTTACTCTTCTTCCGTTGTTAACCCAACGAGTTCGAGCTGTTCTTTGGTCACCGGTTGGGGTGCGTGAGAGAGTGGATCGGAGGCTTGGAGATTCTTCGGGAAGGCCTCGACGTCGCGGATATTGTCGGTTCCGGTGAGTATCATGGCCAAGCGGTCCAATCCGAAGGCGATGCCGCCATGGGGCGGGCAGCCAAAGCGGAAGGCGTCGATGAACCAGCCGAATTTCTTAGCCACTTCCTCATCGGAGAGGCCGAGGATTTTGAAGATCTTCCATTGCGTGTCGTGATCGTAGATCCTAAGCGTTCCACCGCCGGCTTCATAGCCGTTGATGACGATGTCATAGGCATAAGCGAGGACTTCCTCCGGCTTGCTATCGAGCAGAGGCAAGTCTTCGTCGCGAGGACGGGTGAAAGGATGGTGCTCGGCAACGTATTTCCCCTCTTCCCCTTCAACGGGATCAAACATCGGGAAATCGACGACCCAGAGCAAATCGTAGGTATTGGGTTTGATGAGGGATAGCTTCTTCGCGAAAAGCGTCCTCAATGCGCCTAAGCCAAAATCGATGTCGCGGCGGTCGTTAGCGCTAGCGAATAGAAGCAAATCGTCTTCTTTCAAGCTCAAAGCTTCGATGAGCTTGGCTTTGGTCCCCTCATCGAGGAACTTCGCAAACGAGCCTTCCAAGACGCCATTTTCAACTTTCAAAGACAAAACGCCTTTGAGCTTGAATTTCCTAGCTTCGAGATTAAGCTCGTCCAAGACTTTCCTAGACGTTTCTTTGCCTTGATTAGGAACGATGATGCCTTTGATGTATTCTTGGCCCTCAAACCCTTTGAAAGGCACGTCTATTAGCAAGGATTTGAGATCGTGGATCTCCAGCCCATAGCGCGTATCGGGCTTATCGCTGCCATAGGTGTCCATAGCATCCCAATAAGAGATGCGGCGAAGAGGCAAAGAAACCTCATAGCCAGCAACGTCTTTGAATATTTTGGCCAAGAAACCCTCATTAAGAGCGAGGATTTCGTCTTGGCTAAGGAAGGAGACTTCCTCGTCGAGCTGAGTGAATTCAGGCTGCCTATCCGCGCGGAGATCTTCATCGCGGAAACATTTGGCGACTTGGTAATAACGTTCCACTCCGCCGATCATCAATAACTGCTTCCAAAGCTGCGGAGATTGAGGGAGAGCATAGAATGACCCATGATGGACGCGGCTAGGGACGAGATACTCCTTGGCTCCTTCTGGAGAAGAAACGTTAAGGGCGGGCGTATCGACTTCAAGAAAGCCGCGCTCATCGAAATATTCATGGAAATCCTTGACGATTTTGGCCCTGGCTTTCAGTTTGTTGAGGATATAGGGCCTGCGGATGTCAAGATAGCGGTATTGAAGCCTGGTCTCCTCCAAGGCGTCGGTTTTGTCGGCGATGATGAAAGGGGTCGTTTCCGCTTTGTTGAAAACGGTGATCTCGGAGACAATGACCTCCACTTCCCCGGTCTTCAAAGCGGGATTAGGATCTTTCTTCAAAGCAACCTTCCCCTTGGCTTGGATGACGTATTCGCTTCTGACGTCAGGAATTGAGTCGGGATCATTAACGGTGAGCTGGACGATGCCCGTGCTGTCACGCAGATCGATGAATTCGATGCCGCCGAGCTTTCTTACCTTCGCGGCCCATCCGCACAAGGCGACCTCGCGCCCGGCGTCTTCCTTACGGAGATTGCCGTTATAATCACTTCTTTCGATGCTTTTCATTTCTTTTCTCCTTGGCAGCAGCAATGCCCTTCCTCATCATCGCAGCATTCGCCTTCGTGATGATCGTGATGCCCGCAGCAGCAATGGTCATGCTCTTCTGGGTGTTCGTTATGCTCCTGACAGCAGCAATGCCCCTCTTCGTGGTCATGGCCGCAGCAGCAGGAATCCTCATGCTCCAATTTTCTGAATTCTTCGTCGAGGACGGCCTCTAAATCTTCGATGGCGACTTCTTTCTGCTCCTGTGTGGCGACGTTTTTAAGCTGCACGACGCCTTTTTCGATGTCGTCTTGTCCTAGAATCAAAGCGAATTTGGCGTTGGCCCTGACGGCTTTCTTGAACATGGTTCCAAGTTTGCCTTTTGCAAAGGGCATCTCCACGGAATAGCCGCCGTGACGGAGGGATTGGGTCAAGGAATAGCAATCGTCGAGGACTTCTTCCCCTATCGGCATGACATAGAGATCGACGCCGTGGCTTAAGGAAGAGAGCAACCCGTTGTCTTTCATCAATGAATACAGACGCTCAACGCCCATGGCGAAGCCCACGCCCGAATCGTTTTCCTTGGGGCCATTGAAGTTAGCCATCATGCCGTCGTAATGGCCTCCGCCAAGCAAGGCGCCATAATCTTTGCCTTCTTTGGACGTGGCGTGGACCTCGAAGACGACCTCGCCGTAATAATCGAGGCCTCTGACGAGGGAATCGTCGATTTCATAATCGATTTCCTGATCGGCGATGATGGAAAGGGTTTGGTAGAAGCGTTTGCTGGATTCCTCGGAAAGGAAATCTTTCATCTTCGGGGCGTCTTTGACGATTTCCTGATCTTCGGGGACTTTGCAATCGAGGATGCGCATGGGGTTGAGGAGCAAGCGCTGCTTGCAATCCTCGCACATCGTGTCGATGCGGGTAGCGAAATATTTCTTCAACGCCTCTTTGTAGGCATCCCTGGATTGCTGATCGCCCAAGGTGTTGATCTTGACCTTGAGGTTCTCGAACCCGAGATAGCTTAAAACGTCCATGGCAAGGCAGATGTTTTCGGCATCGAGCCTGGCGCTATTGACCCCCACGGCTTCAACGCCGGCTTGGATGAATTGGCGGTATCGGCCAAGTTGAGGCCTTTCATAACGGAAAACAGGTCCGACGTAATAGCATTTCAATGGGAGATCGCCGGTGGCGTAGAGCTTGTGCTCGACAATGGAGCGGATGACCCCGGCCGTGCCTTCGGGGCGGAGGGTCAAGGACCGTTCGCCTTTATCGAGGAAAGTGTACATCTCCTTCCTGACGACGTCGCTGCTTTCCCCCGTCGAACGATCGAAGACTTCGGTGTATTCGAGCACCGGCGTCTCGATTTTGCGATATCCGTAAAGCTCGGCGACCGCGGAGAAAACGTTCTGAATGTAAGTGTAGGCTTCCGCCTCCTCGCCATAGAGGTCGTGCGTGCCTTTGATGCCTTGGAAAACCATGTTAAAAAACTCCTATTTTGCAACGTTGCTAGTATAAGCCCCTTAAGGGGCTACTTCAAAGGAAATGGGACGACGATCGTCTGCTCAATGCGTCAAGCGGTTGACGGCAAAGACGCTTTTTACGCCAATAAGCGCCACGAAGAGATCTTCAAGGGCTTTTGCAGATTTGACGTTGATGGTCAAATTGATGACGTCGTTCATCGTCTCGGTGACCAAATGAATCTTCAAATCGGAGACGAGAATGCTTTTGGCGGAGATTGTCTGCAGGATATCCGCGGCCAAGCCTTGTCGGTCGTTGGCGATGACTTCGATATCGACGGGGTAAGAGGCCGTCGGATCGAGGTCTTCTCTCCACTGCAAAGGAATTAGACGCGCTTTTTCCTTAGCGATATTGGGGCAATCCTTGCGGTGAACCGTGATGCCTTTGCCGCGGGTGATGTAGCCTACGATTTCATCTCCGGGGATCGGCGTGCAGCATTGGCTTATCGTGACGGCCAAGCCCGTGATTCCGCCAGGGACCTCGACGGGGCAATTGGAGGAAATCTCTTTTTGGGTCTTTTTCTTAGAGAGTTTTGGAGCGAGCTTCTTCTTGACATGGAGGAACTCCAAAACCGCGCCTGGAGCGGGGTTTCTGGAGCAAAGCATGACGAAAAGATCGTCGATGGACTCGCAATGGAATTCGTTTTCGAGCTTGGGGAAGGAGTCGTTGAGGATCTTCATCGCCTCTTCTTCCTCAAATCCCTGCATCTTGAAGGAATCCATCATCGAAGTGCGGCCTTGCTTTATCTTCTCCTCCTTCATGATGGAGGCGTCTTTTTTCTGCAAGGCGCGGCGGATATGGGCTTTGGCGGAGGACGTTTTGGCGATGTCTAGCCAAGAAGTGTTGGGCCCGGAGGCGTTGGGGGAGGTTTTTATTTCGCAGATGTCGCCGGTTTTTAGCTCGGTTGATAATGGCACGAGGGCGCCGTTGACGAGGGCCCCCACCGCCGCATCGCCGACCTTGGTGTGAATCCTATAGGCAAAATCAAGCGTGGTCGACCCCGTGGGGAGCTCGATGACCCTGCCAAGGGGGGTGAAAACATAGACGTTGGCCCCGAAGATATCGTGGGTGAGCGTCTCCATGTATTCCTTGGCCGTCCCTTTTTCTTGGCCGGAGAGGCTGACGAAATCGCGGAACCAATGGAGCTGATTCTCGATTTCCTTTTGTTCTTCCTTTGGGTTGTAATGGCTGCCTTCTTTGTATTTCCAATGGGCGGCGACGCCGGTTTCGGCGATTTGATCCATCTCCTCGGTGCGGATTTGGATCTCGTATACGCTGCCATCACCAGCCATGACCGAGGTATGCAGAGATTGGTACATGTTGGGCTTTGGCATGGCGATGTAATCTTTGAACCTGCCGGGGATGGGCGCATAGGTGGTATGGATCATCCCAAGGATTTCGTAGCAATTGACCGTTGTCTTCGTGATGACACGAATGGCAAGGATATCGAATATCTCATCGAAGGAATGTCCTTTTTTGTACATCTTCTTATATATCGAATAGATGGATTTGACGCGGCTTTCCATCCTAAAGGGGATGCCATGTTCGTAGAGCTGATCGGCGATGCGCTTTTTGAACTGCTCAAGGGCGTCTTTGCGGTTCTCGAATCTCTCATCCACCATCGCTTTGATCTTTGCGTAAATCTCAGGCTCAAGGTATTTAAGAGACAGGTCCTCAAGCTCGCTTTGGACGGTGTAGATACCAAGTCGGTGGGCGATCGGGGTAAAGACCTCAAGGGTTTCTTTGGCCAAGGCGTGTTGCCTATCCGGGGACAAAGACTGGAGGGTGCGCATGTTGTGAAGCCTATCCGCGAGCTTGACGATGATGACCCTGACGTCATTTGCCATGCCTAGGAAAATCTTTCTATGATCCTCGGCTTCGAAGTCCTCCTTGGACATATGGGAGAGCTTCATGCGCTGAATTTTCGTTAAGGAATCGACGATTAGGCGCACATCGGCCCCGAAACGGGTTTCGATTTCCTGAATTGGGGTGTCGGTGTCTTCCACCACATCATGAAGGAAAGCCGAGGCGATCGTGGCCGGTCCAGCTTGTAATTTCGCGCAGATATAGGCCACTTCCAAAGGATGGTGGATATAAGGCTCGCCGGATTTGCGGAATTGATTCTTGTGCTTTTCGGCGGCGAAATCATAAGCGCTTTGAATGAGCTTTTGATCATCGGGGTTGCTGATATAGGTCGACAAAAGGGCCTTCAGGTCCTCAAAGCTATGCATCGGGTATCCCCCATTTGGGGGCAATGGTTTGTTCTCTTGGCTTTTTTCCATGGGGTAAGTATAGACCGAGTTTCATCCTTTTCTAGGAAAACAGGAAGCAAGAAGACGAAGGGAAGTCGCGCCTTTGTATTCGTCGAGTTCGAATTTCACGCATAAAGAAGTCTTCTCGGAATCTAGGAAATCCTTCTTCCCAAGCTCAAACGAGCAAAGCTTGACGCCTTTGCCTAAAGGGGTGAGGAGGTATTTGCCGTCTTTAGAGTAAACAAAGCCATCGACATCAAGCCCGCTTAAACAGAAAATGGGCTCTGGATGGCCTTCTCCAAAAGGAGCGAAAGCGCGGATTATGCGATAAGAATCCATGTTGGCTTCGCTTAAAGAGAGCGGGATCATCGTGGGTGGCTCCTCTAGAAAAGGGTGGGTGGCGCAATAAGAGAGGTAGAATTTCTTGAATGAGGGGAAGTCCTCTGCTTTGATGGTCAATCCGCCAGAGCAATCGTGGCCTCCATAAGTTAAAGCGTATCCTTTGGCTTTATCGAAGAAATCGATTAAAGAGAAACCCTTCTCGCTGCGCAAAGAACCTACGAGTATGCTCGGGTCGCCGTGCTTTGGTGAGAATACGGCGGAAGGAACATGATGGGCTTTCATGATTTTGTTGGCCAATAGGCCGTTCAAGCCCTCTTTGATGTTTAGATTAAGGATGACTCCGCTGCTTCCTTCCACAAATGAAATGTCGGAAGAAACGTGCTTCAAAAGAGATTTCCGTTCCTCATTCACCCTCTTCATCCAACTTGAAATCGCTAATCTTGAGTTAGGATCGCGCAAAGCAAAATAATCCACCGCTTTCATGGTCTGATGGCCTTCCATCATCCTGCCAAGGGCGTTGATGATGGGGATGATTTCCATTTTCAGGACTTTCTCGTCGATGTGGGATTTACTCGTAAGATAGCAAATTTCCTCGATGGGGCTTTGCCTCATTACCCGAAAACTCAATCTGACGATCTCGCGGTTGATCGAAGACAAAGGCATCATGTCTGAAAGGGTAGTAATCGCGGCTAGGGTCAGCAAATAGTTGTCCACGCGGCCAAGCAAGGCAATAGAGAACAAAAAGCAGACGAATCCGGCGGAGATGTTGAAACCCGCTTTCTGCCCAATGCCTAAGGTGATTGGGTGAATAAGAGAAAGGCAAGGCGGGTAAGGCTCATTCAATTCATGATGGTCCAGAATCAAAGTATCGATGCCGTTTGAGAGAAGATAAGCCACCGCTTCAAAGCATGAGACTCCGTTATCGACGCAGATGAGGAGCGTATAGCCTTTTTCTTTGATCTTCTTCGCGTTTTCAAGCGTCAAGCCATACCCATCAAGATAACGGCTGGGGATGAAATATTTCGCCTCGATGCCGTATTCCAATAGACAACGAGTCAAAATCGACGTCCCTAAAATCCCATCCGCATCGTAATCCCCATAGATGAGAACTTTTTCTTTATTTTGTTTGGCTTTTTCAAGGCGCGTCCTCGCCTTTAAAAAAGCGGGATCGCTAGAAATATCCGGGAAACAGGAAAAGGAGGGTTCCTCGCTGTTACGCGAGAACTCCTCCTCTGTCCAGGAATAATATTTCTTAAGTCTTTCTTTCAGGCTTTCCATCTCAATCAATAATCGTTGATGCCGATGAAAGTGGCTTCCTCAGGCTCGCCGCCCTTCTTCTTGGGGAGATTGCCTTTCTTGGCCTTTCTCCGTTTCAGCGGCTTGATGGTGATTTTGGAGAAGAGCTTCGCCCAAACGTAGGCAAACGGCGCCATCAAGGAGAGATCGAAGGCGGAGAGGAAGGCTAACCCCATCACCATGGCGAGGTAGATCATCATGAAGGTCCTAGGCCCAAAGCCGAAGAAGGCGATGGCCCCATAGGCCGAAATCATGACAAGGAGCAAGAACGACCCGGCGGAGCGGGAAACGCCCTGTTTGAGGCATTCGTAGCGGAAATCGACGGTGTTCTTCTCTTTCTCCCTGCTTTCCTTGTAGATTTCTTTCTCTTTGTTGAAAGCGAATAAAGCGAAGATCAAGGCTAGCAAGGACCCGGCAAGGCAGCCGAGGGTCACAAGCGGAGTGACCGAAATCCGGGTGAAGACGAAGAAGGCGATGGAGCAATATCCGACAGTGGCCGCGCCCAAGGTGGCGGAAATGCCTCTGCTAGGACGGAAGCGGACGCTTAGGTAGACCAAGTCAACCGCAAGAGCGACACCTAAGGCTAGACAAAGCTTGTCGATGTAAGGCTGGCCAAGCTCAGGGGTGACCGTGGCGAAGCGGACGGAAAGGTTGCTGTCATCAGACCCCGGGACGAAGACCGAGGTGAGGTAATCGGTCAAAGCCTCATCAAGGCTGTTGCTGGAAGCATTCACGAAGGAATCGCCGCTAAGAACCTTGATTTCGTGGCTTGAATCGACGTCGTTCTCAAGGTATTTGTTGAGTTTGATCGAATAGTAGAACCAATAATAGGTCGTCTCGGAATTGGAATCGTAGACGGTCAAAGGCGTTTCGGAGAGAGAAATATCGGATGTCGAGGTCATGGAAGCAAGGCTCTTACCATCGATTTGCACGCGGTGGAAGAGATCCTCTCCTCCTTCCTCTGGGCTATAGATGTCCTCAATCGAGGAGATCCTAGACAAGGAGATCATGTCCGACTGAGTGGAGCGCACATCAATGCGAAGGACGGTGGAATTCTGCGTGTAGGCGGAGGTGTTGTAGACATTGCCTCCGTTTTGGATGCCGAAGGCAATCATGCTTCCGATACCCGCAAGCACCACCGCGCCGAGGATTCCCGCGGTCCATTTACGGCTCTTGGTGAAGTCTTTTTTCTCATAAGGCCCGAAATAGGTCTGCTTTTCTTCCTTAAGAAGATCAGGGATTTTCTTCGAATCGATGCCCAAGCGCTTGGGATAAGAACTTTGCAAGGTGGAATCGTTGCAGAATAGCCAAGCCCCGATGCGGGTGAGAATGAGGTTGCTAGCCAATGCAAAGACCGCGCCAAGGACGAGCATCGTGCCGAATTTGGAGGCAAGTTCACCGCCGAAGATATAGACGAACACGCCAAGGACGGCCGAGACGATGCTGGCGTCGATGATTGGCCAAGTGGATTTCTTCGCGGCTTCCTGATTGGCCTTCTTCAAGGTGCGACCTTTGTAGATCTCATCCTTCAAGGCCGCCCCATAATAAACGGAGCCGAAGCAAGACAAAATTGCGGTGACCAGTAAGCCAAGGCAGGCGGCGACGTTGAATTGGGCGCCGAAGCTCACGAACAAGGCGAAGGTGGAGAAGACGGTGGCGAAGACGGAAGCGATTTGGATAAGGGAGAAGCTTCTGTTGAACAAAGCAAGCACCACCACCATCAAGGCGATGGTGACCAATGTCGCGATTAAGGTGCCGGAGAGAGCCGGAAAGACCGACCAAGCGGTATAGGCGTTGAGCGATTCAACGGTCGCCGGGGTATTTTCGCTATAGGTGAAATTGAGGGCGAAGCGATGCTTGGTGGATGTCCCGTCGCTGAAGCTCAATTCGCTAGCGTTAAACATGTTGCGAAGATATACCGCGGCGTCATAGGCCTCTTGGGCGTAGGAGGCGTCATATCCGCCATCGCTGGTGATGGCGGCGGAATTCGGGATCAAACGGAGATAGGGATTGTCCTTGTTCTCGTCGGAATCGTAATAATAGATGGCGTTGTCGCTAGAGACGTTTTCGACCGCGAGGATCTTTTTGGAAAGGTTGCGGTTGTTGCCGCCGCCAGAGGTCGAATCCTTATAGAGGTCGCCGTCGATGCGGTTGGCCCAAAGGACCAATTTGCAAGCGTCCCCGGTGGAGGCGGAGGAGGAAGAAGAATCGCTGTCATCGGAAGAATTGGCGTCGTTGGCGGCTTTTAGCAAATCGGTGAAATCGCTTTTGTAGGTATCGGGGATTTTCACCAAGACGACGGGGAAGTTGTACCCGTTGAGCTCGATGGACTGGATGAAGGCCTCTTGGTCGTCGAGCATCTCCGCCCAAGAGTCTTTTTTGCTTTCCTCGGAGACCTTCTCGTCGGTGACGTCGAGTTCATAGTCCCCGCCGGAGAAAGAAAGGTAATTCTCGAGGTAAGTGTATTGCGTTTCGGTGGAGGTTTTGGTCCTGACGGATACGGCGATGGTGTCGTAACCTTGGACGGAAACCTCGTATTCGGAAAGATTCCAGATGTCGAGCCTGTCTTTGACGATGTTAGCGAGAGTGTGAATGGCGGGTTTGTTGTCGTTGTTGGGGTCGGTGGGCTGATCTTGGTCTAAGAAAGAGCCGGTTTCATTGCCATAATTCCCATTCGAGCTGGCCTCATCGTATTCGCTGGCTTTGAAATAAAGGGTTTTGCCATCGCTATAAGCGAGGTCGGCGTTCATTTTGGCGATAAAGGGGGCGGTTGCGCCCGCGACGCCGATTAAAGTCGCGGCGCTCAACAGCACATATCCTACATAACGTCTCATTTTGTGACTCCTTAACGAAAGCATCCCGAAAAATCAGGTGACGCGCTTTACTTTATACTCAACTCCCATCTTAGGCAATAGAAAAGGCCCCATAGGGGCCAATCCCAAAACTCTTAGAAAAGAGAGCTTTGATGGACTTTCTTAAGATGGGAATACGCCTTCTCGGTGGCGACCCTGCCCCTGGGGGTGCGGTTGACCATTCCTATCATCACCAGATAGGGCTCGTATACGTCTTCGAGGTTGCCCGTTTCCTCCCCGATGCTAGAGGCAATCGATTCTAGCCCCACCGGGCCGCCATGGAAGCGGTCGATGATGGAGGAAAGGTAACGCAAATCGACCTCGTCGAGGCCTAGCTCATCGATTTTGAGGGCATCGAGGCTTTCCTGACACCTCGATGCGGAGATGGTGTCTTCTTGATGGAAGGAAGCGAAGTCGCGGATGCGCTTGAACAAACGATTGGCAATACGCGGGGTGCCCCTGCTTCTTTTTGCGATCATCGTGGCGGCTTCCTCGCTGATGGAGGTTTTGTAAACTTTCGATGTGCGTTTGATGATTTCCTTGATTTCCTCTTCGGTGTAGAAATCCAGTTTCATCGAGATTCCAAAGCGAGCCCTAAGAGGGGAAGAAAGGTCGCCAGAGCGCGTCGTGGCGCCCACTAATGTGAAAGGGGGCAAAGGCATGTTAAGAACCTTTGAAGTGCCGTTTTGGGGGATCAAAATGGACAATGTGAAATCCTCCATCGCCCCATAAAGGACCTCCTCCACCGCTCTGGGCAAACGATGGATCTCGTCGATGAAGAGGATGTCGCCTTCCTCTAACTCGGACAAAATCGCCGCCAAATCGCCAGGACGCTCAACTGAAGGGCCGTTGACGAGGCGTATTTTCCCTCCCATCTCGTGGGCGATGACGTAAGCAAGGGTCGTTTTGCCTAAACCCGGTGGCCCATAAAGCAAGACGTGGTCCAAGGGCTCCTGACGGTTTTTCGCCGCGCCCAAAAAAACCTCAAGGTTCTTTTTGCTTTGGCTTTGGCCGATGTATTCGCTTAGCGATTCGGGGCGGAGGGAGAGTTCTTCGCTTTCCTCTTCGGGTTCTCGTCTCCCGTTTAATAGGCGTTCCATCTCACTTTTTCCTCAGATAGCGAAGCGCCATCCTGGTGGCTTCTTCATCGTTCAGCGAATCGACCTTGATCGAGGCGATGGCCGCTTCAATCTCCACTTTCTTGAAATTGAGGGCCTTCAAAGCCGCAGCCACGCCGGGATAGCGGTCCGGGTGCCCCTTCTCATCGGTTTTGACGAGCTTCCCTTTGAGGTCGAGGATGATCTGCGCGGCGGCTTTGGGGCCGATGCCGGGGAGCTTTTTCAAAAAGGATGTGTTGTTGCTTTCTATGGCTTGGAAAAGGAGCCCGGGGGTTGTTTGGGACAATGCCGAAAGGGCGGTCTTAGGCCCGATTCCCTTGACGCAAATCAAAGAGGCGAAGGCCATTTTCTCCGTTTTGTCTTTGAAACCGACAAGATAATGGTCTTCCTGAGAGATGGCTTCGTAGGTATAGACAAGGCATTTCTCGCCCAAAGAGAAATCCGAGGTCCGGGACACCAAAACCTCATAGGCGATGTCCCCAAGGTCGATGGCGACCCATCCTTCGCCGATTTCGGCGACTATTCCGTTAACAGAGTAAATCATTATGAAAGAAGGATGAGGAATATGGATAAGGCGAAAAGGCCGATTGAGGTTAGCGTCAACGCGATCAGGCTTTTAAGAAAATCCTCTTTCCCCATGCAAGGAGATTATAGCAAACCTAAAGGCATTCTGAGAAAAAGGGAATCAATCCGTGTAGGTGAATTCAAAATCGCCAAGCCTTACGGTGTCGCCGTCTTTGGCGCCCTTCTTCTTCAAGGCCTCTTCCACGCCCAAGCGATTTAGGTAATTGATGAGTCTGGAGACGCCTTGGTCGTCGCTTAGGTTCATCAAGGCGTATTTCTCCAAAACCTCTTTGCCGGTGATGACGAAGAGATGTTCGGAGGGGCGAGTCAAGGTGAATGGCGGCTCCTTGAGCTCTTTGGAGGCGTCATAGACGCGGTATTCTGGCGAATCGACGTCCTCTTGGGCCTTTCCAAGGGGGAATACTGGTGTTTTCTGGATAAGCTCATAGGCTTTCTTGATGAGCTCGTTAACGCCTTCGTTGGTAAGGGCGGAGACGGGGATGACGGGCTCTTTGACCTTCTTTTGAAATTCTTCTAGCCGCTCTTGTGCCCCATCGCAGTCCATCTTCGTTCCGACGATGATCTGAGGGCGTTTCTCCAAATCGGCGCCGTAATCCTTCAGTTCTTCGTTAATCGCTAGGTAAGAAGCATAGGGATCCCTTTCCCCATCCATGCTTACCATATGAATCAAAACGCGGCATCTTTCGATGTGGCGAAGGAAGGTGATGCCAAGGCCTTTCCCTTCATGGGCCCCTTCGATGAGACCGGGCATATCGGCCAAAACGAATTGGGAGTAACCATCGGGCAAAGTGACAACGCCTAGATTGGGGACGAGGGTCGTGAAAGGGTAATCCGCCGTGGCGACATTGGCTTTGGAGACGATGTTCAAAAAAGTGGATTTACCTACGCTTGGGAAGCCGATAAGCCCTGCGTCAGCGACGAGCTTAAGCTCGAGAATTAGGCGTTTTTTCTCTCCGGGATGGCCGTTTTCGGCGACTCTTGGGATGCGGAGGCGGCTCGATTTGAAAGAGGCGTTGCCTCTTCCTCCCCTCCCCCCTTTAGCGACGCAGACAATCTGTCCCTCGCTAGAAAGATCGGCTAGAAGAGTGTTTCCTTCCTCAAGGTAAACCAGGGTCCCCACCGGGACTTCGGAGATGACGTCTTCGGCATTGCGCCCGGCTCTCATCTTCTTGTCGCCTTTTCCCCCGTCGGCAGCTTCCAAAACCCGGGAATGGCGGTAAGCCAAAAGGGTGTTGACGTTCTTTTTGGCAATCAGGAAGACCGATCCCCCTTTGCCTCCGTTCCCCCCATCCGGGCCGCCTTTGGGCATGTTTTTCTCCTGGAGAAAGGAAATGCAGCCATCTCCGCCTTTGCCGGAGCGTACTTCAACGATTGCGCGGTCTATCAGCATAGTTTTTCTCCTTCTTTCAGCAGATAATGGGCTTTGTTCTTCTTGATGGCGCAGAGGTCATCGTAGAATTTGCGGCTCGAGGACACCACTCCCTGTAGCGTGGAATCGGGATCGTCTTTCCAAGTCGCGGGATATTCTTTTATTTTGCCTTTGTTGAGATGGATGAAATAGAGATATTCGACATCGAAGGCCGAGCCCATGGTGAGTTGCTTTTCCGCGGCTTTTTTAGCAGCAGGAAGCTTAAAAAGCTTGAATCCGCATTGGGTGTCCGAGACTTCCTTAATATGGAACTTCATCCTGATGATGGTTTTCGCGCCCCAATGGGTAATCCGCCTCTTCAGGGGCTGCTTTTGGGCGTATACGCTGCCTGCGCAATCCCTAGAAGCGATTTGGGCATCGTATTTGCCGAGGTCTTTCTGCATCAAAGAGAACACCGACAGATCGGTGGACAAATCGGCGTCGAAGAAAAGGACGTAGTCCCCTTCGCTATGGAGGATCCCCTTCTTCACGGCCCAGCCTTTGCCTTTCTTATCCTCGACCTCGTCGAGCTTGACTTGGGCTGGCATTTCCTTCAAGCCGTCTTCGAGTAGCTTAATCTGCTCTTTGGAGGAGCGATCGGCTTCGATGAGGATGGAATAGGTAAGGCCGCTGGCGTCGAAAAAAGGCAGAATGCTCTCTTTGAGGTTCTTAAGCAGCTTCTCGCTTTGATTATAACAAGGGATGACAATGCAGAGTTTCATAGGCCAAATGATTATATAGACACTCCTACAAGAAACAAGCAAAGAAAAAGGGCGGTACTCCGCCCTGCTTCTTGCTCTTAGTCTTCCGTTTGGGTGATGGTTAAGGCAAAGGATGGGTTGAATTCAAGCTCGGTTTCGGTGCGCTTATATTGCTCCGCGTTCCAATTGACGATGACGCAATTGCCGTAAGTGAAGGCGGCTTTGTAGGAAGAGGAGGCGATTTTGTTTTGGGAGAAGGAATCGGCGACCTCATACGGCCGTCCGTCTTTGAAGCGATGGTATTCAGAATAGACATCGGTGTAATCTCTTAGCTCATGGATGGATTCACCGAAATAAACGCTGTCGAAATAGGATTGGTAGCTCCTGGTGTCCCCTCCTTCAAGAACAAGGTCAGATTCGCTGCCGCTAGGGGAATAGGCGACGGATTCGCTGGCAAAGCTGATTGGGGAGACGCTGCCATCATACCGGTTGAGATAATCGTAGGCCACGTCTTCCATTTGATTGAATTGGGCGCGGTTTTCGTTCTCGAAAAGATTAAGCAAGGTAAGAAAACGGGTTTTATCGATGACGTTATATTGCCTTCTGACGGACATCGTGTTCACCGCGAAGATGTATTGCTCTTCCAAATCCACGATGCTCCCTTCCGAATCGGTTGAGGCGGCGACGTTAGAGAAAAGGAAGAAGTCATTTCTTGTGACGTTAGAGGGATCACTGGATGAGGTGTAATGCTTGGCTGAGAAATAGGCGTATTTTCCCTTCTGGAAACGCACGTCCACGGAGGTATACCAACCTTTGGAAAGTTCAAGGTAAGAAGCGGAAAACGAATCCTCTTCCATGGTCTTTCTATTTTCGTAGATGCTTTTAGCGTAGGTCACGCTATCCTCGATGCTGATCCTCTGTTTATTTGAACATCCAGAGGCAAGGGTAAGGATTGAAACGCCTATCAGGGCGATTTTCATTTTGTTGTTCATGTTCTTGTATATCCTCTCTTTCATTCCAAAGACAGTAATATCGATGAGCAAGGCCCTAAGGTCAGGGTCCTGCCTTCTAGTGTGGGCAATGTTTCGTCAGGATAGACTCCATCAAGGATCGAATAGGTGGCCCCATCTAGATCAGGGAGCAAGAAGGTCGCCTCTTCCTCTTCGTTATGGACGATGGCGTAAGTTTTCCCTTCGTAAGTCACTTTGCCAAAGCCAACCGTGCGGATAGGTGTTTGACCGTCTTCTTTATAAAGCGGCGACACCCTTTCATAAACCCCATCTTTGATGAAGGAGTATTTTTCTCTCAAGGCGATGAGGGCTTTGTAATGGGAAAGCAGGCTATCGGGGTCTTTTTCTTCGTCTAAGGCGCCTTTGACCTGCTGGTCGCCAGTATAATCCGCCCCAACGGGATTTGAGCATCTAGACGCATCATCTTCTTCTCTCCAGATGAAGGGCAGCCTGCGGTTAGCGTCGGTATTCGCACTCCCTCGGCTTCCTCCTAGATCAATCTCTTCCCCATAATAGAGGAATGGGGTGCCAGGGGTAAGAAGGCAATAGGAAGCGGCGAGTTTGCGGCGTAGCAGTCGCAGCCCCTCCACCTTGAATTTATTGAAGTAGCTACGGATGCGGTCTTGGTCGTGGTTGGAAAGGAAGAAGACGGGCTTGGTGCCCTCACCTTGTTTCCCTTGGACGGCTTCGATTTCAGAGAAGACCACCCCCGCTTTCTTATAATCGCCAGCGTAAGAGACGAAAGAGGAAGTCCCGGTGACGGAATTCATGAAATCGAACAGCGTCATCCCCGAAGAGGAATAAGAGCTTATCGTATTCGAGCTGAAGTCGTTGGGCCAAACCTCGGCGACGGTGTAAACATCCTCTTTTTTCGAAGTCAGGAAATTGCGCAGTTCCTTGCAATAGGCGATATTTGAGGAATTCTGCTGATAGAAATAATAATAGACCCCATCGAAGCGGAAGCCGCTCGCCCCGGCGTTTAGCCAGAATTCGAGGATTTGCCTTTGCCTTGCTTTCAAAGATTCGCTAGAAAGGTTGAATTCAGGCATATTGGAATCGAAATTGGCTTCGTAATAAACGGTTTTGCCTTTATGGACGACGGTATAGAAACGCGATGTCGTATACGAAGGGAGGGTCGAATAGAAAACGTAGTCGTCTTTGTAGGAATCTTCTCCTTCGTATCCGGAGCAATAATCGTCCAAGGCGGCCTCAAACCAAGGGTTTTTCTTCGAAGAATGATTGAGGACCATGTCCAAGACGATCTTCATGCCTCTTTTTTTGGCTTCGACGCAAAGCGAGGTGAAATCCTCGATGGTGCCGAATTCCTCGGCGACGGAGAAATAATCCTCAACGTCGTAATGATGGTAAGTCGAAGAAGGGTGGATCGGAGTCAGCCAAAGATAGGTCACCCCTAGCGAAGAAAGGTAATCCAGATGCTCCTTTATTCCGTTGAGATCCCCGACGCCATCGCCATTGCTGTCGGCGAAGCTGCCCACGAAGATCTCATAGCCGACTTCGCTTTTGTTGATCTCCCCATCAGGGAGAGACACGGGGGACATGGTCTTGCCGAAATGGTAACGCCCATCGTCGATGGAGCTTTCCTCTTTTGAAGAAGAAACTTCGTCGCTGGAAGATTCCCCGCTTGGATTAGCGCAAGAAAACAGCAAAGGGGCCAAAAGAACAATTTTAGAAAGCGACTTGCTTTTCATTGGACTAGCCTTTCACCGCCCCGCCGGTAACCCCGGACACGTAGTTCTTCTGCATGAGGATGAAGAGAACAGAAATAGGAACTGCGATAATGACCGCCCCGGCGCAGAATTGACCCCAATAATAGGAAGGGAGGCTTTTCTCAGAGGCGTTGACCATCTCATAAAGCATGACGGCAACGGTCGTGACCGTGCCCGTTTTGTTGTTTTGCGCCCCGCCTGTAAGCATGTATGAAGCCGTAATGTATTCGGCCCAAGGCGCCATGAAGGCGGTTAAAACGGTATAGACGACGATAGGTTTGGAAAGAGGGAGAGTGATTTTGTAGAAAATCTGGAAACGAGTCGCCCCATCCACCATCGCCGCTTCGTCGATTTGCTTGGAAATCGTGTCGAAAAAGCCTTTGGAGATGTAATATCCCATCCCCGCGCCGCCGGAATAGCAGATGATCAAAGTCCAGATCGAATTGCCGATGTGAAGGATTTTGAAAATCTGATAAAGGATGATGAGGCCGACAAAACCCGGGAACATGCCAAGGATCAGGATGACCCTCATCATGGGCTGCCTAGCCTTGAAGCGGAGGCGAGAGAAGGCATAGGCCGTCGCAAGGGTAAACAAAGTCGAGATAAGCGCGGAGAAAATTGCGATGATCAAAGTCTGGAAGAATCCGCCGAAGACGAATTTTCCTTCCAAATTGGCCGTGGACCAGAAGAAATTGAAGGCGCTGTCTTCGATGTTGAAACCCGAATCCGTCGCTTTCTTGACCTTGTTGGTGGCTAAGAAGATGTAATTCTCTAAACTCCAGGTAGACGGATAGAGTTTAGCCTGCGAGGCTAGACCATATTCGCCGGTGAAGGATTGAAGGATGAGCCACACGATCGGGGAAAGCCAGATGAGGGCCATGACGGTCAAAAGGAGATAGACCAAGACGTCTCCGGTGATGCGCCCGGCTTTTTGGGATGCGTAATGCTTTTTGGCCTTAGCTTTTGATAAGGCGATTTCGTTGTTGCTCATATTACTGGAACTCCTCCTCGTTTTTGGTGGAACCAAGCTTGCCGTACATGATAAGGCTGAAGAAAGCGCAAATCAGGAAGATGACGCAGCCGATGGCCGAAGCAAGGTAGTATTGCTTGTTGGTCGCGGTGACGGACATCTTGTAGATCCAGGTAATGAGCAAGTCTGTGTACCCTGCCGGTGCGGTCAAGGCCATCTGCGAATCCGGCCCGCCTCCGGTAAGGAAGAAGATGACGTTGAAATTGTTGATGTTGCCGATGAATTGGGTCAGCAAGGAAGGCCCGGTGACGAAGAGGACGTAAGGCATCGTGATCTTCCAGAATTGCTTCCACGCCCCCGCTCCGTCGATGCAAGAGGATTCGTAGAGGTCGCCAGGGATGTTCATAAGAATCCCCGCGGTGGAAAGCATGGTGTAAGGGATGCCAACCCAGCAGTTGATGAGGATGATGTTGATTTTGGGAAGCACCGCCCTGACCGTCAAAAAGTTGCCTAGATCCCAGCCACCCCAGTTGGTATTGCTGAAGAAGCCGATGTAGCTAGAGGAAGTGACATAGGAGATCGTCTGTACCGATAAAGTGCCGTCTTCATTTCTAACGTAATTGGTCAGCGTCTTAAGGCCAGAGACAATGGAATTGCCATTCCAGTCCTTCCATCCGCTGATCCAGCCAAGGAAGCCTTGCTCTCCGACGATGCGGAAAGGATCATCAGGCGTGCCTGAGCCAACGTAATAGACCTCGGTCATGACGCCATCGCTGCCGGCGACTTGTAGACCATGCGTGAAAGAGCCAAGGAAACCGTTGAAAGCGCCTTGGTCGCCGAAGAATTTGGCAATGACGAGAAGGGTGATGAACTGCGGGATGGCGATGGAGATCACGAACAGGGTGCGCCACACGCCTTTGCCTTTTATGGATTTCCTTTGGATGAGCAAAGCGAGGACGATGCCGAGGATGTAATTGAGCAAGGTCGCGAACACGGCCCAAACAAGCGTCCACACAAACAAGGACATGAAGGTCTTGGGCATGGTCGAATTGCCCTCCCCCATGCCGAATAAGGCCGGGAAGCCCATATTGGACCAAGAGAAGTTATTGTCGCCTTGGCTCATGGTGTCCCAGTTTGTGAAAGCGAGCAAAACGGAGAAGATGAGCGGGATGATAGTGACGAGCAAGCAGCCGATGGTCGGCAAAGCCATGACCGTCACGGCGAATTTCTCATCGCCGAATTGCTTGAGTTGCTTCGAGAAGGTCATCGGCGCGGGGTGGAATGGGGTGGTTTCGAATTGAGAGACGTATTCTTCGAAATGGGAAAGCCTGCGGGCGAGGTTATCCCTATCGTGATTAGAGAGCTTCACTTCTTTATAAATGAGGGCTCCGGTGTCTTTGGGGATGCTATGTTGGAGAAGAAGCTGATTTAGGAAACTGGTTTTGCCGTTATCCGCCATCTCAAAAAGCAAAGAAGGATCGCCATAGAGCTTCTCGATTTCCTTAAGCAAAGAAAGCCTTGAGGTGTCGTTTTTATTCACGAAATCGTTCAAAGCGTCCTGTGCGCGGCGATATTTGTAGGAAAGTTCTTCCTCTGGGGTGGCCGTTTCGCCTTTTTTGGAAGAAGAACGGCTTAATCTAACCGCGGAAAGGGCGATTTTTGCGGCGGTCAAAGCCGTTTCGTAGGAGCAGCCAAAGCATCCGACGATGCGAGTCGCCACCCCTTTGGTTGAAAGCTTGGCTTTGGGATCATTCCTAGAAATTGGCGTCAAACCATTTCGAATGGATTGTTTATCTTCGGCGAAAACGCAGGCGATGAGGAGCTCGTTTTCCTTCAAAACGCTAAGAAGGGCTTTCGAATCGCGAAGATGACGGACGTAGTCGTTGTATTTATCGTAGGTGTGGATGAAACGGTAATAAGAGGCGGTCGTCTTGGCAGTGACGTAGGCCATGCCGTTATGGCGCTCATAAGGCTTTGGAGTCCAAACGAGGTATTTGGCAAAAAGTGTGTGCCAAGTCGATTTGGAGAGCTTGTTGCCCACTTTGGTGAAGATGCCATAAAACCAATCTCTGCAGGAAAGATACCCTTTGACGATGAAATTCGGCTCCTTCGAAGGGAGGGAGGCGAAGTCAACGTAGGAGATCAAACGGGAAGAAATGTCGGAATAGCCGTATTTCTTCCTCATAAGGACGCGGATTTTATGACGGGAAAGTTTGCTCAGGTCCTCTTCGAATTCCTCGACGTGAGAAAGGACGTACATCGCATCGATGTGGCCTTGCTTGTAGTCGTAGAGGTTTTCGATCTGATACATGTCGTATCCGCCTTGGACCCCTTTGTTCCAAACGATGAAATAGGCAACGATGATGATGAACGTCATGATCCCCAAAACCATCCAGCGAACGGAGACGTCATGGGCGCTAGAAGCGATCAAATCCTCGCTCAACTGCCCAAGGTGGATGAAGTTGTGAATGGCGGAGCCGCCGACGGTGACCATATAGAAAACAAAGAGCACTTCGACGCAGAGGAACACGATCATGTTCGCCCACTGCTTGCTTTTGGCATAGCCAATGCCGTTGAAAATCAGATTGAGTCGTCTAAGCCAATCGGTCTCCAGCAGCATGCGGCCTTTGTTGCGAAACCAATTGAAGATTCCCTTGCAGCCGAGGTATCCATATTTGAACACCCCCACCACGATTTGCACCAAGGCCTTGCAGACATCGAAAATAACCTCCCCTATCAAAAGGAGAAGCCTGATCAAGAATTCAAGCAAGCCATGGCAAAACCGGAGATAGAAAGGGTCCGGCTTAGCGGTTTCACGGCTGAGGGCTCTGATGCCTTCGAAGTCGATTTTGGCTTCATCAGAGCTTTCAAACGTAAAACTATCTTTTTTCTCTTCTTCCTTGACGGAAGTCGTTTCCTTATTTTCTTCCATAAAACGCTCCTAGAACGGCGAAACCTCCGGGGGCCTTGCGACCCCCGGAAGCGATAGTCGATGATTCAGCGGATTAGGCGATTTTCTTTTCGATGTTTTCCTTGATGGAAGCAAAGAAATTCTTCGCGCCCTCTTCGCCGGTGCCGAAAGTTCCCCAGGAATCGTTAGCGGCTCCTTGGGAAATGGTGGCGCCGATGCTGCCCATCGGGGTCCAGAAGTTGTCGTTGACGTTGGGGGCTTGGGCATGAGTATGGCCAGCAGCCATCATCTCAGCGATCTGACCGACGAACGGTAACGCTTTGACGTCAGCGTTATCGGCGACGGTGAGGTTGGACGGACCATGGCCGAGGGCTTTGGCACGAGCAAGCTGAACTTCGGGGCTGGTGGCGTATTCGCAGAAGCTCTTGGCTAGTTCGGTCTTCGCAGAGGACAAGCCGGCCTTGACGGACATGAACTTATAGCCGTTGAAGGTATGAAGAGCCTTCTCTTCGCCGTCGATGGTCATCGAAGGAAGGACGGTGTAACCGAGGTTATCGCCGATTTGGGCTTTAAGGGAGGCGTAGTCGTTCCAAAGGATGCAAGCGCCGATCGTTTTGTCCTTGAAGCCTTTTTCGATAACACCATTGTCGGAACTATAGACAAGGGTCGTTCCGCCATAGGTCTTATATTGGTTCATAAGGGCAACGCCGGCTTTGGCGGCAGCGTCGCTTTCGAAGTTGGAAACGATGTTGCCATCCGCGTCGAGGTGGAAGTCGATGCCGTTGGCCCAGAACGGTGCGGGGCTATACCAGCCATTGGCCATATCCCAGTAGACTTTCACGTTTTTCTGATTAGCTTCGGCGAGGAGATCGTCCATGCTCTCGACGGTTTCGGGGTTGGTGAAGATTTCCTTGTTGTAGAAGAGGATGTATCCGTTGTCACCACGATAAGGATAGCCGTAGAGGGTTCCATCAAGCGACCCAGCGGTCACGGCGTTCTCGCCATCGGAGACTTTGATGGCGGCTTGTTCGCTATCCTCAAGAGAAGTTAGAAGCTTGCTGTTGGCCGCGGAGCGGATGTTGTCGTCGGCAATGCACATGATGTCGGCGGCGGTGTCAAGGTCTTTGGCAAGCTCGGTGCGGACGTCGCCTTCGCCGAGGTTGGCTTTGATGGTGATCTTTCCCTTGAAATCGCTGTGGGCTTTCTTATAGCCCTCAATGACGGTGTTGGTGATGAAATCGGTGTCGGTGGTCGGGACCCAAAGAGTCAAATCGGTCTCCGCTTCGGCTTCTTCGACGGTGACGGTGAATTTGGCTTCGACGTCGCCGGCCTTGGCGATGATGTCGGTGGTTCCTTCGCCGACGGCGGTCCAAACGGCGGCTTTGTCGTTAGCAGAATCCGCGGCGACGGTGGCGACAGTGGTATCTTTAGAAGACCAGCTGACTTTGCCGCTCACGCCGATGGAAGTGAGGGTGAGGTCGCCGGTTTTGCCGACCATTGCTTTGGCTTTGCCATCGACTTTGAAAACGTTTTTAACGAAGTCGCCCTTTGCGTGGCCACCATCGTCTTTTTCGCCGTTTTCAACGAAATACCAAGTGCCAACGGCTTCGGGGAATGCGAGGTTCGCGGTTTGGCCATCGCTGCCGTTGAAGATAATGGTATCGCCGGCGGCGTCGGTGACGGTAACCGTGAGGGTATTCCAACCTTCTTCGGTGGAAGCGGTCAAAGCGGTTCCAGGCCATGAGCCAAGTTTTTCGCCATCGTTTCCGAACATGTAGGCGTTGCCATAGGCGCTAGGAACGTTAAAGACGAAATCGCCCGCGATCTTTTCGTCGGTCTTGGAGGTGCTGTCCTGCTTGGATTGCGAAGCGCTGGTGCTATCCGAAGCCTTGGAGGATTCAGTCTGCCCCCCCGTCGGCGAGCAGGCGGCCAAGGCGAGGAAGCCGAGGGCTAACGCGCAGACAGTAAGTTTTTTGTTAATCATCGATTACTTCTCCTTTCTAAAAATTAGCGGGAAGCAATGCGCGGAAGGGTTGCTCAAAACGAATCAAATCCGCCCGCAAAAAGCTTTGCTCCCTAGTAATTTTTGATCAACATGGTCATATTCTAGTCATTGTTCCACGGGATGTAAAGTTAAAATGTAACCTCTTACATTTTCTTTGCAATTGATAAAAAACGCCGAAGGCATCGGATTTTTTCCTTTGGCGTTAAAAGTTGGCGATTAAAACGGTTTGAGCCTATTTCACAGCGATGATAGTTTGATATGGCATAACGCTTGTGGAAGAGGATAGAGAGGTCAATTGTCCAAGGGTGTCATAGACCAATTCAAATCCATCGAAATCCACCGCTTCCGGGCTGCTTGAGGTGCCATTAACGTGGCAGATGCGATATGTGCGTCCTTCCCCATCGGGCAAATCGTAGATGAGCTCGTTCTTTTTAGACGAATCCGTAACGATTTCTAAAGACGTGGCATCGGAAGCAGAAAGGTGGAGTCCGGCGAGGTTTTTCTTTAGCGCGATGAGCGTTTTATAATCTTGGACCATGTCTTCGTGTTCCAAAGCCAAGGAATAGTCGAGTTCGTTCATCTTATAGTAATCCCGACCATCGTTTTGTCCCCCATAGGAATTGCTCTCCCCTCCTTTGCTTCTAAGGAACTCCTCTCCTTCTTGGAGGAAGGCGGTGCCTTGAGAAGTCAACGTAACCGCGTTGGCCAAAACGTTCATATTCTCAAGTTCTTCTTGGGTATAGGTAATCTTCTTGCTGTTTTTTTCCACCGCTTCAAAGCGATCAACGAGGGTGTAATTATCGTGGCAAGTAACGTAATTAACCGTTCTATCAGGATCGGCGATTCTGGCGTTGCTCCCGATGCCGACGCCCCGGATGCCTTCTTGGACAAGACGGATGTCACCGGAAACAGTTAAAGTATCGGGGTCTTTGGCCGTAACGAAGCCAACCTCCCCTGTCCCTTTCATGCCGCCTTTGATCATGGCGTCGCGGAAGCCATCGTTAAAGGCCCCATAGACCTCGGAACCTTCTTCGTTCATGTGCTTAGCGATGCCAGGCTGCGTGGCGAGCTCTTGATCGGTGGAGGTCGTCAATGTCCAAGGTTCTCCGTAAACGACGATGTTAGGATTGATCTCTTCTAACGCCTTGGTAACCTGGTCCATGGAAGAAAGGGTATGCAGGCCCATCAAATCGAAGCGGAAGCCGCCAAGCTTATATTCTTGCGCCCAGAAGGTCGTGCTTTGGGTCATAAAATTAGCGAACATTGCTCTTTCTGAAGCCGTGTCGTTGCCGCATCCTGAGCCATTAGAGAAACTGCCATCGGTCTTATAGCGGAAGAAATAACCCGGGGCCAAAACATCGAAGTTCCGTCCAGAGACGCTGGCGACGTGGTTGTAGACAACGTCCATGATGATGTTGATGCCAGCGTTGGAATAGGCTTTCACCACTTCCTTGAATTCCTTGATACGCGTATATCCATCATAGGGATCGCTGCTATAGGAGCCTTCCAGGGCGTTGTAATTCAAAGGGTTGTAGCCCCAGTTGTAGGTTGGATCGACTTCGTCATTATCTTGATCGAATATCGGCTGAAGCTGAACGGCGTTGACCCCTAGGGACTTGATGTAATCAAAGCCCGTCGGCGTCACTTTCCCCTCTTTTTCGAAGGACGTTCCTTCTTCACATAGGCCAAGATAACGCTTGCTCTTATCAGAAGTCCCATTCCATGTCGAACTGGACGAGACATCGGCGACATGTGTCTCATAGACGACGAGTTCTTTTCTATCGTAAGACTTCGGGGCGACTTCATCCCAACCTTCAGGATTTGTTTTAGAGAAATCGACGATCATCCCGCGCAATCCATTTACCCCAGCGCTTTTAGCCATGGGATCGACGATTTCCTTGTCCACATATACGCCGTTATTCACTACGAAAGTGTAATAATTCCCTTCTAGATCGCCTTCGATGGAAACGCTCCAAACGCCTTTTTCCCCTTTGACCATGGCAACGTCTTTATGGGTGTCATCGCCTTTAGAAGAGGAAACGGACTTCGGGGTCCCGTTATCGTAGATTCTTAGGCTAATCGAAGTCGAGGAGGGCGACCATACTTTGAAAACGGTCCGTTCTTTGCTGTAGGTCGCACCCAAATCAAGGCCGTCATAGGCGTATTTGTCGTTGAAATCCTTCGAATCGTACAAAGATGAGATCGAAACGGTCTTCTCCAAAGTCTGGCCATCTTCGAATGTGGCCTCGGCCTTATAAGTCGAAGCGAAATCGATTTCGAATTCATCGCCCAAACTCCATAGGATTTTTTTCATCGGGCTATCGAAGACGCTCTCTTTGATCGTTTTGTCACCGCTTTTGAGCTTCATGGACACGATGGCATCGCCGCTAGAAACGTTGATTGAGGTCAATGAATCGAACTCGAGCTTATCAAAAGAATGGTGAGACGGCTCGCTGTAATAGATCTCCGAATCGTTGTATTTGAGCCAAATGGGCGCATTGCCGAATTCATCGATACTTGCCAAGGAGAAATCGGCCGTCAAATCGCCGGTTTGATAGTTCCAAGAACCCGCGGATTTTACGATGGTCCCTAATTTAAAGGTAGAAATCGATTGGGTGAACTTCGCAATAGGGACAATGGCGTAAGCCCCATAAGCGTCTGACCCCGTAAAGGTGTATTCGCTCCCACTGCCGCCAAGCGGCCAAAGCCAAAGGGCATAACTCGAATAATCGCCTTCAGCTTTGTAGAAATGGATGACGATGTTGTTCTCCCCGTAAACATTGACGATGGAGGAGGCGGAAGAATTATCATCCTGCGACTCGCTAGAGGAGGCCTCACCTCCACCCGATGGCGAGCAAGAAGCGGCGAGGCTAAGCAAAGCCAGGCAGCAAAAGAAAGAATTGTGCTTTTTCATGTTTATCTCCAAACTGAGGCCATTGTATACGCTTACAAGGCGTTTTTAAAGCAAACAAAAAGCCACCCCGAAGGGTGGCAAGTCTTTGTTAGAAGATATTACTTCGCTTCGACGGGATAGACAGAGGCCTTTTTGCGGGTCTTGCCCCAACGCTCGAATTTGACGATGCCATCGATGACCGCGAAGAGGGTGTCATCTCCGCCCTTCATGACGTTTTCGCCCGGATAGATGCGGGTTCCGCGCTGACGGTAGATGATGGATCCAGCGGTGACGAATTGACCGTCGCCGACTTTGGCACCGAGCCTACGCCCGGCGGAATCACGGCCGTTCTTGGTCGAACCGACGCCTTTCTTCGAAGCGAAGAATTGAATGTCGAGGACAAATTTCAATTTCATTTTGCTTGCTTCCTTTCTGTGATGGCGATGTTCTTGGGGTAGGAGGCTTCAACCGTCTTAAGCTGAAGGATGAGAACCTCGAGCACGATTTGGTCATGCTCGGAGATTTTCTTCTTCGCCTTGAGGCTGACGTTCCCACCGCTTTGATCGATCGAATAGTCGAATTCCTCGTCGATGTCATCTAGGGCGTTCATCGCGCCGAAGGTGGCTAAGGAAACCGCTCCGCAGACAACGTCCTCGCCATAGGGGGCGCTGTTGGCGTGGCCTTTGATCTCCAAGGAATGGAGATCCTTGCCGCTATATTCGATCTTTACCTTAACCATAGAGATTAGGCGTTGATCGCTTTGACGACCAAGCAGGTGTAAGGCTGACGATGGCCGAGAGTCTTGCGCTCGTTGGCCTTCGCTTTGTACTTGTAGATGCGGATCTTCTTGCCGAGGCCCTGCTTCTCGACTTTGCAGTCGACGGAAGCGCCTTCAACGTAGGGAGAACCGACTTTGACGGAATCCCCACCGATGAAGAGGACCTTGTCAAGCTTGACGTCTTTTCCGGCCTCAACGTCGAGTTTCTCGACGTAGATCTTGTCGCCAACAGCGACTTTGATCTGCTTGCCGCCGGTCATAACGATTGCGTACATGCTTGTTTTCCTCCTGTTTCCGGCTTTTTATAGACTCGCTAGGAAGGCGGGAAATTTCCACTTAAGCCTTTTTTAGGCGGTTGCACCCCAAAAGCCAGGAGGTTACAACGGGGTTATATTATGCGCTTTTCCCTTTAAAGGGAAGCCTTTTTTGAGCGAGTTTCGCCCTCGCTATACAAGGTTTTGCATCAGCGCGAATTTTAGGGCATAGGCCATTAAAGGAAAAGAGTTTCATTAACGCCAAAAATCCGGCCTTTATCGGTCTTTTCTCCGTTTTCAAAGGTCATAACTATGCAATAGAAACCGGCTTATTCAACAGAGGATTAATGCATGTGTTCAAGACAAGGAGGTAAGGTAGGAATTGAGCTTGGCAACGTCGTAATAGAGGGCGTCGTCGATCTGGTAGTCCACCCCCGCTCCTTTGTCGAAGCTGGATTGGTCGTTGGTGTGCACTAATTTGGCGTTGCTAGACATCACCCAATTGGTTCCGTCCACTCCGACGGAAGCGCTAATAGAGCAATCGCCTCCACCGCTATTTTCACCCAAGATCTTCGCGTAGCCGTTTTCCCTAGCGATGCAAGGGAAGGCGTTGCCGCAGGAGAAAGAATAGCCGGAGGTGAGGATGTAGAAATTGTATTTTCCGGAATAGGAATCTTTATCCTTGAAATCGCCATCAAAATCGTTGTCGTAATCGACGCATTCGGTGTAGCGAGCGCCAGTGAGGGGGTTCTTGACGGTGATGGTGACAGAATCATCGGTCAAGAAAGAAAGGGCATGCCCTAAAGCCATGGCGTACCCGCCGCCATTAAGGCTAACGTCGAGGACGACGTTTTTGATCGAGGAATTGGCGCTTATCGCCTTGAAGCCGTTATAAAGGAAGCCGAAGGTGGATGTCGTGTCGGTTCCAACGCTTTCCTTAGTCGGGGAAGAGCCGTTTCCATCAAGAGAAAAGCTGGTGAAGCGAAGCACCGCGGTTTCTCCGGACATATCGAGGCTTTTCGCGTTGGATTTCTGATAAAGCGCCCTAAGCGAATTGCCGCGAAGGGCGAGATTTCTAAGCCTTGTGTCCGATTCTAGGATCTCCTGAGAAAGGGAAACGTCCTGGGTGTAGTTATAATTCACGGTCAGACCACGGTGATAGAACGCCGTATGCCCGCCATCGCCGAAATACAAATTAATTGTTCGGGCCACGGCCTCGTCGGCGGTTTTCGAATTGGGGGAAAGCAGATCTTCTTTAAGCCCGGCTCTCTCAAGCTTCTCATCCAAATTAGAAATGCCAAGCTCATCGAATTTCCCGTAGAAATTCTCCATCTCGAAGAGGAAGGAATTGTAGAAATATTGGCTATAGCTCGAGCTTCTGGTCGTTTGTTTTGAAAGGCTGCCGCTATAGATGGCTTTCCCGTAACTGGTAAGATTTTCGCCCGAATAAACATAGGAGGTCGAGAAAAGGTAATAGGCGTCCCCGTTAAAAACGATGCGCGTCCCGACATGGGAGAAAACCATGGTCTCTAGGAAAGAGAAAGGAATGTAGTTCTCGCCTTCATAAGAGATGACGTGCGTGGAATACTTTCCCAATTTGAAACTGAAGGATCCCCCGCTGACGAAAGAGGATTTCTCCTCGTTGAATTTGGCCAAGGAGTCGCTAGAAGATGAGAAGATGTCACCGGGAATGCTTAGCCCATAGAAAGAGAAGAAAAGATCGTAATCGGAGAAGGTCACCGTGTTCTTCAAACAAGAGGTCTCCATAGTGGCCTTCGTGTTGACGTTGTAGAGCTTCCCCTCTCCATTTAAGGAATACAAAGGCGTATCCAAGACCGATTTGAAGAAATCGGTGAAGAAATAATTGACGCTGACGTAAGGAACGCCTTCGTCGAAGGTGAAGAAATAAGTCGGCAGGACCGTCGAACTCTTCAGCGAAAGCATGTAGGTCTTATAATCGGTTTTCTTTTCTAAGACAGCTTCAACGCTAGAGAGGGGATATTCTTCTTCAGAAGACGAATCGGCGGCAATACCACTCGAGCAAGAGGAAGCAAGCATCAGCAAGGCAAGCAAGCATAGGGGTTTGTTCTTTTTCATGCAGAACTCCTTAAATGGACTTGCAAATGATAGCAACCAGCGCGTTTTTTTAAAGCGATTTGTTTTAAATCAAGCCGTTCTCCGCAAAAGAAAACCTCCCTTTTGTCGTGATGATGAGGTGATCTTTAAGCCCCCTAGAGAAAGAAAAGAGAAACTCCTTGCAATGCAAAGTGAATTCGATGTCTTCTTTTGAGGGCAAAGGAACCCCGGAAGGATGGGCGTGCACCAACACAATCTCTCCCTTAGGGGAATATAGAAGCGAGGAATACAAAGCCTTCTTATCCCCTTTCAAAGTTGATAATGAGCCAAGCAAAAGCAGCCTCTTTCCAAGCACCTCCCCTTTTTTAGAAAGGTAATAAACATAGAAGCTTTCCTCTTCTTTGCTAAGAAGGTCTCTATCTAGGCAAGATTGGAAATCCCCGACACTAGCTTTTCCTAAGCGTCGATAGACCTCAAATATCGCCCCGAGCAAAGACGATTTCGCCCTCCCTATCCCCTTCTCTTTCTCCAAAAGCAGATAAGGGGTCGATGAAAGACCCGCTAGGCCTCCATAATCCTCCAGCAAACGTCCAGAGATCTCCGTCACACCCAAGGTTGAAGTCCCGCTAGATAGAATTAGGGAAAGCAGCTCCTGATCGCTAAGGGAGGCTATCCCGTTGGTGAAGGCTTTTTCCCTTGGCCGCTCTGTTTTGTCAATCAAAGAAAGTCTCAAACGGCTCCGCCCCACTCGAATTTGAAACCCTGCAGCTGCGCCTTGCCTTTGTCGGTGGAGAAAAGCTTATAGGCAACCACAGCCAGAATTGCCACGGTGAAAACCACCAAAACGGTCGCCAGGGTAAGCGCCTCCCCCGGCCTTATCGAGGATAGTTCCTCAAAACTCAGCATTCTAGAATCCATGTTCGATTCCTCCTTCACCCTTTCAATAAAGGGAAATCGTCCTTTTCTTCCATCTCTTTGATCAAAAAGAAAACGCCCAAGAGAACGTTTTGGGTTCTAATGGGCGTTAATAATCACAAAGAGGCGAGTTTTTCTTCGACAGCGGCGAGCTTTAGCTTGTTGGAAGCGAGTTTCTCTTTCTCGAGTTCAAGCTTTTCTTTTGGGGCTTTGGCTAGGAAGCCAGGATTGGAGAGCATCTTCTCACCCCTAGCGACCTCGCTTAGCAACGTGGATTTTTCCGCTTCGAGATTGGCTTTGAGCTTAGCCGGATCGATGTCTTCATGAATGATGAGGGAGATCTTGTCATAGACGAAGCCGTCCCCTTTCGGAGGAAGCTTCTGGAAGAGCACCTTTTTGGCGAAGAGGAACCTCTGGAGGTAATTCTCGACGCCTTTAAACAAAGGCGAAGGGCTCATCACAAGCTCAATCGGGGCGTTTGGCGCGAGTTTGTGGGACGATTTATAGGCGCGGACGTCCTTGATCATCGAAGCCAGAATCGCGCCCTCTTTCTCCGCTGCGGGGAAATGCAAACTCTTCTCGTAGACGGGGTAAGACTCAAGCATAATCGAATCTTTATGCCCAGGGAGAGAGAGGTACATCTCTTCAGTGACGAAGGGGCAATAGGGATAGATCAAAAGGATGATGTCCTTGATGACCTTATAAAGGACGGCTTTGACCTGCTCTTGCTTAGTCGCCTCGCCTAAGGAGACCTTGCTCATCTCAAGGTAGAAAGAGCAGAAATCATCGTAGACGAAGTCGTATAAAACTGAGCTAGCGGCGCCGAATTCATAGGCCTCCATCTTCGCGGTGACCTTCTTGATGGTCGTTTGAAGCCTCGAGAGAATGTATTTCTCAAGGACGCCTAAGGAAGAGGGTTCCAGCGAAGTCGGGACATAGCCTTCGCCAAGCGTAGATTCCACATAGCGGCAGGCGTTCCAGATCTTATTGAGGTAATTCTCCGCGGATTGGAGTTTCTCCTCGCTGTAGCGCATATCCAGGCCAGGGGTGGAGTTGGTCGTGATGAAATAGCGCATCGCGTCGACGCCGTATTTGGCGATGATGTCCAGCGGATCGATGCCATTGCCTAGCGACTTCGACATCTTTCTCCCCTGCTCATCGCGGATAAGGCCGTGGATGACGACTTTCTTAAATGGGGCTTTGTCGGTGAAATGAAGAGATTGGAAATACATCCTCGAGACCCAGAAGAAGATGATGTCGTAACCGGTGACCAAGACATCGGTGGGGAAATACCTTTGGAAATCTTTGCTTTCTTCATTAGGCCATCCCATGGTCGCGAAAGGCCAAAGCCCAGAGGAGAACCATGTGTCGAGGACGTCCTCGTCTTGCTTCCATTCCTTGGGGTCGAGCTCTTCCTCGGTCACGACGAGGTCACCGGTTTTGATGTTGGTGTAAGCCGGAATACGGTGTCCCCACCAAAGCTGCCTGGAGATGCACCAATCCTCGACCTCATTCATCCAGCGGAGCAAAACCTTTTCGAAACGTTTTGGCAAAAACTCGACCTTGCCGTCAGTTTTTTGATTCTCCAATACTTTCTTAGCTAACGGCTTCATCTTGACGAACCATTGCTTTGAAAGCATCGGTTCAACAACTGCTCCGCTTCTTTCGCTGTGGCCGACGGAATGGACCATCTTCTCGATTTTGACGAGTTTGCCATCGTTTTTGATGTCTTCGACGAGGGCTTTGCGGCATTCGTAACGGTCCATGCCTTCGTATTTTCCAGACAGAGCATTCATCTTCGCGCTTTCATCAAGCACTTTGATGAAGGGGAAGCCATATTTCTTTGCCAAGGCAAAATCGTTGGGGTCATGGGCGGGGGTGCATTTCATGGCCCCGGTCCCGAAGCTGATGTCGACGTAATCATCGGCCATGACGGGCAAAAGATCGCCGTTTGCGGGATTGACGACTTTCTTGCCGACGAAGCTGGAATAGCGTTCGTCTTTGGGGTTGACGAAGACGGCGGTGTCGCCAAACATGGTCTCCGGACGCGTCGTGGCGACGATCAGACTCCCCGATCCGTCTTCGAGGTCGTAACGGAAATAGAAGAACTCGCCTTCGTCGTCTTTGTGCTCGACTTCAATGTTAGAAAGGGCGGTCCTCAATTCGGGGTCCCAATTGATGATCTTCTCCCCTTGGTAGATCAGGCCTTCGTTATACAAGGTGACGAAGACATGCTTAACCGCTTTGGAGAGCCCTTCATCAAGGGTGAATCTCTCGCGAGTGTAATCCACGCTTAAACCGATCTTGGCCCACTGCTCATGAATCGTGGAAGCGTATTCGTCCTTCCATTCCCAAGCTTTCTTCAAAAAGCCCTCACGGCCCAAATCGTATCTAGAAATGCCCTGCTGACGGAGTTTTTCCTCGACCTTGGCTTGCGTGGCGATGCCCGCGTGGTCCATGCCCGGCACCCAAAGGACGTCATAGCCCTTCATCCTTTTGTATCTAGCGATGATGTCGTCGGGGATGGTGTCCATGACGTGCCCCAAATGGAGCTTTCCGGTGACGTTTGGGGGCGGGATGACCAAAGAGAAAGGCTGTTTGGTCTGATCCCCGGCGGTGAAATAGCCCTCATCCACCCACTTCTTGTATTTGCCCTCTTCGACCAGGGCGTGGTCATAGTGCTTATCGAGCATGCTTTTTACCTCTTTTCGCAAAATAAAACCGCATCCATATTGGGACGCGGCGCGCGGTACCACCCAATTTCCCTCGTAAGAGGGCTCTTTTCCCTTATATCGCCTAAGGGCCAGACGTTTCTCTCCTTTGCCGACTCAAGGGCCGCCCAACCTAGTTCCACCACCCCTAGGCTCTCTATCTAGACGGTTCTCCTCTCCCTGCAAACTCAACGAGAACGGCCTTATTATCCCCTTGCTGGATGAAAAAAGGAAGAGAAAAGCCACCCCGAAGGATGGCTTATAGCGAATCGGTTATCCTTTTCCTGATCGCGTCAAGGCTAGTAGAGGAAAGATCGCTAGGCAAAGGATCGACCAAGCCAAGCCTCCCCGCCCTGCGAAGAGCCTCGTGACGCTCCGACTGGTTCATCTTGTCCATCTTCGTAAGCACCCCAATAACGGGGACCCCGGTTGAGAGAAGATAGGCAAGGAAGGCCTTATCTTCCTCCCCTGGCTCCCTGCGCATATCAGAAAGCAGGACGATCGCTTTGAGGCTTTTGTCCTTAACGTATTCTTCCATCATCTTCGAGAACTGGATGGTGGTCAGATTGGCATAGGAGGTTTTCCCATAACCTGGCGAGTCGACGAGGTAGAAGGTCTTATCGATGAGGAAGTAATTGAGGAGCTTCGTCTTCCCCGCTTTCTTCGATGAGAAGGCGAGTTTGCTGGAGCAAAGGGCGTTAATCAAAGAGCTTTTGCCGACGTTGCTGCGTCCTACGAACAAGACGTGGGGAAGCCCGTCTTTGGGCGCCTCCTTCAAGGAAGGGGCGCTTTTGACATAGCTTGCAGCGTGGAAATTAAGCTTCATGGCCTTCTTTGACGAGTGCTCTTTCCAAAGCGTCGTCAACGCATTTCATCAAGGTGATCTTAAGCCCTTTCTTGACCTCTTCAGGGAGCTCATCGACGTCTTTTTTGTTGTCGACGGGGACGAGGATCTCCTTGATGCCGCTTCTCATGGCGGCAAGGGATTTCTCGCGCAAGCCGCCGATTGGCAAGGCTTTGCCCCGGAGAGTCACTTCTCCAGTCATCGCCACGTTGGCGCTGACGGGGGTGTGGGTCAAGGCCGAGATGAGGGCCGTTGTGATGGCCACTCCGGCGCTAGGTCCGTCTTTTGGCACGGCGCCTTCGGGGAAATGGACGTGGATGTCGTTTTTCTGGAAGATGTCGTCGTCGATTTGGTAACGCTTGCTGTTGGCCCTGACGTAATCAAGGGCGATCTGGCAGGATTCCTTCATGACCTCGCCGAGTTTACCCGTCAAAACCAAGCCGCCTTTCCCTGGGAAATAAGTCACCTCCATGGGGAGGATGTCCCCGCCGGCCTCGGTATAGGCAAGTCCCGTGACAACGCCGATTTGGTTCTCTTTTTCTTTCTTCGAACCCTCGAAAACCTCGGCTCCAAGGTATTTTTTGACCAATTCAGGTTCGACTTGGATGGGTTTTTGGGTCTCTGGATGATCAAGCAGCTCCACCACGGCTTTGCGGCAGACGGAGGCGGTGAGCCTCTCAAGCTGACGAACGCCGGCTTCCATCGAATAATGCTCAATGAGCTCTTTGATGGAATCGGTGGAGAAAGCGATGTCCCCCTCTTTCAGCCCATTGAGTTTCATTTGCTTAGGGATGAGGAAGCTTTCCGCGATCTTGATCTTCTCGATCTCGGTGTAGCTAGGAACCTCGATCAGCTCAAGACGGTCAAGCAAAGGCCGCGGGATGTTGTCGAGGTTATTCGCGGTGCAGATGAAAAGGACGTTGGAGAGGTCGTAAGGCTCTTCGAGATAATTGTCGTTGAAAGCGAAATTCTGCTCAGGGTCAAGGACCTCAAGCATTGCCGAGGCAGGATCCCCGCGATAATTCGAACCGCCGATTTTGTCGATTTCATCGAGCAAGAAGACCGGATTGCACGTCCCGGCTTTGGTCATGCCTTGGATGATGCGGCCCGGCATGGAGCCAACGTAGGTCCTGCGGTGGCCGCGGATCTCGGCCTCATCGGAGATGCCGCCCAAACTGGCTTTGAAGAACTTCCTTCCAAGCGCGCGGGCAATCGACCTCCCTAAGGATGTTTTGCCGCATCCCGGGGGGCCATAGAAGCAAAGGATGGGGGCTTTGAGAGTTCCCGTCATCTTCTTGACGGCTAGATATTCGATGATTCTCTTTTTGACTTTATCCAGGCCGTAATGATCCTCGTCGAGGACTTTCCTAACGTTGTCGAGGTCTTCGTCGTCTTCGGTTTTCTGATACCAGGGGACGTTTAAGAGGGTCTCGATGTAAGACATGATCAAAGAGGCTTCTAGAGAGGATTCAGGCATCATCTCGTAGCGATGGAGCTCTTGCTTGACCCTGGCTTTGACGTTTTCGGGATAGGGGTTCTTCTCAAGCTTTTCCTTGATGGAATCCTCATCTCCCCCGACCTTGTCTTCGCCAAGCTCCTCCTTGATGGCTTTCATCTTCTCGCGAAGGTAATAGTCTTTTTGGCTTTTCTCGGTGGATTGGCGGACTTTCTCGGAGATGTCTCTCTCCACTTCCGCCATCTGCTGCAAAGAGGCGGTGATGGCGATGAGGCTCTCCAGCCTTTTGATGACGGAGGGTTCCTCTAGCAAAGATTGCTTCTGCTGCAAAGACAAAGGAAGAGCCGCGGCCAAAGTATCGGGGAGATCGTCGATTTTATCGCTTTTAGAGAATTGGGCGATGGCCCCGCGAGAAATGTTCCTATTGAGCTCCGGCGTCTTGGCCAAGCCTTCCAAAAGCTCTTTGACGAGTCGCTCTCCCGTCGCGTTGTCGGCGGGAATGGGCTCTAGCAAAATGCCTTCGGCGGAAGGATTGTCCCCAAGGACGATTTTAAGAAGTTTGACGCGCTTGCTCGCCACCATCCTGACGCGGATGGAATTGCCATTATCTGCGTAGGAAACGATGCGGCAAAGCGTGCCGACGGAATAAAGGTCGTCGATGCTGGGGTTGTCAACGTCCGGGCTTTTCTGCGCGACGACGAAAATGAGGGAGTTCGTCATCTCTTTGGCGTCTTTGATCGCGGAGATGGAGAAAGAGCGACTGGCCTCCACGTCTTCGGACATGTTCGGGAAGATGATCATCCCACGCGTTATTAGAAGTGGGAGGGTCAGATTATTGTTTTCGGGACTGTTTTGTTCCATATTCGGTCCTTTCTAGCAATCGGATACTAAGAGTGCCAAGGGCATTATATCCCCCGTCTTAGCACTGTCAAGGATTGATTGCTAACGTCTATAAGCCCAAAGCTAAGAAAAGCCCGCTAAGTTTCAGCGGGCTGATTTTAGATGAGGGGGATTACTTGGTTTCTTCCGCTTCTTTTTTCGCGGCTTTCTTGGCCGGGGATTTCTTAGCGGCGGGTTTTTTGGCGGCGGTCTTCTTGGGGGAGGCCGCTTTCTTCTCTTCGACCTTCTCGGCTTTGGCTTCAGAAACACCGTTATTGGCGAGGATCCATTCCCTCACTTTGCGGGAGCGGATGGATTCGCGGAAGTTCTCGAGGTTGCCGAGGGCCTTCTTGACGTCTTCGACGCTCATCTTGTATTGATCGGCGAGTTTAGCGACCTCGGTGTCGAGTTCAGCATCGCTGACGTCGAGCCCTTCGACGTGGGCGAGTTGCTGGAGAACGAGGTATTGGGTAAGGTTGGCCTTGGAGGATTCGATGAGGTTCTTCTTGAGGTCTTCTTCTTTTTGGCCGGTGATTTCGAGGTATTGCTCGAAGGTGAGGCCGTTGCTTTCGATCTGCTGCTTTGTCTTTTCTTCTTGGGAAGCGGCTTCCTGCTCGAGGATAGAATGGGCGATCTCGACTTTGGAGGCGGAGACGATCTGCTCGACGAGGGCGTTGTAATAGGCCTCATCGGCTTGGGAGGCCTTCTGCTTCAAAAGGGTTTCCTTCTGATAGGCCTTCATCTGATCGACGGTCTCGACGTCTTTGATGCCGAAGTCTTTGACCGATTCATCGCTAAGAAGAGGGATCTTCTTCTCTTTGATCTCATGGATAGTGCAATGGAAGGTCGCGGGCTTGCCGGCGAGTTCTTTGACGTATTGGGTCGGGAAGGTGATTTCGACGTCCTTCTCTTCGCCGCTCTTGACACCGACAAGGGCATCTTCGAAGCCGGGGACGAAGGAATTGGAGCCGAGTTCGAGCTCATAGTTTTTGGCGCTGCCGCCATCGAATTCTTTGCCTTCCATCGTGCCGACGAAATCAAGGATGAGGGTGTCGCCTAGCTTAGCCGGACGGTCGACGACGACCAAATCGGCGGAATTGGCAAGGCGCTTGGTGATGGCCTCCTCGACCTCCTTATCGGAGACGGTGGCGACCTTCTTCTCAGCAGTCAAACCTTTGTGATCGCCAAGGGTGACGCTTGGGAAAAGGGTGACGACGAATTTGATGGTGACTTCGTTGTCGTTGAGCTTGATGATGTCGACGTCGGGGCGGGCGAAAGGCTCGACCTTATTCTCGGTGAGGAACTGC
>CAVGXP010000038.1:129069-130601 GCA_963633165.1 bacterium
TCGGGGATGTCTTTGGGGGTGAGCTTTATCTTTCCTTCCTCAGAAAGGAATTCCACTTCCTCCGGATATTTCCAATAGCTGAGCAATTGCAAGGCGAAGGTGCGAACGTCAGGATGGGTATCTTTGGATATAAGAACCTTCTTTATCCCCTCCTCATGGCCTTTTATGCCCGCTTTGCCAAGTTTGTTGAGCGCCCCAAGGACCACAAAGGGATCTTTGCTAGAAAGCGATGCCTCGTAATCATCGATCCTCGCGTAGCCTTTTAGCAAATACGCCTTCTCTTCCTCGCGGATGATCTGGGGATAAGAGGCTAGAGCCTCTTCGATGCTTTGGGAGACGTAAGGCGCGTTTTTGTAATATTCAAGGTCCTCTCTAGCCTCGTCGAATTGCCCTAAGACGAAGCGGATCTCGAAATTGGTCTTCATTGTTAGAGCAGGCCTATAGCGAAACAAGGCCTCCCTATTTTTAAGAAGGACTTCCAATCCTTCCTTGGATCGGGAGAGGGCAAGCAAGGCCGATATCCTAAGAAGAATCGATTCTTCGTCGGTGAGGTTTTCGCTAGATTTAAGCAAGTTTTCGTATTCGCCTTTTTCGTAGAGCTCTTTCAAGGATTCCATGGCTGAATTTTAGGATTAGCCCTAACGAAATGAAAGGGCGAGCGAAGTCTTTGGCTTGGTATGAAGGCATAAAAATAGCCCGGCAGCAGCCAGGCTATTCGTTACTTAATCGAGGAAGAAAGAAAGATCGACTTTGCTAGAATCGACTTCCCCTATCTGCTTCCTAAGCTTAAGGACGTAGGAGGGCGAGACGGAGAGCTCATCGATGCCAAGCTTCACGAAGAAAGGCACCAATTCCTCGTCTCTAGCCAGCTCTCCGCAGATGCCGACGGGGATGTTGTGGGCATGGGCGTTTTCAGCGGTCATCTTTATCAAACGCAGGATCGCTTTATGATGGGGGTCGAAGGTCTTGGAGAGTTTTGGGTTGACCCTATCGACGGCCAAAGTGTATTGGGAGAGATCGTTGGTCCCGATGGAGAAGAAATCCACGTTGGCGGCCAAGATGTCCGAGATTATGGCCGAAGCCGGGGTCTCGATCATGATGCCTAGTTTCATATCCGGGTTGAATTTCTCGCCCCTGGAGGTGAGGTTAGATTTAGCCAAAGCGCACATTTGCTTTACAAACTCGACCTCGCTTAAGGAGATGATCATCGGGATCATGATGGCGAGGTTGCCATAAGCGGAAGCCCTATAAAGGGCCGTGAGCTGATCAAGGAACATCGACGGACGGTCTTTGCAGATGCGGATGGAGCGGTATCCCAAAGCCGGATTCTCCTCTTCCGGGAGATCAAAATAATCGACCTTTTTGTCGGCTCCGATATCGAGGGTGCGGATGATGACCTCCTTCCCCTTCATCTCCTCCACCACTTTTTTGTAATGAAGGAACTGCTCCTGCTCGCTAGGATAGGTTTTGCTGTCTAGATAGATGAACTCCGAACGGAATAAGCCGATGCCCTCGGCGTCGTTTTTGATGAC
>CAVGXP010000038.1:130851-135335 GCA_963633165.1 bacterium
GAGGGGATCTCAAGCATGCGGGTAAGGATTGAGACGTGGGAATTCAAGCTCCCCTTAATAAGCACCAAGCCGTTGAGGAGGTTCTTGTCGAATTTCATCAACTCGCTGGAGGGAAGGTCGTCGCAGATGAGGATCGAAGGCTCTTTAAGTAGCAACCCACCTTCTTTCCCCTGCAAGGCATCGACAATGCCTTTGCCGACTTCGATGACGTCCTTGCCCCTTTCCTTCATGTAGGGATCGTCCATGCTAGAGAACATCCCCGACAGCTCTTCTGCGGCCTCTTTGACGGATTCCTCCGCGTTTTCCCCCGAAGCTAGATGTGCGTTCACCGCGTCTTCGAAATCGAGGTCCTCCGCCATAAGCTTGTGGGTGAGGAAAAGCTGAGCCTCCTCCTCGCCTAGACGAAGCAGCGTGTCCTGGTAGAGTTTTTCAAACCCTTCGATGGCTTTTTTCCTTGCGACTAGGAATCTTTCGGTCTCTTTTTCCACTCCTAAGGAAACGACCTCTGTCTCCATGACGTTGGGCTTATAAACGACGAGCTTTCCTAGGGCATAGCCGTCGAAGAGGCGTTTTGAAGCGTATTCTTTCATATCGTGCTCCTTTTATGAAAAGGCCCACAAGGAAACCTTATGGGCCAAAGAAATTAGAGGTTCTCGGCAAAGACTTTTTCCAAAGCTTCGGATGCCTGAGCCTCATCCGCCCCATCGACTTGGATCTCGACGGTTTCACCGGATTTGACGCAGAGGCCCATCACGCCGAAGATCCTCTTCAGATCGGCTTTTTTGCCTTTGTTGAGGATAGCGACGTTAGAGGCGTACTTCTTCGCCTCGGCCACGACGATGCCGGCGGGGCGGGCATGGATGCCCTCTTTGTCTTTGATGACGTAGGTGAATGATTTCATGTTATTTGCTCCTTTTGAAATTGAAACGGATTCCTTTGAATTTGCCAAGCTCCGGATTGGGGTCGTCTTTCTTAAGTAGGCTGAGGATAATTGCCGTGAGGATGGTGCCCACGACTAAAGCGAGGATGTACCAATACCAATTGCCAACGACGGCGAAGACGAAGATGCCGCCATGAGGGGCCATAAGCGTGCAGTTGAACAAGACGCTCAATAACCCCGCAACCGAGGAGCCGATCACGGAAGCGGAGATGATCCTAAGCGGATCTTTTGCCGCGAAGGGGATGGCGCCTTCGGTGATGAAGCCCGCGCCCATGACATAGTTGACGTAAGCCTCTTTCCTTTCGTTTTTGCTCCATTTCTGAGGGCAAAGGGTGGCGGATAAGGCGATGCCTAATGGCGGCACCATGCCGCCGACCATGACCGCGGCCATCATCTGATAGCAATAGGTCTGATAAGCCGGATCGCTGCTTCCGGCGGCTTCGGTGAGGAGAGCCGTCCCGAAGACGTAGGCGGCTTTGTTGATCGGGCCGCCCATGTCGACGGCCATCATGCCAGCAAGAAGGGCGCCAAGGAGGATGGTGAGATTGTTTTGGCCAAGCCAGTTGAGCCCGGCGGAGACGCCGATGTTGATGTAGGTGAAGGGGGTGTTGAGCAGATACATCGCAACCCCAATAAGCAGCACGCCGAAGAGAGGATAGATGAGCATCGGTTTGATGCCATCAAGAGATTTCGGCAGCCATTTGGTCCCGGCTTCTAGGCCTTTGACGATATAGCCAGCTAAGAACCCCGCAGCTAGAGCCCCAAGGAAGCCGGCGGTTGCCCCGGTATCGTTGCCGCTGATGCTGTATTCAATGGAGAAGGTCGAAAGTTTGGCCAAAGCCCCACCGACGATGCCGACGGCTAAGCCCGGTCGCCCGGCGATGGAATAGGCTACGAAGCCCGCCAAAACAGGGAGCATGAAGCCAAAGGTGGTATCGCCAATGGTCTTAAACAGTTTGGAAACGAAGGTGCCGCTTCCGAAATTGCTATCCTGAGGGACGCCGGCGAAGGTGTCGATCATAAACGCAAGGGCGATCAAGATTCCACCTCCGATAACGAAGGGAAGCATGTGGGAGACGCCGCTCATCAAATGCTTGTAAAGTTTATGCCAGGTCGATTCCCCTTCCGCTGACTCTTTCTTTTCCGCGCTAGAGGAACCCTGGTAGACAGGGGCTTCCCCGGCAACGGCCTTCTTGATGAGGGTTTCGGGTTCGTGGATGCCTTTGCTGACGGTGGCGATGACCACCCTCTTTCCAGAGAAGCGATCCATCTCGACATTGACGTCGGCAGCGACGACGATGCCTTTGGCGTGCTCGATCTCGTCTTGGGTCAAGGCGTTTTTGATTCCGCCTGAGCCATTGGTCTCGACTTTGCAGGTATACCCCATCTCCTCGGCCTTCTTCTTAAGGGATTCCTCAGCCATGTAGGTATGGGCGATGCCGTTGGGGCAGCCGGTGACACCGAGGATATCCGGATATTGCGTTGAGGGGGCTTGTTCCTGTTCTTCCTCAATCCTGCTTTTCTCAGCATCGTCGATGATTTTGAGGAATTCCTCTTTGCTGGAGGCGCCAATCAAATTGTTCTTGAAATCCTCATCCATCAAAAGATTGGAGAGTCTAGCAAGAACTTCGAGGTGGACGTTGTCCTCGCTATTAGGAGCGGCGATGAGGAAGAGGAGGTTGACCTTCTCCCCGTCTAAGGAATCGTAATCGACCCCTTCGGGGAGCACCATCGCGGCTAGGGATGGCTTAGAAACGCAATCGGATTTGCAATGCGGGATGGCAATGCCCTCCCCGATTCCGGTCGTCGATTCCTCTTCGCGGTGGAAGACCCCGGCTTTGTAAGTTTCCAAATCCGAGATTACCCCGCTTTTAGAAATCAGTTCAACTGCTTTCTCAATCACTTCGGACTTGCTGCTAGCCGAAGCGTTGATATCAATCGTATCTTTAGACAATAAATCAGTGATTTTCATGTTAATCTCCTTTCTTATATATTGTCTTTTATATCGTTTTCAGTAGAGCTTCCACCTCTTCTAGGGTGGCTAGCTCCTCCGAGAAGGCCGAAGCGCTTCCGGTGGCGATGCCGCGTTTGAAGGCCTTCTCAACATCTTGGGAACGGACGTATTCATCGATGAATCCGGCCACCAGGGAATCCCCTGCTCCGACCGTGTTGATCGCCTTCCCTTTCGGCGAGGCTTGCTTTTTGTAGCTGCCATCCGACTTGACTAGCAACGCCCCATCTCCACCTAAGGAGACAATGACGTTTCTAGCCCCGGATTCAATGAGTTTATAAGCAAAGGCGACGAGGTCTTCGTCGCTATGGATTTTCACGTCATAGAGCTCCTCAAGCTCTTCCTTGTTTGGTTTGACTAGGATTGGATGGAAGCAAAGCGTTTTCAGCAAGGTGTCTTTGGTCGTGTCGACGACGAGTTTGACGCCTCTATCTTTGATTCGCTGTAGGATTCTTTCGTAGGTATCGCTAGGAAGGTTAGAGGGAATGGCTCCGGAGATGACGAGGATATCGTCCTCACTAAGCTTCTCTAGCTTGGAGATAAGCTCTTCGATTTTATCCTCGCTAACCATCGGGCCTTGTCCATTGATGGCGGTTTCGACCATCCCTTTGATTTTGACGTTTATGCGGGTATTGCCCTCAAGATGGACGAAGTCGTTTTTGATTCCCCTGCTGGCGATTTGCTTTTCGATGTAATCGCCGATGAAACCCCCTAAAAACCCCATAGCCACGGATGGCGTTCCTAGATTGGAGAGGACGAAGGAGACGTTTATCCCCTTCCCTCCGGCGAGCATCTTCTCCTTTTTGGTGCGGTTGATCGCCCCAACTTGAAGCTCGTCGAGATCGACGATGTAATCCAAAGCCGGGGAGAAAGTCACGGTGTAGATCATTTGCTTGCTTTAACCTCCAAGACATTGTCTTTTCTATAATCTTCATCAGGAATCGAATCGGTTATGAGCTTGGCGTCTTTGAAGGAGGCGAAGCTGACCCTGGATTCCAATCCGATTTTGGTTGAATCGGCCAAGACGAAGGCGTTCACGCACCTCTCCAAAGCGGTCTTCTTGATGACGGCTTCTTCGTAATCCGGGGTGGTATAGCCTTGCTTCAAGGAGACGGCGTTGGCCCCGAAGAAGCCGACGTCGAAGGTGAAGCGCTTAATGGTCTCGATGGGGAAGGAGCCAAGGAAGGCGTCGGTTGTGAGTTTGAGTTCCCCTCCGGTGACGTAGACCTTGTAGTTCTTCCTTTTGAGTTTCTCAGCGATGGTCATCGAATTGGTGAGGAAGACGTTCCCTTTTGAGATAATGCAATCGCAGAGAAGGGAAGTCGTCGTTCCGGCATCGATGTAGACAAAGGAATTATCTTCGATGAGGGTTGCGGCGAATTCGGCGATAGCCCTCTTCTTTTCCACGTTTAGCGAGGCCTTTTCGTTCATGTCGAGCTCTTGGAAACTCGAGGGTCCGCTTTTTAGGCTTTTGGCTCCGCCATGGAGGCGGTTTATCTTCCCCTGCTTCTCCAGGTAAACCAAATCCCCGCG
>CAVGXP010000039.1:0-3482 GCA_963633165.1 bacterium
GAATTCTAATTAGTCTCTTCTTCTAGGCAAGCCAAGCGGCTTGCCTTTTCTTTTTACCTTCAAAAAAAGCAAGAAAAGCCATGGTTTCCCATAAGAAAGGCAAAAATAAGGCAAGTTTAAAATAAAAAAGGAAAATGCCTTGAGCGTGTAAGCGGTTACAATTCTTTTATTAAATCAGGAAACGCTTTTTGTCGGCATCCTTTAGCAGAGCCAGCAAAAAAGCCTTTCCGAAAAGAAAGGAAAAAACCATGAAAAGCAAGAAAATGGTCCTCGTCGCCGTCGCCGGGGTCTCTCTGGCCCTTGGCGTCGCCGCACTCGGCGCGGTCACAAGCGGCGCTTTGACTCTTCCCACCGAAGCCGTTGACCACGAAGCCAGCCACACCCTCGTCGAGAAAGCCTTCCAGGCCCCTAAGGTCGGTGAGGAGGGCTACCGTCCCTATTGGAGATGCAACGAATGCTGCGCGGCCGATGTTTCCTCGGCGAGATACGGCTTCGAGAGCAAGGAGAAGGTCTCCCTTGAAGATGTCGTCATCCCCGCCCTCGTCGGAGCCGAAATTAGCGACATCGCTGATGGCGACCTCATCGCAAACGTCGGCGTCGAGAAATTCAAATACGTCGACCAGGGCGTTAATGGCGTTGACGGCAAGGAGGGCACGTCAACCCCTCTGTTCGTCAAGGACTCCGGAAAAACGGCGATATACTTCTCCGCCTCCGGCAAGACGGGGGAGGCCACCAACCCCACTGGTAACACCGGCTGCGCCGAGTTCCGCTTCTCCGTGCCAAGCGAGTCAAAAACCTCGAAATCCGTCACCTTCTCCTATTGCTACCAAAACTGGGGGAAGGGCGGCTGGGCTGGCTCTTCGAGCCCCAGCGAGCCTGAAGGGTGGACCGCCCTATGCCAGTTCAAGGATGGGGGCTACTACGGATTGGACGTCTCCTCCAAACTCGAAAACGACGGGCAATGGCACACGGTGACGCTCAACTACGCCGAGAGCTCCGCCACCTCGGAAGTCTCTTCCAACCTCACGGACTTCATCTTCAAATTCGCCGATCTGCGCGGCTACATCATGATCTCCGGGCTATCCTTTGAAACCGTCAAAGAGGTGACTCTTAACAACGTCAATAGCGATGGTAGCGACAAAACCGAAATCGTTTCTTTGGGCTCTTTGCCGACCACACCGACTATGGCAGGAAAGATATTCCTTGGTTGGTACGATGAATCCGGGAACAAAGTAGATGCCGTTACTTCTTCTACGGGGGCTTTAACTGCGAAGTGGGGCGTCCCTTCTGAAGAATCCACTTATACGGTTTCTTCCGTTGCGAAGACGCTCAATACCGATTCCGTTGCCTGCGCAGACGCTACCGCCATTATTGAAAAAGACGATGGGGTAGAGCTCCAACTTCAGAAAGATGGCGTGACTTCCTTTACGATAACCTTGCCTGCTTTTGATTATAATGCCGCCGGGCGAGTGGATTTCATCCTTGAAAACAATTATGGAGCGGATCCTTGGGGCGGAATCAAAGCCGGTAATGGCAATTTCTTGTATTCCTATATCAAAGCGGCCCAGGCTCATGCCTATGTCATTGCTGATGGCACTAACGCCTATTTCTACATTGAGGGGATGCTGCTAACAAGTTATGGAAGCGATGTTGCATCCGGGGAAAGTGGACTTTCCTTTACCTTCGAAAGGCAATCGTTCAATACATATCAGTCGTTGGTTGTCACCGATTTCAAGCAATATGCTCTTGATTATATGGGATGGCTATCCGCGAGCGTGAACGCTTTGCCTGATGAGGTTAACGAGGACAACAAAGATGCTGCCGTAACCGCGTATAAAGAATACGCAAACGCGCTTGCTGAAGCGGAAGCGAACATGACCGCCTATGAAAAAGCGAACTATTCCGCGCCTTCTAAAATCGCGACGGTCAAAACCGCTTTGGCTGAAGAAACCACGGAAGTGCTTTCTATTCCTTCTAGCGGCGGCAGTTGGTATGAGGCGAACGCCCTCGGCGTTTATAGCGATGCTAATTTCGGGGTGAGTTTCAATGCCGCCAATGATAAAGTTTCCTCCAATTATGTAAGCATTGGTCTCCAAAATGGCGGCTATACCGGAGACCATACCTATTACATTGACTTCCCAAAGATCAATTACGCCGCCTATAGCAAGGTAAGCTTTTTCTTAGCTTCGGAAAACGCCTGGCAGGGCTACGCCCTTAAAGCCGATGGCAAAGAATGGGCCAGCGGAGTTTATTGGGGCAATAATCCGGAATGGATTGAGGTGACGATTTCTACTTCGGGCGATGTGACCCAGATTTCCACTTCCTCTGGTTATCCGCTAGAGTTAAGCGAGGACGTCGCCAAAGGGAAGAAGGCGCTTCGCCTTGAAAGGACGCGCAATGGCGCGACGGGTGGATACGACTCATTTGCCTTCACCTCCTTGACCGCCACCATCTAAACTTGACGATTCTTATCAAAAAGTTCCGTTAAGATATCCTGGGCCGAGCGATATTTGGCCCAGGATTTTCTTAAGGTTGTAAAATTAGCCATGCCTAAAGTCGAAATGAACAATCTGACGGTAGCCTACCCCGCGAAAAAGGGAATGGAATACGTTTGCCTGGACGCGCTGAAGGGCTGCTTCGCATCCGATGCATGCAACGTGGTCCTTGGGGAATCGGGGTCAGGAAAAAGCACCCTTCTAAAAGCCATCGCCGGGATTTTGCCTTACGAAGGGGAGATCCTTTTCGATGGGAGGCTCTCTAGCAAGATGTCGCCGAAAGAAAGGAACCTCTCTTATCTAGACCAGGAGATCACCCTTTATCCAAACCGTTCGATCTTTGATAATCTCGCCTTGCCTTTGAAAATAATGAGGATGGATCCTGATTTAATAAGAAGCAAAGTATATAAGACGGCGCATGATCTCGCCATATCCGCGACGCTTTCCCGCCTTCCTCGGCAAATCTCTATCGGACAGCAGCAAAGGGCCTGCCTTGGGAAGGCCTTGATCAAAGAGCCTAGCCTCCTCTTGCTCGATGAGCCTTTCTCTAATCTCGATGAGCTGCGCAGGGACAAGGAAAGGGAGCTTTTGAAAGGCATTGTTAAAGAAAGGAAGCTCACCATAATCTTGGTTACCCATCTACAGGAAGACGTCTTGTCTTTGGCGGATGAAATCTTTTTGCTCGAAGAAGGGAAAATCAGCCTTTCGCTGAAGAAAGAGGAGCTTGCCTTCTCTTCTCACCCTTTGATCAGGGCGATGATGGCTAGCCATGTTTCGGAGGATATCCATGGCTAAGAAGCGAAGGATCAAAAGCAGCGCGGAGGATTTCTCCTTCAAAGGCCTTCCTAACTCCAGGAGGAGGCAGTTCTTCGATTGCCTGAAAAACCGCTGGGGGCTTTTCCTTGAAGTCGGTGTTGTTTTCGCCTTTGCTTCCTTATTGCTTGTGGGGCTTATCTACGCGCAGGACCTCGTGAGTCATAACATCGC
>CAVGXP010000040.1:0-9900 GCA_963633165.1 bacterium
CGCTTTTTTAAATCTTTCTGATCAGACAATGCAGCCGACTTCCTTTTTGGATTTCGGCCTTCTCAACTTTAAGGCCCACCTTTTTGCAGCAATCGACCACCGCTTCTATCGTGACGATCTTCACATCCCCTTTCCCGAAAAAATTAAGCACGGGGATCTCTATTTTATCCATATAGAAACGCAAAAATTTGTTCTTCGTCGACCAGTCGCGGATGACGAGGCGGCCGTTTTTCCTGAGGCATCTTTTCGCGCTTTCGAAAAAAGCGACAGGGTTTGGGTAATGGTGGAGGCTGTTTGAACAGATGATTACGTCAAAGGAATCATCTCCGAAGGGGAAATTCTCGCAATCCCCCACAACGAAAGTCGCATTCGGGAGGTTCTTGGCTTTGGCTTGCTCGATCATGGCAGGAGTCAAATCCAAGCCCGTGTAATGCTTGTCCGGATATTTTTGCGACAGCAGGGAAATCATCGGCGAAGTCCCACACCCCGCGTCTAACAAATCATTGAAAGGTTCCTTGGACACCTCTTCTAAGATAGAAGGGTAATCTTTCCTGCACATCTTATATAGACCAGCCTCATCGCCTTCATATTTGGAAGCGGCTTTCGTGAATTCCTTGATTGAATTCAGTTTGTATTGTTCGTTGTCCATAAAAGGCTCCTCTATAAGTTAGTTTATATTAACTTAATATTAAGCCCCTTACTCTTTGTCTACAACAAAAAAGGAACTCGGGCCGTTTCACCTTTGTTCCATTCCCCTTAATTCAAGGTGATGAGGAGGATTCCGACGATGAAGGTCAAAACCGAAAGAAGATCGATGGCGATAGCACACCACTCCGACAAAGCTAAGACAAAAGGCTTCGGGCGGCGGATCTCGACGCTGCCATCCTCGTTGCCAACGCTTTCAAGCTCCGTCCACTTTGAAAGCTTGGGATTGATGGCGATGCCCGTAAGCAAGAAAGCCAAAAGGAATTCGATGACCATCATCGCGACGGCGCCACCTTCGAAGGCCTTTGACATGTTCAAGAAGAAAATCCCCGCAAAGCAGGAAGTCAAAACAACCAAGCAAAAATAAGTGACGGAGACGATGCAATGGAATTTGAAATGATATGCGGGAATGCGGAAAACGAAAATGAGGGCTACCGCTTTCAAAATCCCGAATATCGCCATGAAAATAGCTACGGATAGGAAGGGGCGGAAATCCTCGCTCCAAAGCATTCCAGTCGATGCTAGGGCCAAAGCTCCGGCAAGAAGGAAAACGCTATAGCTAGAGAGGCGACTGCAAACGTCGTGGCCTTCGTTCAGTTCAAAAGGGAAATAAGAAAGGAAAGAGAAACTCGTTTTGTTTTTGCCTTTATAGCCAATAAGCCCGAAAGACAAGATGCTGGCCATCGATAAAACGATTAGCGCAATGACGAAAATTGAAAAACCTAAGCTCATAATTCCTCCAGTCCTTTCACCCTTTCCTTAAAGTCATCATGCCCGAAAAGATAGCTCCCGGCCACCAGAACGTCCGCTCCGCGATCAACACAGAGTTTTCCGGTTTCTTTATTGATGCCGCCATCGACCTCCAATAAATAGGAATAATGCCCATCCTCTCTAATCTTAGAGAGCTCAGAAAGCTTATCCAAAGATGAAGGCATGAACTTTTGCCCTCCTTTGCCAGGCTCAACCGACATCACAAGGACCAAATCGAGGTCCTTTAGATAAGGAATAAGCACTGAAGGGGAAGTCATGGGCTTAATGGAGACGCCTGCCTTCTTGTTCAAGGAATGAATAAGCGAAATCGCGTCTTTAACCATTTCGCCATCCGCGCAGGCTTCGTAATGGAAAGTGACGAGATCTGCGCCGGCTTCGATGAAGGAAGGGATATGGGAAAGAGGGTCTTCGACCATCAGGTGGACGTCTTTGACAAGGGAAGGAGTGCAATATGTGGATATTTCTTTAACAAAAGAAGGATCCCAGGTTTTAGCGGGCACGAACTTGCCATCCATGATGTCGATATGAAGATAGGGGCAGCAAGAACAGGCGAGGGCGACTTCCTGCGGAATGTTTTTCGGATTGGCGGCCAATAGGCTAGGCGCAACAAAGGTGTTCATTTAAAACCGAAAATCCTCGAGAGGATTCCTTTCCTTTCTTTGAAACTGTCTTTATCCTCCATGGTTTTGAGGATGGCGTTATGGAGCTCTTCCGCACTGAGGAAACGTTCTTCGGGGCGCTTTCTGCAGGCGGTTACGATGATTTTGTCGATGGATCTAGGAATTGAAGGCACGCTTTTGGAAGGCTCTGGAAAACGCTTGGAGATTTGCTTCATGGCGACCTCTTTGGCGTCGTTGCCATCGAAGGGGACCGAGCCGACGAGCAACTCGTAAAAAACGATGCCCATGGAATAGATGTCGTTGGCGATGGCGGCGGGTTTGCCCGTCAACACTTCGGGGGCGCAATAATAGACCGTCCCCTCGACAGCGTCGCCGTTCTCCTTCATTCCGATGGGGGAAGAAATGCCGAAGTCGGCGATTTTAAGCGTTCCATCGTTCATGTAGAAAAGATTGTCGGGCTTGATATCGCGGTGAACCAATCCGTGTTTATGAATATAGGTCATGCCATCGGTGAGTTGAAGCATCACTTCGCAGGCATCGTATAAAGACAGCGATATCTGAAAATTGAGTTTGTCGCGCAAGGTCTGCCCTTGGATGTATTCATTAGCAATGTAGGGTCTCCCATCGACGGCGCCCTGGCCATAGACCTTGACGATATTAGGGTGATTGAAAGAGGCCGCAGCCGCGGCTTCGTTCTTAAAGCGCACCAGATTGGCGGGGTCTTTGAGAAGCTCTTCCTTCATCACCTTGATAGAGACGATGCGCTTGGTCACGAGGTCGTTGGCCTCATAGACGTCGGCCATGCCTCCGGTAGCGATTCTAGAGGTGATGCGATAGCGGTCGGAGATTTTATCGCCGATCTTAATCATGCATCAGCACCTCCCAAAGGGCGACGGCGATGTTGTCGCTGCCGCCATTGGCATTGGCCTCTGAAATTAGGAAGGAAGCTTTCTCGTCGGTTCTGTCTTTAGTGGACAAGACCGCCTTGATCTCCGCTTCGGAAAGGTTATTGTAGAGCCCATCTGAGCAAAGCAAGATGCTCTCCCCATTGTAGGGGTAGACTTTGATGTCGAAGGAAGCGCTTGGGAAAATGCCCATCGCGTTCATTAGGACGTGCCTGTCGGCGCGGGAGGACATTTCGCTCTCCTCGATTTTTCCGGTCCTAAAAAGGTAATCGACGTAGGTTTGGTCTTCGGTCAGGCGGCTTAGGCGGAGGGTGTCTTTAGAATAAGAGTACGCCCTTGAATCGCCGGCGTTGCCCACGAAGATCTTTCCTCCCCGGATAAGGGCGGTGACGCAGGTGGTGCCCATGTCGTGATAGATCGGATTTTTGGTGGCTTCCTCGTAAATTAGCGAATTGGCTTTCTTATAGCTTCTGCCAAGCCAGCTTTTCAAAAAGAAGGTTGGGGTTTTGGGCATGGTGCGGAAACTCTCCAACATGGAATCGATCGCCATTTTGGAGGCGTAATCCCCTTTGTTTTGCCCGCCCATTCCATCACAAACGCAAAGGAAAACATCGCCGTTATTGCTCAAAGCAACAGCGCATTGGTCCTCGTTGCTTACGCGGACCCGCCCGATGTCTTTCTGATAGGCGAAGGTTCCTTTGAATTTTTCCATGGTTATTCTCCACTAGTCACTTTGGCGCGCAGCTGACCGCAAGCGGCGTCGATGTCGTTGCCGAATTCCTTTCTAACGGTGGCGTTGATGCCCCGCTTCATTAGCCTGTCGGCGAAGCAGCGGATGGCTTCCTTGCTGGAACGGCGGTAAGGCTTCTCCTTAACGGGGTTATAGGGGATGAGGTTGACGTAAGCGAATAGGCGATTGTCGTGAATGAGATCAGCGAGTTCGTCGGCGCAGGCAAGGCTGTCATTGAGCCCAGCCAAAAGGATGTACTCGAAGGTGATGCGGCGTCCGGCTTTCTCTTGGTAATAAGACAAGGCGTCGAGGAGCTTATCCATCGGATAGCCTTTTGAAATCGGCATGATCTGATTTCTGATCTGGTCGTTAGGGGCATGCAAAGAAACGGCGAGGTTGATTTGGATGCCCTCGTCCGCGTATTTCTTAATGCCGTCGGCAAGTCCGCAAGTGGATACGGTGATGTGCCTAGCGCCAATGGAGAGACCGGATTGATCGTTGGCGATGCGGATGAAATCCATCACGTTATCGTAATTGTCAAACGGCTCTCCGGTTCCCATGACGACGATGTGCGAGACGGTTTCAGCGGATTCAAGAAGGATCTGATCCATCACAAGAAGCTCGCCAACCATTTCTCCGGCGGTCAGGTTGCGTTCTCTTCTTAGCAATCCCGAGGCGCAGAAAGCGCAGCCCATGTTGCAGCCGACTTGACTGGAAACGCAGATGACGTTGCCATAGCTATAGCGCATCAAAACGGTTTCGACTTTCGCTCCATCTTCCATCTCCAAAAGGAGCTTGATGGTGCCGTCGCTAGCGTCTTGGCGGGTGTGAATCTTTGGCAAGGGAAGGCAATAGTCTTCCTTAAGTTTAGCGCGGAAAGACTTCGAAACATCGCTCATGGAGTCGAAGTCATAAACATGTTTTTGATAAATCCAGGAGAAAACTTGTTTGGCGCGGTAGGAACTCTCGCCCAAGGAAGTGAATTCTTCCTTCATCTTCTCCTGCGTGTAGGAAAGGAGGTTTTTCATTATTGATTGTCCGAAGAAAGAGAAGCGGAAACCGAGGTCTCGGCTGCGGCGAACAAAGCGGGGTCAGCGGAAGGAACATCAAGCGTATCGACGACGTTGCCCTTCCTAAGAACAGCGACATAGGCGCAAGTCCCTAGCTCGGTATAAGGGAAATGCTGGGTTTCTTCCTCAAGTTTGAATTCGGAATGTTCGGAGAGGAAGGAAGCGACGGTAGCGTGCCCTTCTTTTTGAGAGAGGGTGTAGACGACATAAATCAGCACGCCGTTATCTTCCACGTACTTAGCACAGCCATAGAGCGCATTCTTTTCCCCTTCGAGCAAACCGTCCATGGAGGTCTTCGGGAAACGAAGCAAGAAATCGGGGGAGGTGCGGATGGCGTCGAAGTTGGTCGAAGCGGGAGCGCAGATGACCAAATCTTGCTTCTTGGAAATCGCAGCTTCCATAGCAAGGGGGTCAGCGGAGAAGAAATTCACGTTGCGGAGCCCAAGGGCTTTGATCTCCTTGGTGATATCAAGTTTCGCATCGACGTCGGGGGTGCCCAAATTCAGTCCAATGGCACTGCCATAGGTTTCAAGGATTTCCTTTTCAAGCGAGGTGTCGGCGTTGCCGTTATAAAGGAGGATCTCGGAAGGCTCATGGACTTTGTGCTCATCAAGAATCTTTTTCGTCAAGGGACGCTCGATGAAGAGCTTGCCCTCTTTGACCCAATCGAGTTTGCGAAGCGGGGTTTTGCCTTTGTAGATGACGACCCCATCAATGGGAGAAGGGGCGAAATCGGCATTGGCGAGAACCTCATCCTCGGAAATCAAAGAAGTGCGAACGCGGAGGTAGAAAGTTTCGGGCCTAGAGAAGGAACGAAGGCATTTGTAGAGATTGCCATATCCGAAATGACGCCAAATTTTGAGCGCCCAAGAAGGGGTGTTATAACGAAGGGAGAGATAATTTTCGCTGGAGCGAGAAATCGATTCGGGAATGAGATCGTTCGTCGAACCGGCTTTGCCAAGAAGAGGGATGAACCTTTCGTATTTGCTTTCATCCGAAAGCGAGGCTTTCCAGGTTTCGTTGGCTTTTTCCGCGTCGATGTGACGATAGAAGAAATCGTTGCCAAGAACTAAGGTGAGGAAACGGATTTCGCTTTCGGTGAGCCTATTTTCCTCCGGCACATCTTTTTCGACTTCCTTGATCAAGAAGCGGAAAAGGAGATGGTGACGGAGCTCGCAGCCCACAAGTCCGGCCACGAAGGGGCGGAGGGGGCGGATGGCGATGTCCTTCTGGAATTTGTTTTTAAGAGCGTCATTGAAGGCGATGCCGTCATCGAGGATGGCGGAGAGGATTTCAAGTGAGATATCGAATTCTTGCATGGTTTTCATTTCCTTTCTTAGCTTATTTGTCGTCGAAGAGTCCGGCGAAGGCATCTCCTAAATACACTTCGGCATCTTCGTTAGCGTCGGACTTCTCATCGCCTTCATGGCAATGGGGGCAGCAGCAATGATCTTGCTGCTCGGTGTGGCAGCAGCAATCATCCTCGCACGTTTCGTCTTCTCCTTCCCCAAGATCAGGCATGTCATTGGACAGGGTGATGTTGGTTTCCTTGACGTTCTCCTCTTTGATGTAGCGAGGATAAGAGGGGTTGATCTTCTCGTAATGAGAAGAGGAAGAAAAATACTCGAATTCCAATTCGATGTTGATGGAGAACTCGGATAGGGTCTGCATCAAATAGGAAGCGACGTGGCTCTCTACGGCTTTGTATTTTTGCGGGGCGCGAACGATAACGATGGTGTTCCAGCTCGTCTGTTCGACTCCATTGTGGAAAACCATGCTATCCGGCGCGTAGAAATTAATCAGGGATTCGTCGGATTCATAGAGTTGGGCAAGATTGGCGGTATGGTCTTTCGAATAATGGCCAACGACAAACTGATCTAAGCCCAAGATTTGGATTGTAATCATAGGGAAAAGCTCCTTTGCTTGGGGATTATAACACACAAGCACACGCGCACGCGAGGAGTATGGCCAATTAATAGTCGAGCGGATCGACGTCGCAAAGGATATCGACCCCGCCTTTCCCGGAGAGCTCGTTCAGTAAGGCAGTGAGATATTTCCGGGTTGCGTCAGGGGATTTTGTCTTAATCAAAAGCGTTCTTTGATGCACGTCCCCCACCAAAGCAAAGAAAGGGGTATTAGGGCCAAGGCAGGCAGAATCGGGAATACACTGGTTTTCGAAATGTTTCCGAACGTCCAGCGCCGCTTGGATGCAGCGTTCCTCGTTTTTACAAGAGAAGCGAAGCAAAAACAAATAGCGATAAGGCGGATAAAGAGACGTTTTCCTCTCCTGCATCTCCTTTCGGAAGAAGCCCTCATAATCCTGTTTGGCGCCTAAAGTAATCGCGTAATGCGAGGGGTTGTAGGTTTGGATGATGGCAACGCCGTTTTTTGCTCCTCTGCCGCTTCTGCCCACGGCCTGGGTGATAAGCTGGAAGGTCCTTTCAGAGGCACGGTACGTCGGCAAAGAAAGCCCGACATCGGCCAGCACTACTCCGACCAAGGTGACGTTTGGAAAATCGTGCCCTTTGGCAATCATCTGGGTTCCGACGAGAATGTCGTAGTCTCCAGAAGCAAACTCCCGAAGGGTTTTGGCGACGTTGTTTCTAACCTTGCCAACATCCCCGTCAAGGCGGGCGATGCGGGCCTCCGGAAAGAAATCTTCTTGCAAAACCTTGACGATTCTCTCCGTCCCAAAGCCCACGCGCATAATGGCAGGGCTTGAACATTCAGGGCAGATTTGCGGATATTCTTCAACGTAAGAGCAGTGATGGCATTTCAGCATTCCATCTTGCTTATGGTAGGTGAGATTCCCATGGCAATTGGGGCAAGTGAAGATATGCCCGCAATGGGGACAAGTGACGTAGCTAGAATAGCCTCTGCGATTGATGAGGAGAACAATCTGCTCATGCTTTTCAAGCCTTTCTTTTATCGCGGAGATTAGAGGCTTGGAAAAAAGCTGGTTGCCGCTAACCATCAAAGCACGTTTGGTCAAATCGACAATTTGCGTATCCGGAAGCCCTCTCTCGTTAACGCGGTGAAGCATCGGGGCATAACCATAGACACCTTTCGCCGCCCTGGCTTTGGTCTCCAAAGAAGGCGTCGCTGATCCAAGGACGACTTTGGCCCCAAAGTGAGCGGCGCGCATAATGGCGACTTCTCTAGCGTGATAGAAAGGCACGCCATCTTGCTTGTATGATTCGGTGTGCTCTTCATCGAGGATGATGAGGCCGATGTTATCAAGAGGAGCAAACACAGCGCTTCGAGCCCCAACCACCACTTTCGCCTTCCCTGAGGCGATTCGGCGGTACTCATCATACTTTTCAGCTGGGGTCAGTTCGCTATGAAGGATCGCGATTTCGCCGCCGAACCGACGTGAAAAATATTCAACCATGGCTGGCGTAAGGGAGATTTCGGGGACAAGCATTAGGATCCCTTTGCCCTCTTCAAGATATTTTTCCGCCAAATGGAGGTAGACCTCCGTTTTGCCGCTTCCTGTCACCCCTTGCAGCAAGCAAACGGTTTGGGAGCACTCCAAAATAGTATTGAAGGCTCTTCTTTGCTCAAGATTCAATTCATGGGGTTGCTCTTTTTCGAATTCAGGGATGGCGAAACGGTTCCTTTCCTTTTGGAAGGCTTGAATTCTCCCCTTCTCCAACAAAGCCTTTGCGATTGAAGGGCTTCCAAGTTCTTTCTTAAGAACCTCGCCGCTTTCCCTTACCAGACGCAAAGCTTCCTTTTGCTTTGGAGTAAGCCCTTCTTCGTCGTCATTTAGAAGGCGATAATAGGTATCGTATGCGATTTTCGGCCCCTTAAGAGCACTTATCGCGGGCTTCAAAGAAGAGGGAAGCATGGCCTGAAGAACGGAAATCTTCGGGGCCAAATAATAGGTTGCGACCTCATCACAAAGGCGAAGCAGTTCATCGCTTAAAAGCGGTTCTTTGTCCAAAACGCCAAGAATAAAGCCAAAGCGGAAGCCATTCTGCGCCTCGAGCTCTTTTTGGGAAAGGGCGGTCTGGTGAATATCAACAACATAGCCAACAAGACGCTGGTGATTAAAGGAAACAACTACACGTATGCCCTTTTTTAAAGCTAAATCTCCATCGTAGAGATAAGAAAAAGGACGGTTCAATGAGGTCTTGGCGTGTTGAATCAAAACATCAAGGATCTGCATCTCAACCGAATTATACCTATGCTGAGGTTAATCGCCGAAAGAGGTTTTAATAATATTGCCGATTTCTTTTGCGGCGCGGTCGACGGAATCGTTGAGCACAACGTATTTGTATTTCGCGGCTAAGGGCATTTCAGAGCGGGCTTTCTCGAGCCTTTCGGCGATGACGGCTTCGCTTTCCGTCTTCCTGCCGCGGATTCTCTCCTCAAGAGCCTCTAAAGAAGGGGGCATCAAGAAGATGGAAATGGCGTCAGGGCATTGACCAAGAACCTTGGCGGTTCCTTTTGTCTCAATTTCAAGAAGGACGTTCTTGCCTTCTTCCCTCATTTGCTCAACTTTGTCTTTGGGGGTTCCATAACGGTTGCCCACGAATTCGGCCCATTCCAAAAGATTTCCGTTATCGATGTTCCTTTGGAACTCCTCCTTGGAAACGAAATAATATTCACGCCCGTTGACCTCGCCTGGCCGCATGGCGCGCGTCGTCATTGAAACGGAGAAGAAAAGAGAAAGAGAAGGATCCTTCATCAATTCTTGACGCACAGTCCCTTTACCCACGCCACTTGGACCGGAAAGAATAATCAGCAAGCCTTTTTTGTTCATGATTGGGATATCTTAATGTCAATAGTCGTCGAAAACAAGAAAGGCCAATACAATGCGTTAACTTTTCTTCCCAAAGGGGAAAGTTTAGCCATAATTAGGGCATGCCCTTGAAACAAAGCCAGCTAAACATATACGCCCCTTATTTGGAGAAAGCTCTCAAAGGACGTTACCTAAGCAAATTCTGTCAATTCAGCGAAGACGTTTACACCTTTTCTCTTTCCAAAGGAGGGAAGCTCATCTTCTCCTTAAAAAGCAGCGATCCCAAAGTTTATATAAGCCACTCCTTCCCCGACGCGCAAAGTTTTCCTAGCCCCCTAGGCGCCGTGCTGCG